>NZ_JBSZCK010000051.1:0-13549 GCF_054166905.1 Mongoliitalea sp. | reverse complement strand
GAAGTAGAGGAGATGGTTCTTTTACTAAAATTTTGAGCCATTGCGACTTTGCGTGAAACCCATACGGAGATCTTTTAACCGCAGAGTGCCCAAAGTTTTTCGCAGAGTCCGCGGAGGCAGGGAAGCTATTTTTTTGATAGTTTTGAAATGTCGAATGATGAACGCCGAATTTTGAATGATGAAGTGGTGGTTCATTGTTCACTGCCAACTGTTCACTCTTCCTTTCACCATTCTCTTTTAACCTTTCTCCTTTCTTCTCAATCACCAAGCACCAATCATTAAAAACAAAAAAACCTCCCTAATAGAGAGGTTTTTATCTTTAAGCCACTTGCAACTTTTTGAATTTTGATTTATCAAATTGCTCTTGGGCATATTTGGCATCGATGATGAGTTCTTTGACAGATTCATCAGATGGAAGTTCGTACATAGCATCTGTGATGATAGCCTCGCAAATGGAACGTAGACCCCGTGCACCCAAATTATACTCCACTGCTTTATCTACAATATAATCTATGCCAGATTCATCAAATATCAACTCGACATTCTCCATGGCCATTAACTTGATATACTGTTTGGTTAAGGCATTCTTTGGTTCTGTGAGGATACTTTTCAAGGCCGAACGATCCAATGGATCTAAATGAGTCACTACTGGTAGTCTACCGATCAATTCCGGAATCAATCCGAAAGATTTCAAGTCCTGAGCAGTGACGTATTGTAATAAATTAGCTCGGTCAACATTCTTGCCTTCTACAACTTTATTGAAGCCTAATGGCTGTGTGTTCATTCGCTTGGCAATATGTCTACCGATCCCATCAAAAGCTCCACCACAGATAAATAGAATGTTTTCTGTGTTAACAGCGATCATCTTTTGGTCGGGATGCTTTCTTCCTCCTTGTGGCGGAACATTTACGACAGTGCCTTCCAATAATTTCAATAAAGCTTGCTGTACACCTTCTCCAGATACATCGCGTGTAATGGATGGATTGTCAGATTTACGGGCAATTTTATCAATCTCATCTATGTAAACGATGCCTCTTTCCGCAGCTTCTACGTTGTAATCGGCAGCTTGTAATAGACGTGTCAAAATACTTTCTACGTCTTCGCCTACATAGCCAGCCTCAGTCAATACAGTAGCATCCGCGATACAAAAAGGAACTTCCAACGTTCTGGCTAGGGTTTTGGCCAAGTAGGTTTTACCTGTACCTGTATCACCCACCATGATGATATTGGATTTTTCAATTTTGATTTCGTCTTCTTCTGAGGTTTTTTGCTGTAGTCGCTTGTAGTGATTGTATACGGCTACCGTTAAAACTTTCTTAGCTTCTAATTGACCGATTACATACTGGTTAAGGTATTCAGTCAGTTCTTTTGGCTTCTTAAGTTTGAATTTAGGACTTTTTGCGGTCTTCTTGTTTTTGTCCTCTTCTCCGAGGATTTGGTGCGCTTGATCAATGCAGAAGTTGCAGATGTGGGCAGAAATACCCGAAACCATCAACTCTACATCTTTTTTATTTCTGCCGCAAAAAGAACAGGTAACTTGTGCCATGATTATCTTTTTCTGATCAGTACTTCATCAATTAGACCGTACTCTTTTGCCTCAGGTGCCTTCATCCAGTAATCTCTGTCAGAATCTCTCTCGATTTCTTCGAAAGTTTTGCCTGAATGATCTGCTAAAATCTGATACAACTCTTCCTTCATAGAAAGGATCAATTTTAAGGAAATTTCCATATCCTTAGATTGACCTTGCATTCCACCGGATGGCTGATGAATCATTACTCTGGAATGTTGTAAAGCTGAACGCTTATTTTTCGCTCCGCCTGCCAACAACACAGCTCCCATGGAGGCAGCTATACCCGTACAGATGGTAGCTACATCTGGATTGATGTATTGCATGGTGTCATAAATGCCCAAACCAGCAGTCACGGAACCACCCGGACTGTTGATGTAAAGCAATACGTCTTTTTTAGGATCGGTTGATTCCAAAAATAGTAATTGAGCTGTGATGATATTTGCGATAAAGTCATCTACGCCAGTACCCAAGAAAATGATTCTATCCATGATCAAACGGGAGAATACATCGATTTCTCTAAAGTTTGTTGGGCGCTCTTCAATTACTGAACGCGTCATACTTTCAATGTGCGTGCTGTATTGGTCAAAAGCATTACCGCTAATTCCTCTGGAATGTACTGCGTATTTTCTGAATTCGTCTTTGTTGAACATATATTACTTCGTTTGTGTGATACAAAAATAAAAAAAGCCCTTAAAGAAGGACTTTTTATCTTAACGATTTTAAACCTGAATTAGTTTTCTAAGAGCTCTTTGAATTTCTCCACGGAAACTACTTCCTGTTGAATGTTCATCTTTTCTTTGACAAAAGCCAAAACTTTATCATTCTGAACAGATGTGATCATCTGCATATAGTTCTGACCTTCATTGCCTTGTAAATAATTATCTACAAACATTTCCATGCTGTCTTCTAGTTGAGCACCAAGGCCAGAAGATGCAAACTGTTCTCTGATCATGTCTTTGGTTTTCTCAATTACATCAGCATGCTCTGCTTTAATTTCGTTGGCTTTCGCAATTTCATTGGAGACAATGGTCCAAGAAAGCTGTTTGGCATAGATTGGATATTCCTGCTCAACTTGCTCGCTAGTAACTTTGCCTTCATTTGCTTTTAGCAACCACTCTTTCAAAAATGCTTCTGGAAGATCTATATTAGCATTGGCTACTAACTGATCTTTAATTTTTTCTTCAGCATATACTTTGATCTCTTTATTGTAGTTTTCAGCTAGAATGGCTTTTACTTTTTCAACAAACTGCTCCTCAGACTCGATTTGACCTGGTCCAAAAAGTTTGTCAAAAAACTCTTGATTCATTTCAGCATCTTCAGTTCTGTTGATATTTTGTACAGTAAATGTACAAGCTTTGCCTAACTGCTCCACTTCCTCTGCAGTGATGCCTAAGACAGTGGCAACATCTTCTGAAATAGCTTTGCTTGGATTGAAGGTTAAAACATCACCTTTTTTCAGTCCAATAAAGTTTTTCAATTCCTTTTCAGTTACTTTAGAAAGCGGGAGAGAGAATGTTTTTTCGATGCTACCCGATTCATTTTTAAAGTCACCATAAATAAAGTCATTAGCTTGACTCTCTTCAGGGTTGGTCATTTGACCATATTGTCTTCGTAAATTTGTGATCGCATCATTTACTTCTGCTTCACCCATTTCTACTTGGTATTCTTTCACGTCGATTGGAGCAGACAAGTCAACGGTTACTTGATCTACAAATCCGATTCTATATTCGAATTCGAATTCTTTTTGAGTTTTCCAGTCAATTTTATCGGCATCTTCAATTACAGGAAGTGGATCACCGAGGATTCTGAATGTTTGAGACTTCAAGTAGTCATTCAAAGACTTGGATAACAAATCGTTGATTTCTTCTACCATAACAGAAGTACCATACATTTTTTTGATCATTCCTATAGGAGCTTTGCCAGGTCTGAAGCCTTTGATGGTTGCTTTTCTGGCATATTCCTTAAGTTTAGCATCAACCTTTGGTTGATAATCTGCTTCATTTAGCTTAATTTTAACTGAAGCTTGATTTGCTGATTGCTTGTCTAGTGTAATTTCCAAGGCTTCTAAATTTTAAAGTAGATAATATGTAAAAACCCTCAATCTCTTTTCTCAGATTCGGACTCCATTGCTGGGCCAGAATTGGAACCGTGATTGAGGGTTGTTGTGTGCGGATGGAGGGACTCGAACCCCCATGCCTCGCGGCGCTAGATCCTAAGTCTAGTGCGTCTACCAATTTCGCCACATCCGCTTAAATGTGGATGCAAAAGTAGTAAGGAAAATTTAACTTGCAAATGAGGAGAATAAAAAAATACAATTTTTTTTATTTTTTCTTTGCTGATGATTTCCAATTCTAGAATAGCTATATATTCGAGTATATGATACAAGTAGATCTTGAAGTAGAAAGAAAAGAAATTCTCAAGCGCTATCGCAAACTTTTGAGGACGGCAAAGCCTTTGTTGAAAGATGGTGATGCTAAGGTTATAAAGAAGGCATTCAATGTTGCGAGTGATGCTCACAAAGAAATGCGGAGAAAATCAGGGGAGCCTTATATTTATCATCCCCTTGAGGTGGCACTTGTGTGCGTTGAAGAAATTGGCCTTGGTACTACAAGTATTGTTGCGGCTTTGCTTCACGATGTAGTGGAAGATACCGATTGGGAATTGGAAGATATTGAACGGGAGTTTGGACATAAGGTAGCGACAATTATCGATGGATTGACCAAAATCTCAGGTGTTTTTGAATATGGATCTTCTCAACAAGCAGAGAACTTCCGAAAAATGTTGCTAACGCTCTCTGATGATGTTCGTGTAATACTTATCAAACTCGCAGATCGATTAAATAATATGCGAACCTTGGATAGCATGCCAAGGCATAAGCAGTTGAAGATAGCTTCTGAGACGATGTATTTGTATGCTCCTTTGGCGCACAGATTGGGTCTCTATGCAATCAAGTCAGAGTTGGAGGATTTGCATTTGAAATATACAGATTCCGATACCTATGATTTTATTGTAGAGAAAATCAATGAGACGAGGCTGTCTCGAAATAAATTCATCAAAAGTTTTATTGCCCCTATTGAGGAGGAATTGATAGCACAGGGTTTTAAATTTACAATTAAAGGCAGACCGAAATCAGTACATTCCATTTATACTAAAATGAAAACTCAAAATATTCCTTTTGAGGAGGTATATGATTTGTTTGCTATCAGGATCATTTTGGATTCTGATGAGGATATGGAGAAGCCTGATTGTTGGCAAGTATATTCGATAGTAACTGATTTTTACAGACCAAACCCTGATCGATTGAGAGATTGGATAAGCACACCTCGTGCCAATGGCTATGAGTCCCTTCATACCACGGTCATGAGTAACACGGGTCAATGGGTGGAAGTACAGATTAGAACTGTCCGCATGGATGAAATTGCAGAACGAGGTTATGCAGCTCACTGGAAATACAAGGATAAAGAAACTGCCAGCCAAAAGTCTAAGTCAGGATTGGATGCTTGGATTACGCAAGTGAGAACATTATTAGAATCTAATGATGGCTCTGCAATTGAGTTTATGGATGATTTCCGCGGAAATTTATTTCATGATGAAGTATTCGTGTTCACTCCTAAAGGGGATCTTCGAGTCATGCCATTTGGAGCAACCGCCTTAGATTTTGCTTTTGAAATTCATACCGAGGTTGGTGCAAAGTGTATTGGTGCTAAAGTAAATAACCGCTTAGTGCCTATCAACCATAAACTCAAAAATGGTGATCAAGTAGAAATACTCACTTCCAACAAACAGAAACCAACCGAAGACTGGTTAAATGTAGTCGTCACCTCTAGGGCCAAGGCCAAAATCAAGGATGCTTTAAGGGATGAGAAAAAATCTACCATCATGGATGGGAAAGAGATTGTACAGCGTAAGCTGAAGCAAATGAAGATGGATTTCAATTCCGAAGTTATAGAACAGTTACGTGCATACTTTGAGACGAAGACACCGAATGAGTTTTATTACAAAGTGGGGAAGGGGGCAATTGATTCCACGCTTATCAAAGGTTTCAAAGATTTTAAGGAGCAGAAAAAACAAAAAGGAAAACCATCTACAGAAAAGGTTAAAGATGAGTCTACCTTTACCAAAGAGCTAAAAAGTATCAAAGGTCCCGAGCATGATCAACTCTTAATTGGGGAGGACATGGATGTGGTGGATTATGTTTTGGCCAAGTGCTGCAATCCTATTCCAGGAGATGATGTGTTTGGTTTTGTGACCATTAATGAAGGAATTAAAATTCATAGAACATCCTGTCCAAATGCTTTGGAGTTGTTGTCCAATCACGGCAATCGAGTCATTAAAGCCAAATGGACTTCTCAACAGGAAATAGCATTCTTAGCTGGGTTAAAAATTGTTGGAACTGATAGGGTAGGTTTGATTAATGATGTCACCAAAGTTATCTCCAATGAACTTAAGGTAAACATGCGTTCGATTACTGTAGATTCTGATAGTGGGGTTTTCGAGGGCACAATTAAATTGTATGTGAATAGTACGCAACATTTGGATAAACTTATTGGAAATCTGGACAAAGTAGAAGGGATAATTAAGGTCACTAGATTTGATTGATTTAGGCTTATTTGAATCATTTCTAAATTAGAAGCGTTATATTTGCAAAAAACATTGGATCATGGCGCTAAATGTGGAACTCTATGAAGAGGTAAAAAAGATTTTTACTGCTTATCTGGAGAATCAAAAGCTTCGGAAAACACCGGAGCGATATGCAATTTTGGAAGAAATTTATGGTAGAACTGGTCATTTTGATGTAGAATCTCTTTACATCAGTATGAAAAATAAGAATTACCGTGTCAGTAGAGCCACTGTGTACAACACATTAGACTTGCTAGTAGCCTGTGATTTGGTTACCAAGCATCAGTTTGGACAAAATTTGGCACAATTCGAAAAATCGTATGGATACAAGCAGCATGACCATCTAATCTGCGTAGACTGTAATCAAGTCCTGGAATTTTGCGATCCGCGCATCCAAAACATTCAGAATACCGTAGGAGAAGTTCTGGACTTTAAAGTTCTCCATCATTCCCTTATTTTGTATGGGAATTGCCAAAAATCTAATTGTGAACATAGACCTCAAGTATGAAACTAACGTACGATTTAGCGAAAGAAACTCAGTGGCATCTTTTGAACCTTTCCGGTGATCTGATCGGAGATGAAGTAGGCCCCAAATTGGTTGAGTTTGTTTCGGACGCTGTCAATGATGATATCAAAAACTTTATTATCGATCTTTCTGATATCAGATACATCAGTTCTAGTGGCATTGGGCTTTTAATTACCATGCTGACAAAAATGAGAAATGCAGGCGGGGAAGTCTACCTCTGTTCTCCTTCTGAGCATGTGAAAAAATTGCTGATTATCACCAAGCTGAATAATATCTTTACAGTTTTTGAATCCATAGAAGAGGCAAAAAGTAAAATAGCGTAGTGAAGAAATATTTACAATTTGTTGCGTTATCCTTCTTATTTTTCACTTTATTAATCTCCTGTTCTTCAGAAAAACCGGTTGAAGGACAGGAGATTTTTGTTGAGGTGAGTCAGGAAATCAGAGTTTATTACGCAGATACAGACTTGACTTCTGCTTACCCATTTCCATACTCCACTTTTTTGGATGACACCACAATGCTTTCCTTCAATATGATTAGGAATGCTATAGATACCTTGTATTTTGATGGAGATAGCTTGAAAGTGATAGCTGGGAATTTTTTAAAGAATGATGGGCCAAGAAAAGTTGAGGGACTCTCAAATATTGTCAGGACTTCATTTGGACTGGTTTTATTCAATGCTAAGAACATCATGATTGATCAAGATGGTTATTCAGATATTGTTAACCAAAGGCTCATAAATTCATCTCTATTTGATGGAAGTGTATTTTTTGGCTTAAATCATGGGGTTAGCTTTTATTTGGATCACTTTTTCAGGGGATATGATCAAAGGCGGGAGAAACTGTTTTTTTTTACAGAAAACTTTCAGACCAAGGAATTTAAACTAGTCTCTTTTGATTTGAGTAATGGGGAATTTTCAGAATTACCCATGTGGGCAGACACTGAACTGATTCGGAAAAATGAGGTTCGGCATGAAGGGATTTCAAAAAATAATATGCCGTTTATTTATGTCTACAGGGATCAATTAGTGATTTCTTATAATTATAGTAGTGAATTTGTGCTGATTGACCTGAATACCTTTGAAGTCTCCAATAAAAGTTTTTCCTCATCGTTGTTTCCTTTGAGTAAAACTGCGAGAATAGAAATACCGGAAAACTTAAAGGGTGGAGATAGAAAAGATTTCATGGAGGTAATGAAAATTATGGGCGAATGGGATCAAGATGTGGCTTTTGGGAATTTTGAGAAGCTGCCCAATGGCAAGGGTTTTTGTAGGTTGGTAAAGTCTCCTCAGTCAAAAATTGAAGAAATTGAGCAAGTGAATTTAGAGATTTTCGATCAATCATTTGAGAAAGTAGGAGAGGTAAATCTCACCGAAATTAATGCAAATCTTAGTACATTCTTTTTTGCGTATGCAGATCGGTTGTTTTTTAAAGCTAAAAACCAGGATAATGAAAACTATCTCAATTATTATTTTGTCAGTATTGATTTTTGAAGCGAGTGAAGCACCATACATCTACACTGATTTATAATTTATAATAAATAAACGCTTTTTCTTGCAATTCATTAACCTTATTCCAAATTTCACGGCTTAATCTCTTTGCATAAAAAATCATGAAGATGGATGTTCTATTAGGCTTGCAGTGGGGGGACGAGGGAAAAGGAAAGGTTGTGGATGTATTGGCTCCACAATATCAGGTGGTTGCAAGATTTCAAGGTGGTCCAAATGCTGGCCACACCTTAGAGTTTGATGGTATCAAGCACGTGTTGCATCAGATTCCATCGGGTATTTTTAGAGATAATATTACCAATATCATTGGCAATGGTGTAGTATTAGATCCAGTTATTCTGAAAAAGGAAATCGAGGGTCTTCATAAATTCAATATCTCATTTCGCTCTAACTTATTTATCTCCAAAAAAGCAACTATTATCATTCCTACACATAAATTGTTGGATGCTGCTTACGAAAAATCCAAAGGTGATAAAAAAATCGGTTCAACTTTGAAAGGAATTGGACCTACGTATCAGGATAAAATCGGTAGAGTAGCTTTACGGGTAGGTGATATTATGTCTCCTGATTTCATGGAGAAGTACCAAGCCTTGGTAGAGAAGCATAAAGGCATTTTAGGTTTTTATGACTTTGATATCAGTCCATTGGCAGAGTTGGAAAAGGTGTTTTTCGATGCTGTAGAGTTTTTCAAAACGCTCAATCTCGTCGATAGTGAATATGAAGTAAATGCCTATCTCAAAGAAGGTAAGTCAGTTTTGGCAGAAGGTGCCCAAGGTTCTTTATTGGATATTGATTTTGGTAGCTACCCATTTGTGACATCTAGCAATACCATGGCTGCGGGTGCCTGTACAGGTCTAGGAGTGGCGCCTTCCAAGATTGGAGAAGTATTTGGTATTTTTAAAGCGTATTGTACCCGTGTTGGAAGTGGGCCATTTCCTACCGAGTTATTTGATGGAGATGGTGAGGCTATGCGCAAGGAAGGGAATGAATTTGGATCGACTACGGGAAGACCTAGAAGATGTGGTTGGATTGATTTACCTGCGTTGAGATATTCCATCATGATTAATGGGGTGACTCAATTATTTATGATGAAAGCAGATGTGCTGAATATTTTTGAAGAAATCAAAATATGTACACATTACAAGTTGCCTGATGGTAGCATGGTGGATAAACTTTCCTACGAATTGAATGATCAGGAAGTAGAGCCAGTATATAAAACCGTGAAAGGCTGGAATACGGATTTAAGAAATGTACAGGCTTATGAAGAGTTTCCTGTGGAATTGAAAGATTATGTAACCTATTTGGAGGAAGCATTGGAAGTTCCAATTAAGTTAGTCTCAGTAGGTCCTGATCGGACACAGACGATTTTAAGATAATAATAAGGCTCCTTTATCAGAGGGGCCTTTGTTTTTTTAGTTGAAATCCCTTTCTTTAAAGAAAAAAAGATTGTGGGGAGGTATATTCCTTTTTTTATTTTAGTTGTTACAATTAGCCTTATTGTCGGATTTTCAAGCAAAGTTCAAGCGCAAATTGGATTTCCTTATTGTGAAGATTTTGGTAGTGGGACCATTCAATCATCTACTATTCTCGGAGGAAGTGCACGGATTGTTGATGGTGTTCTTCGATTGACGGATGCGCAGCAGTTTCAAAGTGGATTTGTTTATATAGATATACCATTTCCTTCCGCTTTTGGAATTAAAACCTCTTTTGAGTTTTTTATGTACGGAGGTGATGGAGCGGATGGATTCTCAGTTTTCTTGTTTGATGGAGATACACCTGTTTTTTCTCCTGGAGGATTTGGAGGCTCTTTAGGATATGCTCCAAGAAATAACGAACCCGGATTGTCTCGTGCTTATTTAGGGATCGGAATCGACGCATTTGGGAATTTCGCTAGTGTGGCCGAGGGCAAGGTAGGTGGCTTTAGTAACAATGGGAATGATCTTTTTCCAAACGCTGTCTATTTACGAGGTGCTGGCAATCAATTTTCAGGCTACCAAGGAATAGGAGGAGTAGTCACCCAATCATCACCTCAAGTTGGTGTTGGTTCACCTTTGTTACTGCCTGCTGCTAATCGTTTTAACTTATCCTCTGGAGGGCCCGGTACGCAGCGAGTGACCAATCCGAATCAAGTAGGATACCGAAAAGTATTCATTGATTTATCTCCAAACACTTCGGGAACAGGGTATTTATTAAATGTGGAATTTTTAGTAACCACCATTCCCAATCAGCCCAGAACTGTTCCTGTTTTGGTTGATCAGCCTTATAATTTTCCTGCGCCACGTAATTTAAAAATTGGTTTTGCAGCATCTACTGGAGGCTCTACCAATATTCATGAAATCCGCGATTTGCAAGTGGAAGTATCAGATCAAGATGGATTAGAAAACCCTACAGCTATTGACATTGATGACCAAGCATCTTGTGAAGGTCGCGAAAATACGTATACCATTAGTGAAAATGTTGTTGTGCTTCCTAATGATGATTCTACGATTCGTTGTGTTCAGTTCTATAGAACATTGGATGAGATTCGAGCGGAAGAAGAAGATGTTTGTTCTCAAGGTAGGTGCAGACCAGAAAACCGTGTATTGGTCATTCCTCAAGGAACATTTACGGCAGATGAATTAGGAGGCGGTTTTACCTTTTTTCCTAATCCTGGTTTCGTGGATGAAACAGTGGAGATTTTTTATACCATCACCGATAGTTATGGAAAAACTTCCGCTGGAAATTCTATCCGTTTGTTGATTCAAGAATCACCTGCCCAAATTCAAATTGTGCAGGAATCGACAAGATTACCTATTGAACAAGCACGAATTTGTGAGGGAGATACCTTGCTGCTACTAGCTCAGGGAGATGATACCTATGTGGAGTTTGAATGGTATTTTAACGATGTTTTGATTGATGGGGCGGCTGAAGCAACATTTGCCGCTTCTGAAGCAGGTTTTTATAAGGTGATTGCATTCAATGATAAAAATTGCCCGACAGAGTCTGAAGTGATAGAAATCACCATTCCTGACTTTCCCTCTCTAACGGTCAACAGTCCGGGGATTGCCTGTGAGATAGGAGGAACGGTTGATTTGAGGGAGTATATAGTTGGCTATGACGATACAGTTTTTGATTATCGGGCATTAGGTTTTGATGGAGAGTTCTTAGTTAATGAAGACCTAGGATCTATTGCCATAGCTGGTATCTATGAGGTACAGATAAAAAATAAAGACTTGGATTGTTGGTCTCCATCCGTAGAACTTGAGGTTTTGATTAAATCCGTGGAAATGAATCCTACTTTTACATTTGAAATTGATGGAACAGGGGTGTCGATAGAAGATGCAGGAGGGATTTTTATAGATGATCCCATTCGTTTCATTGCAAGTTCAATAGGAGATGTTGTTCGTTGGCTATGGGATTTTGGAGATGGGAATACAAGTGAAAACCCATCACCTGTGCATGTGTTTGGCCAACGAGGAGAGTTTCTGGTGACCCTGACAGTTGAGGACGAATTGGGTTGCCAAGAGGTGTTTACTAAGGTAGTGGCGGTTACCCAAAGTTATCGAGTGATGATTCCTACAGGATTTACTCCTAGCTTAGCGCAGAACAACGTTTTCACCCCTAAGACAAAAGGGATAGTTTCTGTTGAACTATCAGTATTTAATCTTTGGGGGAATCTGATTTATCAAGGTTCTGGTGTAGATGGAATTGGTTGGGATGGCACAGTCAATGGGGAAGAGGCTCCATCTGGCACCTATGTGTTTAGTGTACAATTTAGAAGTGCTGATGGGGAGGTCTTTGAGGAGACTGGTAAATTTAAATTGATCAGATGAGAAGGCTGTTGGGATATATCATATTGTTGGTGCTATTGGTACATGAGGGAAAAAGTCAGCAGGTGCTTTTTTCCCAGTTTTATGCTGCAGGTCAAAATCTGAATCCAGCTTTTACGGGAACAGCAGCTGTGTCACGATTAGGGTTAAATTATAGAAACCAATGGCCTGCCCTGGATCAAACAGTGCAGGCATTTGCTGTATCTGGTGACACCTTTTTGGAGGGAAAGAATTCAGGGGTTGGTTTTTTAGTAAACGGATTTCGAGAAACCTTTACACAATTGCAGCATTTTGAATTGGGATTGTCTTATGCTTATCAAGTTCGCTTAGGGGAACGCTCTTTTTTGAGTGCTGGGGTTATGGGAAATTATTCAGTACGTGCAGTTGCCTTTGATGAAGTGATCTTGAGTTCCCAATTAGATATTGACCGTGGGGTAGTGATTGGCGATAATGGTTTGATGATAGATGACAGACAAAAAAGTTTTGCTGATTTAGCTGCCGGACTCTTGTTTTACAATCATCGGTTTTGGTTGGGAGTTTCTTCTTTTCAGATTACGAGGCCTAATCTTTCTTTTTTGGATAATATTGATCGTTTACCAATTCGGTGGAGTGCCCATGGAGGCATGCGACTTGATTTGGAGAGAGGTGGTATCAATGATTATTTTAATAACTCCAGGCAGGATCGATCACTTGCATTTGCATTTCATTACCAACAGCGTGGACCTTTTCAACAATTCGAAATTGGTTCGGAATTATTTTTAGAGCCTTTATCTATTGGTTTGTGGTATCGGGGGATTCCAAGGGTCAATGAATTACCTAATCAGGAATCCTTGATTGCTGTGGTGGGATTTGACCTAGGAAATGGTATGGAGGTAGGTTATAGTTATGATTTTACCTTATCAGGCTTGGGCTGGCAAAATACCGGTGGAGCCCACGAACTCTCGCTTCGGTTCTATTTTATTCAAGAGATTTTAAATAATCGAAGAAGGGAAGTGCGTCCAGGATTTCGTTTTTGAAAAATTTTTCCTCTTGATTTCCAGCTGATTTAAGTCAGGGATTAAATTATTTTCGATTGATATTTTGTGGTTGCGGAAAAGAGTTGCACTTTTGCATTCCCAAACGGGGGGAACGGAGAGAAAGACGGTGTGGAGTAGTTGTGTTGACAAGATGTAGAGTGAGAAAAACAAAATAAAATTTTTCAAAATTTTGCTTTGGATTCAAAATATTCTTCTTACCTTTGCAATCCTGTTCGGGAAAACAGCGAAAAAATTTACGGTAGAAATAGGAGTGGTTTAGACTACTTACGAGGCATCAAAAGAGATGCATGAAGTTCTTTGAAGTATTGGACGAAAAAGATTAGAAATTAAACAGCAAGAACCTGAGATCTTATAGGAAACAAATGACTATAGGAATATAAGTCGGAAAAAACTTTACAATGGAGAGTTTGATCCTGGCTCAGGATGAACGCTAGCGGCAGGCCTAATACATGCAAGTCGAGCGGCAAGTTGTGTAGCAAT
>NZ_JBSZCK010000050.1:0-19626 GCF_054166905.1 Mongoliitalea sp. | reverse complement strand
CGTGTTGCTGGACTTGCTAAGGATGTAGATGGCATTGATTCAATGTTTACGCTCATTCAGGGAATGTTCAATAAAAACCGATTGCGAGACATCATCCGCAACTTCATTTACATTCCTGACAGCTCAAAGAAAAACGAGAAACTTGTTTGTCGCTATCCGCAATACTATGCTGCACGGGCATTGTATGACAATATCAAGAAAGCCCAAAAACCCGAAGGAAACGGAAAAGGTGGAACTTATTTTGGGGCTACAGGTTGCGGAAAGAGTTTTACCATGCTTTATCTGACAAGGCTTTTAATGAAAAGCGAATACTTTGAAAGCCCAACTATTGTATTGATTACAGATAGAACCGATTTAGACGACCAACTTTCAGGGCAATTTACCAATGCCAAAAACTTTATTGGCGACAATACCGTGGTAAGCGTTGAAAGCAGAGCACATTTAAGAGAACTAATTCAAGGCAGACAAAGTGGAGGCGTTTTTTTAACTACCATTCACAAGTTTACAGAAGATACCGAACTGCTCACGGACAGAAACAATGTGATTTGTATTTCGGACGAAGCACACAGAAGCCAAGTAAACCTTGACCAAAAAGTAAAAGTGACTGAAAAGGGCGTTACAAAAACGTATGGTTTTGCAAAATATCTACACGATTCATTGCCCAATGCCACATTTGTCGGATTCACAGGAACGCCAATAGATGCAACACTTGATGTTTTCGGAAAAGTGGTTGATGCATACACAATGACAGAATCGGTGAAAGATGAAATCACAGTTAGAATTGTATATGAAGGCAGAGCTGCCAAAGTATTGCTGAATAATTCTAAACTCAAAGAGATTGAACAATACTATGCAAAGTGTGCTGAAATTGGAAGCAATGAAAATCAGATTGAGCAAAGCAAAAAAGAAATGGCACAGATGTATGCCATTATTGGCGACCCTGAACGATTGATGGAAGTTGCCAACGACTTTGTAAATCATTATGAAAACAGAATTGCTGAGGGTGCAACTGTTAAAGGCAAAGCGATGTTTGTGTGTAGCACCCGTGAAATTGCCTATGAGTTGTATAAAAACATTTTAGAATTAAGACCTGAATGGAACGAAATACGAGCATCAGAAGAAGGTGCAATCCTAACAGACAAAGACAAAAGAGAACTCAAACCCATTGAGCGAATCAAACTCATTGCCACCAGAGGACAAGACGACCCGAAAGAAATGTATGATTTGTTAGGGACAAAAGAGCAACGCAAAGAATTAGACCGACAATTCAAAAACGAAAAATCGAATTTCAAAATTGCCATAGTGGTAGATATGTGGCTTACTGGGTTTGATGTACCTTTCTTGGATAGTATTTACATTGATAAACCTATTCAACGACACAATTTAATTCAGACTATTTCACGAGTAAACCGAAAGTTTGAAGGAAAGAACAAAGGTTTAGTTGTAGATTATATCGGCATCAAAAACCAAATGAATTTAGCCTTGAAGCAATACAGCGAAGGCGATAAAGACAATTTTGAAGACATTGCCGAATCCATCATCATCGTAAGAAATCATTTAGACTTGTTGGCTAAACTGTTTCACACCTTTGACAGTTCCAATTATTTCAAAGGCACAACCATTCAGCAATTAAACACTTTGAATTTAGCTGCGGAATATGTGCAACAAACCAAAGAACTTGAAACCCGATTTATGGGTTTGGTGAAGCGACTGAAAGCTGCTTATGATATTTGTGCAGGAAGCGAACAGTTAACCCAAACCGAAAGAGATTATACCCATTTTTATTTGGCAATTCGTTCTATTGTATTCAAACTCACCAAAGGCAATGCCCCCGACACGGCACAGATGAATGCCAAAGTTCGGGAGATGATAAAAGATGCATTACAAAGTGATGGAGTAGAAGAAATTTTCAAACTTGGTGACGAAGCAGAAACCGAACAAGACATTTTTGATGAAGACTATTTGGCTAAGATTGAGAAAATCAAATTACCTAACACGAAAATCAAATTGCTCCAACAACTATTGGCTAAAGTAATCGGTGAAATCAGAAAAGTAAACAAGGTAAAAGGCATTGACTTTTCAAAGAAAATGCAAGCCTTAGTTGAACGATACAACAATCGTGATGCCAACGACATTTTGAGAAGTGAAGTCTATGAAGAAATGGCAAACGCCTTGACAGACTTGATTTGGGAGGTTCACAAAGAATTTTCGGCTGGTGACGAATTAGGAATTGACTTTCAGGAGAAAGCCTTTTACGACATTCTAAAAGAGCTGTGCATCAAATACGACTTCAAATATCCAGACGACAAAATGATTGAACTGGCAAAAGCCGTGAAAGACCTTGTTGACGGACAAGCCAAATTCCCTGACTGGAACAAACGTGACGACATAAAAGCTGCTTTAAAAGTTGGACTCATTCTATTGCTAGACGAGTTTGGCTATCCACCCGTAGAGAGAGATGAAGTATATGTTGAGATTTTTGAACAAGCAGAGAATTTTAAAAAAAATCAGAACTAATGAACTCACGCAGCAGTGACACAATTACTCATTGTCTGTTTAATTTCAATGGTGTTCGTGAATGCTTAGCATTTGCCAAGCCGGACCTGCCAACGCTCAAACCAAAGCTTGGGAAAGAGTGTGTCTGTACCTACGCTGGACAAAAACGACCGACTAACCAGCGGACGAAAAAGAAGCATGATGTCCTAACAGTGTGCACGTGGCAATAGCGGGTGAAGTGGTAAATTGCAGGTCTTTACTTCTAAAAACTTTGTGCTAAACTGAAGGGAAAAGGCTTCTAATCCGCCACTGCACATACACGCAAAACGTTAAAAAAAGACAGTATAAATGACAAGAGACGAAGCTCAATCAGTATGGGAGAAAATAGTTAATTTAGGCTACTCCGACTATGATAAATTGACCAGAGAACAGCGGATATGGTTCAATATCGAACCATTAATAACTGGAGGTCTTTGGGATCATTATATGAACCACGGTGCTGATAAGAATTCGGATACGATTGAAGACCTGGAATATTTGAACGTTCATTCAGTTGCCAATCAATTAAGAGAGTTTAATCAAACCTATTTTCCAAATGGAGTACCTAAAGGACATGATGCCAGACAAGAAGAATTTGACAAGTTTCCAGAAGAGCAACTCCAAAAAGACATTGAAGAAATGGACGATAAATTTTGGAAAACTTCTGTGGATTTAGAAAGAGCTCTTCTCGAACATATCAATCGGACGGGAATAGGAAATTGAAAAATAACAATGATATAACATATAAGGGATAAGCCGAAGTTGAGCACAGCGTCACTTCCGCGTGATTAAACATGGTTCGACAGGCTCACCAACCGAGTTAACCAACCTAGCTCAATCTAATTCCTGATAATCGGGACAGGATTTGTGTCTTGCTTTTGATATTTTTCCTCTAAAAAAAGGTCATTTGAAACCGGTCTATTCCTTGGATGGGATTCAAGGAAATAAGTTTGAAATCTTACAATTTACGTCCACTTAAATCACTAGATCAGAGTGATTGAAAAACAGCTGAACTAAAAAAGAGGAAAGAGTTTTTTCACAGTTTGCCCCGTGTGATGGGGGTCTACCGTTGATGGCAACTATACTGACGAGATCAACACCGGTATAAGACAGAAAAAAGTAAATTTCCATTGACATTTTCATTAATTTGGACAACAAACAACTAGGAGAAAAAAACGAACTTTGTAAAATAGAGAATGGAAAACTTTGATGAATATTTAAGACAAGGCGAGCCGAATAAAGTAGAGAAAGCAAAAGTTTGGAAAACGGCTATCGGCTTGCAACAAGTGGACGGTTTAAAACCTTCTGAATATCTCATTGAAACTGCCAAACAAAATATTGAAGGCGACATTACTATTGACGAAGTAAAAAAGCGGATTGAAAGTTACTATGAACAACACCCAACCAAAACAGCTGAAGACAGAACCGAAGAAGCCGACAAAGTTTCAGCACGAATTGCTGAAATGCTGGGTGAACAAACCTTTACATTTTCACCGGCTGAATATTTGACAATTCATCATAGGTTATTTACAGGCATTTACCAATTCGCGGGAAAAATCCGTGATTACAATATCACAAAAAAAGAATGGGTGCTAAATGGAGAAACTGTTCTTTATGCAAGTGCTGACAGTTTAAGGGCAACCTTAGAATACGACTTTGAGCAAGAAAGAAAATTTAGCTACAAGGGTCTAAGCGAACAGGAAATTATAGAACACATAGCTCACTTTATTTCAAACTTGTGGCAAATCCACATTTTTGGTGAAGGCAATACACGAACAACCGCTATATTCTTAATCAAATATTTGCGGAAATTAGGATTCAAAAACGTTAACAACGACTTGTTTGCCAACCACTCCTGGTATTTTCGAAATGCGTTGGTAAGAGCGAATTACGAAGACTTGTCAAGGGGTATTTATAGGACAGAAAAGTTTTTAACTCTTTTTCTTTCTAACCTATTACTCAAAGGAGATTTTTCTCTAAAAAACCGGGAATTACACATTCTTGCTGACACTGTAAATGACACTGTAAAACCTCAAATTGACACTGTAAATGACACTGTATTTTCATTAATTAAGCAAGACAACAAAATAACAGCTAAAGAAATTAGTGAAGGCTTAAAAATGAGCCTTAGCACCGTAAGAAGAAAAATTAAAGACCTTAAAGATAACGGAAAAATAGAACGTATTGGAAGTGATAAAACAGGACATTGGAAAATAATTGAATAAAACCAAGGCATTGACGTCTGAATAGCTAACAATCCGATAACCAAACAAAGGTCAGCACACAACAACATATAAAGGCTAAACCGAGGTGGAGTAATGTCGGATTACGGAATTAATCTTTTTGATCTAGATACCTATTTAGACTACGCTGGTATAGAAGAGGGTTTATCTATGTAGCTTTCTGCTTTTATTAAAGTTCAGTACAGGCGGAAAGTTTTTTGCCTAGAAACCTTTCACCCATTTTTTAGATAAAGTTAAACACTAAGACTGAATTAAAATAAAATCCCAGTCAGCAAAATAAATAGCACTTATAACCCCCATAAACACTCACTTTTCATAATTTTTTCAAAATCAAAAACCACACTCTTCCAATTCCCCTTTCTAGCCACTTTTTTAAAAAAATCAAAAAATCTTCCAATCCAATCAATCCAAGTCAGTAGGTAGGGTCGTAAATCCCTCCAAAGAACTTAAAATAAAACAATATGAAAAATTTAACACTTTCTATCCTGGCTTTAATGGCCATGTTGGTATTAATGGCTTCTTGTAATGATTCGGATGATATGCCAATGCTTAGATCGCAAACTT
The DNA here is from genome assembly GCF_054166905.1 of Mongoliitalea sp. Taxonomy (NCBI): domain Bacteria; kingdom Pseudomonadati; phylum Bacteroidota; class Cytophagia; order Cytophagales; family Cyclobacteriaceae; genus Mongoliitalea; species Mongoliitalea sp. The sequence goes on along the minus strand of NZ_JBSZCK010000050.1, from coordinate 14,284 downwards.
TTGAGTACAGTTTCAATGAAGGACAATTGGTAGGCGCAGCGACAGCCTATGTTGGGGAGCACCCAAGAAACTTAACTGCACGAATGGTAGTAGAGGAGCAAGCGGGAGGGATGGCCAAAATCACGGTAACGCTTACCAATGCTCTACCAGGTAGAATGTATATGATCCATGCCCATGATGCGGCTGATCCTGCCACTACACCAAATGGCACTCCTTACAATGAGGCACCAAACAGCAACGTGTTGTCTGCCATGGTTACTCCTCAGGGCACCACTGCGGTAGTAGAACACCAAGCAATGCTGTCATTTGATCAGATCGTGAATAACTATGAAGGTTTCTTTGTAGTCCATGACCCAACACAGGACATCAGTACAACTGATTTGACTACGTACTTGATTTTGGGTCTATTTGCAAGATAATAAGTTTAGGTTTGGTTGGTTTAGTTGAATAGGGATGCCTTGAGGGGCATCCCTATTTGTTTATCTTGTAATGACAGATACGCAAGAAAGTGTTATTAAAATTAACTGACCAACTCTTAAAAATAGTACCTTTGTATTATGGAAAAAGTTGGTTTCATAGAGATAAGAATAACAGGTTCAAACGGAAATCTTGACCTGTCTCCCGACAATTACGATATTCGGGATATTATCTCTATTCTCGAAAATGCTGAAAACTTGCTTTATCCAGGTGACAAAAGAGATAGACCAACTATCAGCTATAAAATAGAAGAAGGTTCTGTTAAGCATATATTTATAACCTCAATTCAACATATAATTGGTTTTAATGCAATAATTGGCCAAGTTAACCAAGTTCAAAATATTGACTTTCTCGATTTAGGAACTGCAAAAGCGTTTGAAAATATTCAACATATTGCTACAAAACGAAATTATGTTTTTAGCATCAAAACATCTCTAAATAATACAAATGAGATGATATTTGACAAAAGCACAAGGTACTACAGAACTGAAGTTATTTGGGCTGAAGCTGAATTTTATTTTTATGGCAAGGTCACAAATGCAGGTGGTAAGGATAAAGCAAATATTCACGTTTTCACCAAAGAACTTGGAACAGTTAGAATACAGACACCAATTAGCTTTTTAGAGAAATATGACGAAAACATACTCTACAAGACAGTAGGTATCAGAGCAACGGGTAAGCAACACTCAGAAACAGGAGAGATTGATACTTCTACTTTAAAGTTTATAGAATTGGTTGATTATCAACCAAAATATGATGAGATATATTTAAAAGGACTTCGGGATAAAGCAAAAAAAACTTGGCTTGACAGTGTAGACCCCGATAAATGGTTAAAAGAAATTAGGGGCAGTTATGACGCATAAAGCTGTTTTACTTGACACAAGTTTCTTTATTCGTTTTCTTAATGAAAGTGATCCTCTATTCAAAAATTCCGATGGATATTTTCGATACTTTTTGCAGAACGATATAACAATGATGATTTCTACTATCAGCATTGCTGAATATTGTGTTGGTGGTGATGTTCATGAACTTCCTTTAAGAAACTTACAAATAGTTCCATTCAATTTAGATCATTCAAAAAGAACAGGAGAATTTGCTAAAATCGCCTTCAACGCAAAAAGAAATGGTAAAATAGATCTTACAAATAGAAATATAATTCCAAACGACACAAAACTGTTTGCTCAAGCTGACTGTGAAAAAACTATTGAATTTTACCTTTCTTCAGATGGTGAAAGTTTAAAAATTTACAACTTGTTAAAACAGCAGACTACTCCGAAATTTCAATTTCTTGATCTAAATATACCATACCATCAAACTTTTGGACTTCTTGATTTTTGATTAAAGAAAAACCTAAAATAATCAAGGCCTATTTTTAAAAATTGGAACAGCCACTAATTTTTTAAATCTTTGTAGGAAGCGCTCAAACGACATGCAAGCAAAACAACCCTTACAAGCACACAGACCCGAACCTATAGCATTGGAGGGTGAGATTTTATCCTACACCCGAAAAACTCCTACGGAAGAAGCCATTCAGGCATTGCTGTCAGGCAAGCAGGTATTGGTGGAGGAATTTTACAGCAATGGACTGGACTTGCTTCGCGAATTATCCGCACATCTCAAAAAGACGCTGCCCAATCACTCCTTTCTCGAACAGCGTACGTATCGTACAGAATACAGAAACCTGTCCAACCGCATCCTTCTTCGTGTAAAAGGGCATCAGCTTGATGTAAAAAAAGCACCCGAGATCGGTTGGTTGGCAAAATTGTATCCTGAATTGAACGATTTTTTTCTACCCTTTCCTCAAGTTCAAGGTCTCAACAGTGCTTGGCAATGGTATACCAACGGCATTCAAATCCCCGGTTTGCGGAATAAAATCAACCCCTATTACGGAGTCTACTTTCCAACCCGATTTGAGCATGTAACCTTGTTTGACAATTGGCTCAAGCGCTACCAAGGCCCCAAAAAATCAGCTATCGATGTAGGCGTTGGAAGTGGTATCCTTTCCCTGCTGCTGGTGCAGCATGGTTTTCAAAAAGTTTTTGGAACAGATATTAATGCCAATGCGATCATCGGGTTAACCGAATCCATGGGTGATACCAAGTTGTCTAGAAAAATAGAGCTCGATTTTGGGAATTTGTTTGGTAAATGGGTAAAGCCAACCGAGTTGATTATATTCAATCCACCTTGGCTACCAACCTCCAAGGAATCCAATAAATTGGATGAAGCCATCTATTATAACGAGCGGCTATTTCCCGAATTCTTTGCAGCTGCGCATCAGCGCCTGCTGCCAGGTGGTCAATTGCTTATCCTGTTTTCTAATCTGGCCCAAATCACAGGGGTAACGGAAGAACATCCGATAGAACAAGAACTGCTATCTGGTGGGCGTTTTGTCTTAGAGCGATGCTTCAAAAAATCCGTCAAAGAAGCTTCTCAAAAGACCCAACGCAATCAGCATTGGCGTGGAGAGGAAGCCGTGGAATTGTGGGTGTTGAAGGTGAAAGATAATTGATTGCTTTTTTAGCGGGAGAACTCGCTTTTTGTTTACTGACAATTGACTATTATTTTCTTACTATATTTAGTCAGATGCATAAATATGTTAAATTTATACATCTCTAAATTGTACAATTATGAAGAAGACTAAGTTAACATTGAGCTTAAACAAGGATGTGATAGAGAGAGCGAAAATTTTTGCTAAAAGCCATAATGTTAGCCTTTCTAAAATGATAGAATCTTACCTCGAAAGTATCTCACAACCACAAGAAAATCATAAGAAGATATCCATTACCCCTTTTGTTAAGAGCCTGAGTGGTGTGGTTGATCTACCAGCTGATTTTGATTACAAAAAAGAATATCGTGATTATCTCGATGAGAAATATAAATGAGAAAGATCTTTAATGATAATTACCAGAAATGGCAGGGATTTTAAAGATTCCGAATTATCAGTGTTGAACCCAGATGAATACCTGAATAGCTTAAAATAAATTCCTTTACCATGAACCGCCGTGATTTTTTAATTCAAACTGGAATAGCCTCTTTGGGCACAGGGTTGCTTTCTTCTGAAATTTTTGATCAACTATCTGTAAAAACCATGCGTAATGAATCCATGGATGAGAAAGTTTTAATCATAGGCGCCGGTGTGGCGGGACTTTATGCCGCAACTATCCTGAAATCTCAGGGTGTTGATGTTCAGGTATTGGAAGCCAGTGACAGATATGGCGGCCGTCTAGCCAAACTCGCGGGCTTTGCCGATTATTCCTTGGATTTGGGTGCCCAATGGCTACATGGGAGAAACAATCTGCTTGGCCAATTGATAAAAAAATCTTCAACCAAAATAGTGAAGGATTCTATGTCACCTCATTATTGGTTCAATAATCAGCTGCTCAACAAACTGCCAAGATCTATCGACATTTTTCAAGGACAACAATTACCGGATGTATCCTTTGCAGCATTTGCCCGCATGAAGGGATTTGGGTCAGCATACGCAAATATTGTTGAAGGTATAGCAGGTGATTACGGAGCTGCCGCGGACCGGCTTTCCGTTTTCTATACCAACAAAGAGTTTGAAAACTGGACTTCGGGTGCCCAGGATTATAGGTTTCGAGAAACATTCTTTGATTTTATTGACCAGGAGATTGCATCCAAAGTCAAGGACAATATCATGTTCAATGCTCCTGTCGCTTCCATTGATTATGCTGGCAAAGATATTCGGGTAATGACCAAGGACAATCAAGTCTTTGATGCGCAGAAAGTAATCATCACAGTACCGATTACCATTCTTCAATCGGGGGATATCCAATTTTATCCCCCACTGCCACAAGAAAAAACAGCAGCCTTTCAAAAAATTGGTATGGATGCGGGGATGAAGGTTTTTCTTAAGTTTTCGAAGAAATTTTATGGGCAATATATCTTGGGTGGCAAGATAAGTGCTGCATACATCGATGATAGTGTGGCTAAAAATACCCAAGAACATGTGCTCTTTGCTTTTGTCATGGGAAAACAAGCAGAATATCTGACTAGCCTTGGCACTGATGATTCAATCGTGCAGGAGTTACTTGCCGACTTGGATAGCATGTATCAGGGACAAGCTTCTGCCAGCTTTATTCAGGCGCATGTACAAAATTGGAGTACTCAACCCTATATTAAAGGCGCCTATTCTTACAGTACAGTAAGGATGGGCAATGCCAGAAATGTGGCAGCAGCGCCGATTGAAAATAGGCTGTTTTTCGCTGGCGAGGCCATGAATACCAATGGGCATCATCAATCTGTTCATGGAGCAGCAGAAACAGGTTTGCAGACCGCTACAACAATTATCCATGGTAAAGTATCCAATAGTAAGTGACGATTAAGGAAGGAGGAATACATTTTTCCAAAAGCTATACCAATTGCATTAGACCTTATTTATTACCGTTTAAAAAAAAACACCTTCCAAGTAAAACATTTTATAATTAATCGTCTAGTTATTGTTTTGATTGAACGTTTGATTTAACTTAGTTTTGGCTTCAAAATGAAGTCGTTTTTGGCCAAAAACTTTTTAAAAATTTCTAACTATTTAATAACTATGAAAACTAACATAAATAAAACTATTCCTCTGCTATCACTTCTTTTTGCTTCAACTATTCTTTTCTCCTGCAGCAGTGAAAGCAAAGTAGACTTGGATGCAATTGAATCTTGGAAAATCCTTGTATCAGAAAGTTCTGAAAAGAAGGTAAGTACCCTTATTAATGATGATTATTTTTTAGTGCCCTTAGCAACGAATGATTCATCGCTCATTGTGAAAATGGAAAAGGTCACTTTGCATAATGATCGAATTTTTGTTTTGGATCCTTTGAGTCCTCAACCTGTTAAAGTATTTGATTCCTCGGGGAAACATGTAAGAAATATTGGAAAAAAAGGGGGCGGACCAGGAGAGTTTAACAACCCCATTGATTTGTTTATTGACGGAAATTATGTTTACGTCTATGACAATCCTGAAAATCTGTTGCGATTTGATTTCGAAGGTAATTTTGTCAACTCCCAAAAAACCGGGATTGCAGGTTTTAGAATTGAAAAAAATATGGATAAGGGATATGTATTTATCAATGGTGGAATGGAGTCCAACTTATTGACAACCGATGGCAATTTTAAAGCTCCTAAAAGTTTTTTCCCTTACCAAAACAGAATAGTTGATCAATTGATTTTATCGCCGTTATTAAAACTAAATGATGGATCAGTACTTTATCGGCGTTACTTGAACGATACTATTTTTTCCATCAATGCTCAAGGAATCCCTATTCCACATTTGTTTATTGACCATGGCGATAAGGCATTTAAGTTTGACTCAAAAATGAATCCTGATCAATTGGAAGAAAGAACGGTGGAGTACGCTATCAACCAATTGTTTTTGGAAAATTCAGAACATCAGCTGCTTTACTTCTTGCAATCAATGAATCCCTATTTTTCACTTCGAAACAAGAAAAATCTAAACACCTATTTAATCAATTTTATGAATCTGGAAAATGACATCACTTTTACAAATCCATTGGCGTTTACCTTTGGCACAGCCGATTGGTTTGTAGCGGCTATTGACCCTGCTCAATTGCCGGTCGATCGATCAAATTTCCCTGAAAAGGCTAAAGCAGCAACTGCAAACGTAACAAACAATGATAATCCAGTTTTATTGTTTTGCAAGTTCAAGTTTTAGTATTACTAATTCTTATTTGGTAGCTGTTTCGGATGATATATTTTATTTCTCTTCCAATCCTGATCGTATCTTATTCTATTTTTCATCAAATTAAGTTAATGATTTATTCCAATCACATAAATAAGCATTTGAAGAATTGATTCCACATCTTAATTCCGAAGGTAACCCTGTTTAATTTGGAGTAAAAATTAAATCAAAAGCATATGGAAAATTTTGATTGGTAGGACAACTCATAAAATTTGCAATCGTAAAAAATAACATACCAAGAAAAAGACCATGCTAAAAGCGATTTTTGCTGCAATCTTATTTTGCCTAAGTACCCAACTCAGTGCACAGGTGACGGTTATAGTTAAAGGTACACTTGCGAGCTATGATCCTTCTCAGCGTCTGTATTTGGAAAATGATGGTATGCTGACAACGTTGCAGATTCAAGAAAACGGAACCTTCGAAGTCCAACAATCCACTGCTCAACTTCCTTCATTTGTTTCTATCAGTACAATAGCCTCTAATGGCAAGATCCTTCGTCAAATTCCCCAAGTGTGGTTTGATTCCAATCGGGTAGAGTTATCGGTTGATTTGAGTGATGGAAGTTATACCATTACTTCCCGATTAGCTTTTCAGGACTTTGCGGACAAACTCCATACCTTGTCTGAAAATGAAAGAATCAAGCAAGCGCTTCAAAATCCGCAAGTCTTGCCTAGTCTACATTTGGTAGCTACCAAAAGGGAATCCATTCATTTCAATAGTTTGGAGGAATTTCAGAATGCTGTGCCTGCTGAACTTCAGCAATCAGATTTTTTTGGAAGGATTGCAGCCTATACGGATGCCAAAAACAGGCCCGCAGTGAAAAAAGGGAAGAAAGTAGAAAATTTTATCTTAGAGGATCATACAGGAAGCCCAACTCCATTATTTTCCTTCAACGACAAACCCAAATTGATTGCTTTGTTTTCCTCCGGATGCGTCTACTCCATTGCAAGCATTGAGTTTTTGGAGGAATTGTATCAAACAGGTTCAAGCAGGTATGAGATCATTACCATCTGGGACGACCGCTCTCAAGATGCTTTTTTGAATGCCTACGCCGAGCAAAAACAGCGGATCACTTGGAAAAATCTCTTGGATAAGCATAACTTCACTATGGCGTATATGAATACGGATATTTATCCAACGTTTTTCATTATTAATGAGCAGGGAGAATTGACAGATGTATTTAAAAGCTATACTAAAAAGAGTCGGAAGAAGATTTTGAAGTTAGCGGAATAAGTGGATTTGAGTCTTAAATTGACCTTCAAACTTGGAAAAGGCTATCTTTGAATCTGGATTTAAACAGATGTATCATATATGAAAATCAGGTTATTTTTCTTTTTTTTTCTGATATCGTGTACGCTGTTTGCTCAGCAAATACCTCTTTTAATGCAAGAAAGAATTGATTTTTGTGAAGCAAACTTGTCCATTGAAGAAGCGCTCCAATTGCGTCAGGAGTTAACAGCTCTAGAAGATTATTTTATTGAAAGAGGATTGCTATTTGATAAGTCAGGAGCTGCTTACAAAGCTGTTTTTCAGGAAATAGTCAACGAATATGATTTGACCTTCTCTATAGACACTTCTTTTCAGCTATTGAGTTCTGTGGATATGGAGGTTTTTCTTTCGTGTTATTATAAAATGTTAACACCTCAAGAACTTTCTCAAGCTACTTTTCAACATTACGAAGCCTTCACCCGTATTTCGGAGAATGTCAGTGCTGAGATCAACCCTCGTATTCTTGCCCAACGCATCATAGATAATTTATCAGAAAAAGATTTAGAATTAGCTTTTTTAAGGATATCTAGTCTTTATACGTTTTATACAATTGCATCTCCAGTTACTTCGAATGTGTTTGATGAGTTAGGTTCAGATGTGATTAAAGATATAAAAACAATTGCGGTTTCTTTAACCGAAGATGATCAGGTTTTGCTCGACAATCAGCCTTTGACAACAAAGGATTTGGAACAGGTCTTATACGACTTCCTAATCAAGGATCCTGAAAATAGAGGAATTGAGTTTAGTACGAACCGAAATACATCGTATCAATTCTATCTCGAAACAAACAAAATCTTTGACAAGATCTATGAACGACTGAAGAATGAAAGGGGAAATCTTACCAAGTACATATTTTACAAAGATCCCTATTAAGCAATTTTGACTAAACTATTAATTTAACAATTCCTAGCTGACCGATGTTATTGAAAAAATGCACCTACTATGCCCAAGAGAACATCCATCAACGACATTCAGGAATTGCAGGACCTCAACGATTTGGATAGGATAGTCCAAGATAAGCGTAACCATAAGCGCGCAGATGCCAAAAAAGAGCGAAGAAACAGGCATTATGTGAAGCTGCTCATCAAACAGCAATTGAAAGGCAGTGATTTGGATGAGTAGCTTGATGCCATTTTTCTTCTGGTTTCGGGGATTATAACAACTTTTCCAAAGTTTGACCAAGAATTGATGTTGGTAGTTAATTTTTTGAGAACTTTGGGAAAGTACCTCTACTCGATTAAATACCACTTTATCTCCTAGCTATCTTTTATTCACATCTATGTTTACAGGAAGAAATCTACTCATCGTAACCAAGCACGGTAAAGAGCAGGTGATGGCCCCCTTGCTGGAAAAGGCTTTGGGTGTGCAGTGTGTAGTTCATGATACCTTCGATACCGATGAATTGGGTACTTTTTCTGGAGAAGTTGATCGTACATTGGATCCTATAAGTGCTGCGAAGCAGAAGTGCTTGGAAGGAATGCAGCAATCAGGATGCGATTTGGCAATTGCCAATGAAGGTTCCTTTGGTTCTCACCCCACCCTCTTTTTTGTTCCGGCAGATGAGGAGTTAATTGTATTGATTGATGCAAGAAATAACCTGGAACTCGTTGCGCGTGAAATCAGTATGGACACCAACTTCGATGCGAAGGAAGTGTCAAGTGTGGAGGACCTACTGGCTTTTGCTGATCAAGTTCATTTTCCCTCTCATGCCTTAATCCTCAGGCCTGCCAAGGATAATTTTGATGGGATAGTAAAGGGAATTCAGGATGCTGACCAGTTGATTCAAACCTTTCAATCCATTCAAGAAAAGCATGGTTGCGTCTATGTGGAAACCGACATGCGTGCGCTGTACAATCCTAAACGCATGCGGGTTATTGCCCAGGCAACAGAGCGCTTGCTTGATTTGATCAAAAGTGAGTGCCCGCAATGCCAAACACCCGGATTTACCGTACGAGACGTTATTCGAGGCCTACCTTGTGATCAGTGTGGAAGACCAACTCGCTCTATATTGGCTCAAATCTATGCCTGCAAGAAATGTACGTATCAAGAAGAAAAGCCCAATCCCGAAGGAAAAACCGCTGAAGATCCCATGTATTGCGATTATTGTAATCCTTAAACTAAGGAGGGAATTTGCGGAAGGAATTGCTTATTGCTCCATTTCAACGAACTTTGTAAAAACAACAAACTATGGGAATCTTTTCAGCGCTCTTGGGTAATGCTGGCATGGTCAGTCAAGAGGAACTAAACAAAAAATACGGGAAATTATTGATCGAAGGAGAGACCATTGATATTGGCTTTAAGTTGGTACGTGACACTTTTATTTTTACCAACAAGCGCTTGATTCTAATCGACATTCAGGGAATCACCGGTAGCAAAACAGAGTATAAATCCATCATCTACAAATCCATTAGTAGATTCAGTGTGGAAACTGCCGGCACCTTTGATTTGGATGCCGAATTGAAAATCTGGGTTTCCAGCGAAACCCACCCCAGCATCGTCAAGCAATTCAACAAATCCGTCAACGTCTACGAAGTCCAAAAAGTATTGGCTTTCCATGTGTTGAAATAGGCAGCTAGATTATGTGTAATAATAAAAAAGACTTTCAGATTTCCTTGAAAGTCTTTTTAACCATAAAAAAACACCTTGCCATCGGTCATGATATAGAATTTAAAACTATTATTCGCTTTTGGTTTACTAAATTTGAAAACATTAATTTTTATTCTTATCCAAGCTCTGAAGAATTTCTAATAGCTTTTTTGGTCCATATTACTTCCTTTCGAGCCACTCTAAATTTCTTTTTTCAAGTGCTTCTTGCGATATCAAGCGACCTTCATTGATATCCGCTTCACTCATTTCCATCATTACTTTTTGTTCAAGACTTAGCTTTTGAAATGGAGTTTGAGTTTTGTTAGAAGAAATTAGAACATCTATCGCTTGAAGAAAATCCTTATCCTCAATCAAGCTAATTTTACCAATTAAATCACTTTTTATCTTTTCAATAGTTGGCATACAACAAGAGGTTTAATTTCTATTCCCTTTTCTAACAGTTTTAACACTACAATTGATTACTAATATAACAAATTTAATTGATCGCAAAAAGACGAGGCAGGTTTTCAAAACCTGCCTCGTTTACTTTACCCCAATGCCTACTTGGTACTTAGTACATGGTACAACAAAACACTACTTCCTAAACACAACCTTCCCTCCCACTACAGTCATCGCTACTTGGGTATCCAGCAATTGGTTTTCGGGAACTTCCATTAAGTTTTGATTGAATACCGTGAAGTCAGCGGCTTTGCCTACTTGGATGGAACCTTTGAAGTTTTCCTCAAATTCGGCATAGGCACCATCCAAGGTATAGGATTTCAATGCCTGCTCGCGGGTCATTTTTTGATCCGGCTCGTAACCACCCTCTGGAGTCATTTTCAAGGTTTTTCTAGTCACAGAGGCGTAGAAAGAAGGAATCGGATCCAGCGGTTCCACAGGAGCATCTGTTCCATTGGAAATTACTGCGCCCGATTGCAGTAATTTTTGCCATACATAAGCACCATCCTTGATACGTTTTGCCCCTAGTCGTCCAATAGCCCACGGTCTATCCGAACTCAAGTGAATGGCCTGAATAGCGGCAATCACGCCCAAGTTTCCAAAGCGATCAATATCATCCGGATGCAAATGTTGTGCATGTTCGATTCTGAATCGGTGGTCGGTTACGCCAGGGTATTTGGCAAAGGCAGCTTCGTATCTATCCAATACTTCTCGATTGGTACGATCGCCAATAGCGTGCGAACAAACTTGGAAGCCTAGTTCCAAGCCTTTTTCAGATACCTGAGATACCAAGTCAATAGGCATGGTCTCATGTCCTCGATGGCCAGGCTTGTCTTCATAATCTTCCAATAACCATGCGCCCCAAGGGCCTAAGGCACCATCCATATTCAACTTGATCGAGCGAACTGTTACCATATGGTCAGGATCGATGTGAGGTCCTCTTTTGTACCATTCTTCCAATAGTTCCGGCTGACGGCTCGTCAACATCACGTACATACGGGAGGTCAATCTTCCTTCTGCCTTGAATTTTTCTAAAATATCAATCACATCCTGTCCACTGCCTGCATCGTGAAAGGAGGTTATACCCTTTTCTGCCAATTCCTGTAAAGCCAATTCCATGGCTTTTTCAGCTCGCTCGGGAGTATCTTTTGGAATCATCTTGCTTACTAAGTAAGAAGCACGTTCTACCAAAACCCCCGTAGGATTACCGATTTGGTCTCGGATGATTTCGCCCCCCTCTACTTCTTGCGTTGGGTTTTCTCCCCTCAAAGAAGTGATGCCAGCCAATTCCATGGCCTTTTGATTGACAAAGGAAGCATGTCCAGAAGCATGGGCTAAGTAAACAGGATTATTAGGTGTGATAGCACTGAGTGCATCATGCGTTTGAAAGCCTTTGACCGTCTGTGCAGGCATCTCAATCCACTTATCTTGATGCCAGCCACGCCCGGTGATCCATTCTCCCGGTTCGGCTTTGCTGGCCGCTTCGGCTACTTTTTCAACCAATTCATCGAAAGTTTTGACATACATCAAGTCTATATCCAACTTATTGTATCCAATACCCATAATGTGTGCATGGGATTCGATCAAGCCTGGGGTCATTGTCATGCCCTCCAAATCGATTGTTTCAGTGGATTTCCCTGCAAATGCTTGAATTTCGGCAGTCGTCCCAACTGCGATGATTAATCCGTCTTTGACGGCGACCGCTTCCACTGTCGGGTTGGTCTCATCCACCGTGTAAATGATTCCATTGATAAAGATTTTGTCTGCTATCGGATTTCCTCCCCCGCAGGCCGCGAGAAAGAAAATCAATAAGCTGAATAGTAGTATGTTTTTCATATATGTAGTGTTCTACTTCAAAACTAGAAAAACTACCATCTTTAGCCAAACCATCCTTGTAAATCCTTCACTTTGCTCAATTGTAAATCCCTCTTTTTTGAAATAAAATTTGTATTTTTCTTTCCGAAACTCTAAAAACAGAAATTTTCTGCGGTACTATCATGAATCAATCCGTCGACAACTATTTAGTACAGGGATGCATGCGTTGTCCTTATGGAGGTACTGCACGATGCAAGGTGATTCCTTGGAGAACCGTGTTAGAGGAATTGAGGCAATTGGTGTTGGATGCGGGATTGGTAGAAGAAGTCAAATGGTCTGTACCCTGCTATACGCATAATGGTAAAAATGTACTTATAGTCGCTGCATTTAAGGCGTATGCATCCTTGAGTTTTTTTAAAGGCTCCCTATTGGAAGATAAAAGTCAGGTATTGGAAAAAGCAGGGCAGGCAGGTCGATCTTGGAAGTTTACTAGGGTAGAGGAAGTTCATCTACATAAGCAGCTGATCATGGACTACATAAAAGAAGCTATTGCCATCGAAGACGCTGGGAAAAAAGTTGTTCTCGATAAGGTTCCTGAACCAATTCCCGAAGAACTATTGGATGCATTCGCAGAAGACGAGGCCTTGGAACGTGCATTTTTCAAGCTCACGCCTGGCAGGCAACGGGCCTACATCATTCATTTTTCTCAAGCGAAACAGACCCAAATGAGAAAATCCTGAGAACTGCATGAGATTTCAATGCCTTCATTTATCTTCTAGGATCAATGCTTCCATCAGAGATTTAAATTGTTGGATTCGTGAAGATGGATAGAGGAGCTCTCCTTTAATTAGTTGCACATAGGCTTCATCGAATGAGCCCATTTCAAATTTTCTTACAGCATCATTGTAGTATTGTAGCCCTGCCAATTCTTTTAAACCTATCTCTGCAATTTTAATTTGCTTTCTAGCATTGTTGCGGTAACCAATGCGTTCGTTAAGACCCTCAATCATAGGTTCAATGCTTTCCTCACTGATTTTCTTCTCAAAATTTCTGACTTTTCGTTCTCCTAGGAGCAATCCATTGACAGGCTGGGTACTTTCGATGATGAATGGAATAGCATCAACAAGGCCTCTAATGTACACATGACCTTCCAATTCAATGATTTGATAGTCCACGCCATAGCGATTCAAAAGCAAGCCCATAACAGCAGTCCCCGTCACACAATCATAATCTCCTGAGCTAAGTGTCTTGGCAAAGGAGGCAAAGGTTGTATAGTTTTTGAGAATGCGGTTATGGGTATAAAAGAAAATGTCCGACAGCAATTGAACATTCGATTTCTTTTTTTCAGCGAGTTTATCTAACTGAAGCACTAAATTTTCCCAATTATCATGGTAAATATTGGTGCCTGGATCTAAGGATTGTAATAGAAAAAAAGGCTGAGACTCAAATTGCGTGATGAGTTGCCGCTCGAGTTTACTTTGAAAAATGGGGAGTACTTTGACATCAGAGGAATCCTGTGAATGGGCCTGAAAACCCACCAACATGAGGATAAGTCCTATGATGAATCCCTTTTTCAAGTGTATGCAAAATTTATCTGTTAATATTCAGGAAATATAAAGTTAACAATTCCTTAACATTAAAACCAAAAAAAAGTTTGCTCACAACAAAAAAATGATTGACCACCAATGCTTTGCAAGCGCAAAATTGGTTTTAAAACCCCTTCACCAATATTTCTATTTATTTCAACATTATTTCCACCATATTTCTCTTTTACCGCCAAGAAGCCAAGGTCACGCAAAGTGCCCAAAGTTTTAACCCCAACTTTGCGATCTCAGCGCCAACCTCTGTGACCTCTGCGGTAAATCAGCCACGAAAAAACTAATGTTCACGAATATTTTTTGCTGGCGCAAAATTGGTACTGAACCCTCCCCCCAATATTTCTATTTATTTCAACATTATTTCCACTTTATT
>NZ_JBSZCK010000049.1:0-92532 GCF_054166905.1 Mongoliitalea sp. | reverse complement strand
GTGACCTCTGCGGTAAATCAGCCACGAAAAAACTAATGTTCACGAATATTTTTTGCTGGCGCAAAATTGGTACTGAACCCTCCCCCCAATATTTCTATTTATTTCAACATTATTTCCACTTTATTTCTCTTTACCGCCAAGGTGCCAAGGTCACGCAAAGGACCCAAAGTTTTGGTACACACTCTGCGCTCTCAGCGTCAACCTTTGTGCCCTCAGCGGTTAATTAGCCACGAAAAAACTAATGTTCACGAATATTTTTTGCTGGCGCAAAATTGGTACTGAACCCTCCCCCCAATATTTCTATTTATTTCAACATTATTTCCACCATATTTCAATTCAGAAGGAAATTTAAGGTAAGGATTAACCAGTATCCCAATATCGATCAATATCTACTAATATCCATCAGTATCCAATATCAATCAATATCATCTTTTTTATTAAAGTTCTTCTCATAAAACTCAAACACCCTATTCCAATGATCGTAAAAGTCACTTTCATTGCTCGCAGCTCCGGCACCGTGGCCACCGTTGAGGTAGTTGACCCAGGTGACGTCTTTGCCCAATCGGCGCATCGCATAAAAGAGTTCTCGGGAATTGGTGCCCGGTACATTCCAATCTCCTTCACCGGTCATGATGAGATGGGGTGTTTTGATGCGGTCTGCATAGAGAACAGCAGTAGTAGCCAAGTATTTCAAGGGTTCATCCCAAAGCGTACCTCCGATGCGGTCTTGTCCATATTCGGCAGCGGTGTAATTTCTGGTTCCGATTTTGGGGCTGTCGCCTAAGAAACTGATGATATTGACTTTACCTGAAATGTTGATGGCCGCTGCAAATCGGTCAGTTTGGGTAATTAACAAGGATGTGGCATAACCTCCGTAACTTCCGCCTTGTACACCTACTTTG
This sequence comes from Mongoliitalea sp., assembly GCF_054166905.1. Taxonomy (NCBI): domain Bacteria; kingdom Pseudomonadati; phylum Bacteroidota; class Cytophagia; order Cytophagales; family Cyclobacteriaceae; genus Mongoliitalea; species Mongoliitalea sp. The sequence continues at coordinate 91,630 of NZ_JBSZCK010000049.1, read as the reverse complement.
TCATTGTCCACTTTGCCCTCATCTACCAGTTTATTGATCGCAGCAGTGATGCCTTTGACCCATGCTTCTCCAGGATAACCCATTTCCAAATCCACCGAAGGTCTCAAGGCAAAGTATCCCTGATTAGCGAAGAGGTTCATGTTGCGGTTATAGCCGTTGGCAAAAAAACTTTCATAAACTTCGCATACCAAGGGGTATTTTTTTCCTTCTTCGTAATCCACCGGATAGTATAAAATACCTTGAAGCTCTTTGCCATCCACGTTCCGGTAGGTGATGAGTTCGGAGCGGGTAATCTTTTTATCTGCCAACCAAGGGTTGAGGTTGGTCAGTGGCCTGAAGTCTGCAAAGGTCCAATCAGTCAGCATAAGGTCAGCTGGCATATCCCCATCGGATAAACTCAAGACGATGTTTGAAGCGTTTTTGGCTTTTTGAATGCCTGTGTACAAACGGGTGTCGATGATGATATCTTCCATGGTCCGATTGCTTAGATTGTAGCGGACAAATCCCCTTCTCCAAACATCCTTTTCACTGTAGGAAAAATAGAGGTGATTTTCATCTTCGGACCAATGTGCCAAACTGAGATTAGGCGCTTTTTCTTTGTCTTCCGGGAATTCATAGACCATTTCTAATCCCTCACCTTGGGCATCTATCAACCAGTAGCCTTTGTCCGAACTCAGCAAGAGTTTGTTTTCGGATGGAGACCAGGCCGTGATGGAAAATTTCACTTCCTTTTTCTTTTCTTCGTCCGAATAAGCTTTTCCTTTGGTCAAATTCTTTGCGTCCAAGGCTCCCAAGGTTTGCACGAAGACATAGCCCGAATCTACCCAGGCAAATTTGGCTTTGGATTCAGACCAATTGTAGTTTCTTCGTTGCTTGTTTCGCTTGTAAAGAATATGAGTAGAGTCCGGATTATTCAAATGCTTGTAAGCTACCTGATATTCCGTCCCCTCATTTCTGACATAGGAGGTTTTAAGAGGAAAGGTCTCGTTGAAAATCAGGAATTGATTGTCTTCTGAAAGGTATACACCTCCATAATTGGCTTCGGGCAAGAGTTGTTTGGCAGCACCATTAGCTAGGTCTACTTGCATGACCTGGGTAAGTGCGTTGGTATTTCTGATTTCATCCCAGTTCAAAAATGGCTTACTTCCGTCATAGACTACGACAGGCCCCTTGGTTGCCGCATTATATAATTCCATTGCCCTTGTCATCCAATCGTTTGCTCGGGTATGAAGGAGCATGGATTTTCCGTCAGCAGTCCATGTGAGGTCTGAATTGGCCAACAGTGGATTGCCGCTCACCTTGATTTCACGGATACGCTTGCGGTTAGTATCGTAAATCATCAGGTGCAGCTTTTCTCCCTTTTGTTCCAAATAAGCCAATTCTGTGGAGTTAGGAGACCATGCAATGGAAGTGACCCGTGATTTTTCTTTATATGGGAAAGTCTTCTTACCTGTGCTTGTTTCGATGATGACGAATTCTCCCGGCAAGACATTGATATAGGAAGGGTCCTGAAAGCGGAAGTGGTCCACATCGAAGCGGGCGCTACCATCGCTGATGACTCCTCCAAGCAACTTCCCGTCTGGTGAAAGTGCGGTGCTGCCAATGGATTTGACCTTGATGGCGTCCTCGACGGTGAAGTTGGTTTTTTGTCCCCAAGCGAGTTGGGAGATGAAGAGGCTTACAAAAAGGAAGAAAAGGGTGGAACGATTTTGCATGGGATTGTTGGTTGATTTTAATTTCTAAACATCCCAACAAATAACTGCATTTCAATGCCTTTCAACTAACCGTTAGCGGAAAAATCGGTCAGTTGATAGAATTTTGAGACTTGGATATTTTCTTCCCCCCGTCTCTGATAGCTAGCAAAGAAATCCAGTTTATTTACCGCATTCTCCTTCGGTAAACTTCAAAATACCTCTAGCAGTAGCTTCGCAGGCGTTGCCATAGGTCTTGCCATCACAGCCGCAGACGGGTTGGTAGATCGCTGGACAGACTGCATCCCGACGTACTTTTGAAGCATCAAAGCAGTCTTTTGCCAATTGATCTTCCCCATCAAGCACCGGGTCGATAGCATCACAGGTAAATGCCGTAGCAGCTATAAAAGCGAAGATGAATAGTAGGTTAGCTAGTTGTTTCATGGTTTTGGTTTTTTCTTTAAGACGAAAGAATGGTGCCTTGTGCTACATGTGGGGGCAAAATTTTTGCCAAAATCAATGAGTTTAAATTAAACGTTTAAATCTTGGGGAGAACTTGGCCTTTGGATCTTCTATTTGTACTTTCATGGAAATCAACATGAACTATGGAATTTCCTAAAGATTCAAATCTTCCTACTCATCTTTTAGCATCTTGTTTTGATAGCACATCTGCTACTTATAAGTATTATTGGTTCTTAAGTATTCTGGATTCTTTGAGTGAAAATAAAACAGTATTTCCGAAGAAAGAGCTTTTTTCAAGGATGGTAGCAATTCCTTGGTATACTGTAAATTATTTTCAAGTTTCCTTTGGCAAGCAGGATGTAATACATAGAGAAATCGAAAACATTAGAAGCTTTGAGAATATTTCAATTGATGAAGATAAAAATACAATTGTTTCAAAGTTAATAAGGTCTCAAAATTCTCAAACACAGCAAGCTCTTTACCACTTCGACAATCAGGTTCCACATTGGTTTTTATCACCATGGTTTAGAAAAAATAAGAGTAGACAGTATATTTATTCGGGTTCAAAAGATTTCGAAAATGAATGTTTGTATGGTTTATATCAAGATCGAATTGAGCTAAACCCCAATTGGTTGCCTTATTTGATAAAAAATGTACGATTTTTAAAGGATTTTTGCTTGTGGAATCTAGCAGTATTTTTGCAAAAACGTAATCCTGGCGTGCCTGAAATACCGAGTAAACTTGTAAAGCCTGCTAGTCGAAATCCATTAACCAGTCAAAGAAACAATTTTTGGAACCTAGTTTTTGATGAGTTGGGTGAAATTGAATGTATTTACACCCATGAAAAGTTAACCAGATCAAATTATGAAGTCGAACATTTTATTCCTTACAGTTATGTTTGTCATGATTTGATGTGGAATCTTGTTCCTGCTGATCCAATATTTAATTCTCGAAAAAGTAACAAACTACCTAAGTTGGAGGACTATTTTGATGGATTTTATAAAATCCAAAAGCAAGCAATCGAAGTCATTTTAAGTAAAAAACCTAATTCGAAGTATTTGCTGGATTATTTATTTTTATTTAAAAACCTTGATGAAATTGAGGAGTTACCAACTCTCTTTGACAAAGATAGACTCAGGGAGGCTTTTCAGCCTTTGATTTTAATGGCTCATAATAATGGCTTCCAATACTTGTCACGAAATGAAAAATGAATTCTCCCACCTCACCGCCAAAGAACGAGACAAGATCTCCTTTCCTGCAAGACTCTTGGAGGAAAGAGGTCTGTTGAAAGGGAGAATATTGGATTTTGGATCTGGCTATGGGAGAGATGTGGAGGTATTACAGTCCAAAGGTTATCAAATTGAAGGGTATGATAAGCATTATACCCCAACTTATCCACAAGGTAAATTTGATACCATCATTTGTTTGTATGTCTTGAATGTGTTGCACTTAGAGGAGCAGACTAAAGTCTTGATTGAGATTTCCAAACTGCTTCAACCGACTGGGAAAGCTTATTTTGCAGTTCGCAGAGACCTGACTTACCAAGGATACAGAACACATAAAATTCATCAAAAACCGACCTATCAATGTAATGTTGTTTTACCTTTCCAATCGCTCTTTGTAAACGATAGTTGTGAAATCTATGCATACGCTCCCATAAATCAATTGAGTAGTGCCAGTGATGTTGACTGTATTTTTTGTAGGCCAACTCTTGAAATGCAGTTGATTGCTGAATCAGCTTCCGCTTTTGCGATTTATGATAAATTCCCTGTAAATCCAGGACATGCCTTAATTATTCCCAAAAGGCATGTGGATAACTATTTTGAATTGACGCTTCGTGAACAAACTGCTATGAATTTTATGCTGAATGAAGTCAAACAGGAGATTCAGGAAAAATTCAATCCAGCTGGTTTTAATATCGGAATCAATGTGGGCAAAGTTGCGGGGCAATCCATCAACCATGTGCATATGCACCTGATTCCTAGGTACGATGGGGATGTGGAAGACCCCTTTGGTGGTGTACGTGGAGTGATCCCCTCCAAAAAAACATACTAACCCTAATTTTCCTTTTCCAACTCCTCAATCAATCGGTCCACTAAGCTGATCAGCTGATCTTTGTCTTTTGCTTTCCATTCGTGGAGGACACCATCTATGGATTGGGCTATGTCTGGCATTTTCGATTGGAGGCTTTTGCCAGGATAGGTGAGTTGGATTTCTACACGGCGCTCGTCACTTTCGGAGCGTACTCTTCGGACTAGATTCATGGATTCCAAACGCTTCAGTAAAGGGGTTAAGGTGCCTGAATCCAAGGATAGCTTTTGTCCAATCTGTGAGACCATCAAGCCATCCTCTTCCCATAGGCAAAGCATCACCAAGTATTGGGGATATGTCAAACCTATATTTTCCAAGGGTTCCCGGTAGCGCTGGGCAATCAATCGGGATACCACATAAAATCGAAAACCAAGTTCTTGCTGAAGTAGTGACATAAAAGTATACGTTGAGTTGTGAACAATTAAATTTAACAAAATTGGCTCACGGAAAGCACGGAAGTCGCGGAAATTTTTTGAAAAGGTCCACGAATGGCACGAATGGACACGAAAAAACTTCATAATTCTACATTCGACGTTGGGCATTCGACATTTTTTGGAGTAGCGGGAGTGGTTCACTCAACGCCCGCAAAGAAAGGTGTATGTTGTTATGGGTTTGAATAAAACTAAATCTAAAATCTTACCTCTAATCCCGTTAGCTATCGGGACTAAAATAAAAAGGTCCACAGATTTGCACAGATATTATGCCTGATAGTAAGCTTTTTAATTTGGTGCAAGGCTTAAGAATTTTTGCTTGTGACTCCTTCATCAATCTATCTTTAAATTGGGTATCCGAATGTGGATCATGTAAGGGCGCAAAGTTTTCTTCGCAAAGCTCAGTAATTGATACAAAAAAAGCGACTACTAGTCGCTTGTTATCCAAAAGGGAGGAAAAGGAATGAGTTAGTCTTTCCTCTTTTTTTCTTCTTGCTTGGCCTTTTTATCGGCTCTTTTTTCCTTCAAGTTTTTTTCAGCTTTTTTCTTTACAGCCTTTTGTGCGTGTTGTTCTTTTGCCATGATCGTCAAATTTGTAAGGAAGATACCGTTTTTAATCCAATAATTTACAGAAGTGCTCGCAGAAATCACGGAATAGTTTCACGCAACGAGCGCAACGATGTGACGCAGCGGCCGCAAAGTCATTCTACATTCCTCATTCTCAATTCTTAATTATTCCTCCTTCATCCCTCATCCTTCCTCCTTTTCCTTGGGTTTCACGCAGCGGGCGCAACGGTGAGACGCAACGCCCGCAAAGTCATTCTACATTTCTCATTCTCAATTCCTAATTTTTCATCCCTCACCCTTCTGCCTTCTTCCTTTTTTCAGGGGTCCACAGATTTCGCAGATTGGCACAGATTTTTTGATAAGTGAGATTGGTAATTTTTGAGGGGAAAATTTTCTTCGCAAAGCTCAGGGATGAACACCAATAAAAACCTCAATTTTGAATTCAATTGCGATTCCCTTAAGTTTCATCACATCTTTTCTAGAATAATTCTTTTGTTTACACGCCACCAATATATCGCCGATACGTGTGCTGAGCTTGTCGAAGTAGGCATATATCAACTTATATCGCGCTAGCATATTTCATTATCCATCCCTCACAATCTCTCCATCAGCAGTCTCGTTTCTCGCTTCTAAAATCTCGCTTCTTACAAGGGTTCTTGCTGACTCAAGCAATGAAAGCTGCCCAAACCCCATATCAAATCCACGGAATCTACGCCTACGACTTTTCGGTTGGGAAAACAGCCTTGGAGGATATCCAGGGCTTTGTCATCGTTGGTATCACGGAAGGTTGGTACAATCACGGAACTGTTGCCGATGTAAAAATTGGCATAGGATGCCGGTAGTCTCATATCCTCGTAGATGACGGCTTTTGGCATGGGTAGCTCGACAATGTTGAGGGATTTTCCGTTTAGTAATTTCATCTCTTCCAAGAGTTCCATATTTTCCTTCAATACCTCATAATTTTCATCGGACTTATCATCCTCTACCACGGTCACGACGGTATCTGCATTGACAAAGCGAGTCAAATCGTCGATATGTCCATCGGTATCATCTCCAACAATCCCGTCCTTTAACCATAAAATCTGATCAATCCCATAAAATTCCATCAAGTACTGTTCAAGCTGCTGTTTGGATAAGTGTGGATTTCGGTTGGGGTTTAAGAGGCAGGCTTCCGTCGTCATCAAGGTACCTTGACCGTTGACTTCGATGGCACCACCTTCCATGATAATGCCCGGACTAAAGGTTTGAATATTTCGATATCGGGCGATGTGATAGGGAATCTCATTGTCCAAATCAAATGGGGGATACTTACCGCCCCAGGCATTGTAATTCCATTTGACCAAGGCTTTTCGCTCAGGAGCCCCTTCATTGATCAAAAATGCCGGTCCATGGTCTCTGCACCAAGCATCATTGGTGGGGAAATGGTGAAAAAAGACCTTGGAAAGGTTGATGTTTACTTTTTCCAATTCCTTTCTGGCAAAGTCTTCCATCGCTTGTCCCGCTACATTGATATGCACTTCCTCCCCTTCGGCAAGTAGCTTGACAAAGGTGGCGTAGGATGGAAAAATGGTGGAAATTTTCCCGGGCCAAGAGGCCTCTTTGTGTGGCCAACTCAACCAAGTTGCTGCATGGGGTTCAAACTCTGCCGGAAAGCGATAGCCTAGGGCCTTGGGGCTTTTGCCTGGTTCAATCTTCATCGATGAATCGCTTTAAGATCGGGGAATAGGTTTCGATGCGGCGGTCTCTCAGGAAAGGCCAATGCGTGCGGTAGCGATCGGACTGGGACATATCAATGCCTTCCACATGTACCAATTCTTGTTCGTGATCTGCCTGATAGGTAACCCACCCAAAGGCGTTGGTCACGAAGGAACCTCCCCAAAATTTCATATCTCCTTCGATTCCTACGCGGTTGACGGCGATGACGGGAACGCCATTGGCAACGGCATGTGATTTTTGGACGGTCTGCCATGCATGGTATTGTTCTCTGTTGGTATCCTCATCTTGGTCTTTGTGCCAACCAATAGCAGTTGGGTAGAATAGGAGTTCGGCCCCCATCAGCGAAGTGATGCGTGCAGCCTCTGGATACCACTGATCCCAGCAGATCAACACGCCAACTGTGGCAAATTTTGTTTTGAAGACCTTGTATCCCAAGTCTCCGGGGGTGAAGTAGAATTTCTCATAGTAGCCCGGATCATCGGGAATATGCATTTTACGGTATTTTCCCAAGTAGCTGCCGTCGGCATCCAATACAGCGGTGGTGTTGTGGTACAAGCCTTCGGCACGTTTTTCAAACAAAGAAGCGATGATCACTACGCCTAGTTCTTTGGCAAGTTCGCTGAATTTTTCGGTGGATTGTCCAGGAATTTTTTCAGCGAGTTCAAAGTTTGCATGATCTTCTACATCGCAGAAGTAGAGGGAACCAAAGAGTTCCTGCAAGCAGATGATCTGAGCGCCTTTGGCTGCTGCTTCGCGGATGCCTTGTGCTGCTTTTTGGAAGTTGGATGCGAGGTCAGCACTGCAAGCATTCTGAACCAAGCCTACGTTTACGATTCGTTTCAAGATAAAATCTGTAAAAAGGTGAAGTACTAGTTCAAAAATAAACCAAAAAAATGGAAACTTGTGAAAAAATAAAAAAGATAGCTCGCAGAATGCGCAGAATCCACGGAAGAAATGGTTGAATGGTAAAGGAATAGTTCACGCTACGTCCGCAACGATTGAACGCCAAGTTCGCAATGTCATTCTACATTCCTCATTCTCAATTCCTAATTTTTCATCCTTCATCCCTCATCCTTCCTCCTTTTTTTCAAGGGTCCACAGATTTCGCAGATTGGCACAGATGATTGATGGAGAGCAAAACTTTCTTCGCAAAGCTCAGGGATTTAAATCGGATGGTAATTACTTGTTAAAGTTAGTTATTCCTCCTATTTCGAGCTGAATTAAAAACTGGGGGAATGTGTCTGTTGGGGCGTTTAGAATGGATACATACTTGGATTCCCATTCAAATCCTTCGCGAGGTGGAACTCTGAATCCGACTTTTAATCGTACCACTGCGCAATCTTCTTTAAATAAATTCTGATATGCTACTCCTAAACCAATTAAGGTGCCATATGACAAGTGATTGAGTTCGACTGATGTGTTTGGGTTTTGAAGGATGGAGCCTATAGTACCCATGCTTCCCGTATTTTTTGAAGCAATTAAACTAGATTCTGTTCCGGAAAAACCCACAAATCCAAATAGGGAATATTTTTCTTTAATCAACACATGATACAACAATGGCAGGTTTGCTGTTACGGCTCTTCGTATAATTTTCGACTGTGGGTTTAAAGATTCATTGGACTGTCTTCCTAAAAGAACTTGAGGTCCGGCTTCCAATCGATTAAATCTCCAATTAAAACCAAATCCAACATTCAACGCACCTGAAGGTATAGTAGGATAATTGCTTTCAGTAAGGTAATTGTTGAGATGGATAGTATGGGTGTAGGTAAATGAAGGAGCCACCAAATATGGCCCTAGTCCCCTTTTGTAGTACGATTTTTTTGTTATATCCACTTCTTCTCTGGGCCATTGGGCAAAAAGAAAAGTGCTCCGTAGGAAAAGTACCAGGAATACACGGATCAATCTAACCATTTAAGTAGAATATATTGATTTGAATACGCCGGTCAGCCATTTGACCGGCGTTTGTGAATTATAATATTTGCAAGACGTTTATTTTTTCTTTCTATCCCAGTTAAATGCTCCGCCTATGGAAAGTTGGACCTGCCAATAGTTGAAACTATCAAGGGGTGAATTGCTCAGTTGAGTGTATCTGCTACTCCAGTTCTCAATAGGATTAGTCTGAATCCTTTTGCCAATTCTGATTGATCCAATTATAGAGTCTTCTAGGAATAAATCGTGTGCATCCATTCCAATTCCAATAAATAATCCATTAGAGTAATTATTAAGATGGACAGAGTTTCCGGGATTGCTTAGCATGTTATCCAAGGAAGTGGAAGAAGTAGATTTTGACAAGAAGAGTGTAGTTTCTGTAAAACTGTAAGCAATGAAAGGATATACAGCACCGCCATCTGTTCTTATCACATGGTAAGCAAATCCAAAATTCCCTGACCAGGTCATTCTCCTCGTAGTTTGGTTAATAGTGTCATCTCCTGGTGTCGTTCGTAGTTGGTTACCCCAAAACAGGTCGGTTATCACCATCAATCTGTTGATCCTATAGTTCAATCCAAATCCTAAGTTCAAATGCCCTCTTGGTAATACAGGGTATCCATTTTCATTTAGCAATTGATTGATACTTGCTGGAGAACTCATAGTAAATGCCGGAAATATGATATAAGCATTAATCCCTCTATCATAATCAGGTCTTGGATGTTCCCACCTATAAACCTCCTCACTATCTTGTGCAAAACCTACTGAAAACATCAGTAGCAAACAGCATAAGATACCTGAAAACTTGACTACCATAAGAATTTGAATGTATGTTTGACCATATTCACTATCTCTTTACCCAATTCTTTCGAGCTGTCGCACATGTTTTCGTAATTAGTAGGATTTAGAGTTAATACCCCTTTTCACGACACAAATAGAATTAAGTTTTCAAAATTTGGTCAATATCCACTTATTAAGTACTTATAATCGTTTAATTAACGATTGTAGGAAAAACTATCTGTTATTAGCACTTAAAACACATAAAAAATATGGTATGATGGCTTCTACCTTCCTATCATTCTACACTCCTCATTCTCCATTCCTAATTTTAGGAGTCCACGAATGTCACAAATACTTCATAATTCTACATTCGACGTTGAGCATTCGACATTTTTGGAGGTAGCGGGAGGGTTTCACGCCACGACCGCAGCGGTTTGACCCCACGGCCGCAACGTCATTCTACCTTCTTCATTCTCAATTCTTAATTTTTCCTCCTTCCTCCCTCATCCTTCCTCCTTTTTTCAGGGGTCCATAGATTACCCAGATGTTTTTTGCATTTATTTTGGTTAAATGGTATTTTCAAAGAAACAATGAACTATGAAAAACTTTTGGAGAGCACTGAAGCAACCGATTATTTTTTTGTTGAAAAAACCGACAATCTCGATCGCAAAAAAGGTGTCCTCCTCTCCGAATAAGCAACAGGTTTTTAAAAGGTTGACGGATATTTATCAGGATATAATTCAACATCCGAAGTCAAAGGAAGGTGCCTTGTATGAATTGGATCTGAGAACAGGGACCACCATTATATTTTCGGATCACCATAAGGGCAATAAGGGTGGCGGGGATGAGTTTCGCTTTGCCGAGAAAAATTACCTGGCAGCACTCGACTATTACAATCGTAAAGATGCAACATACATCAATTTAGGAGACGCTGAAGAATTTTGGAAATTCAATATCTTCTCCATCATGAAGCATAACAAAGCAACGTTTCAAGCAGAGAAGAAATTTGTGGAGCGGAATGCGTTCTACAAGATCTATGGCAATCATGACCTTTTTTGGAAAATTGACCCATTTGCGGAGATGTACCTTTGGCAACTCTATGGAAAGGCTATCAATATCTATGGAGGAATTGTGATTCGCGTAGCATTAGAAAACGGGAAACATATAGATGTTTTTTGTACCCACGGGCATCAGGGAGATCAAAATTCCGATGGGAACGCATTTTCCAAGTGGTTTGTCACCTATATCTGGGGCCCTTTTCAGTCATTTTTGGAAATCAATATCAACACTCCAGCCAATACCCAAACGGAAAAAACACTCCATAATCGGATCATGTACGAGTGGAGTCAGCAACAGGAAAACTTAATTTTAATTACAGGTCATACCCATCAGCCGATTTTTCATTCCTACAGCCATTTACAGTCATTGAAAGAAGCCTTGGCGCAAGCTCAAGAGCTTGGGGAAACCGAAGAAATCCAGGAATTGAAGGAGAAAATCGACCGACATCCAGAGCAATGTCGGGTAGCGGCAACTACCAATGGGAAATACCGACCAACGTATTTCAATGCCGGCTGCTGCTGCTTCAGCGACCATAGTATTACAGGAATAGAAATAGCAGAAGGAACGGTTCGCTTAGTCTCTTGGCATGATTTGAATGGAACTTCTGAACGGGAGGTCTTGGAGGAATTACCACTTCACGAAATCCGACACATGTTTTTTGACTAAAACGCCTCTTCTATGCAATATTTCCATAAAAAGAAATGTGCTCTATCCAATCCCTCAAAACTCCTACCTGGGTTGGTTCGGATGCTGACGCGCTTGCCTTCGGCATCGGCAATCTTGACGATTTGATGATCTCCAAAGTAAGAAGCTTTGGCGATTCTGCCAATCAATTGCTGTCCTTCCCGCTGTACGACCTCCCCGTGCTCGGGACGGAAGGTAATGCGCACCTGTTCATGGTACTTGCTAGCTTCCGGGTCAGAAATAAAACCAAAGGAAGTATAAAATCCATCTTTGGTCGGCGTGGCAAGCATCACATTCAGTTTACCAAAAAAGTTGGCAACATAGGCGTTGACAGGATGCTCGTATAGATTCTTGGGAATGTCGATTTGTTGAAGGTAACCCTTGTGTAGGATTGCCACGCGGTCAGCTGTGGAAAGTGCATCGCGAGTATCATGCGTAACAAAAATTGCTGTAATGCCTGTTTTTTTGATGATTTGACGGATTTCCTCTCGTACCTGATCTTTCAATACCGTATCCAGATTACTGAAAGGTTCATCCATCAACAAAATTTTGGGATTAGGCGCTATAGCCCTTGCTAAAGCGACACGCTGCTGCTGACCCCCTGAAAGTTGATGAGGATATTTGCTGAAATCTTCTTTCAAACCGACCAAACGCAAGGTCTCTTCTGCCACCTCATCTTTGTTGGGAAGCTTTTTATCCAATCCGAATTTGATGTTTTCCAGGATGGTCAAATGGGGGAATAGCGCATAATCTTGAAACACCATGCCTACTTTGCGCTCATGGGCAGGAACGGATTTTTTTCCTTCTACAATAACTTGTCCGGATAGTGAAATCACACCGTCGTCTGGGTGTTCGAGTCCTGCGATCAATCGAAGCAAAGTAGTTTTTCCTGAGCCACTTTCGCCTACCAATGCCAATATCTCTCCTTCTGCTACTTCGAAGGAAACATCTTTAACAGCAAATTCCTTTGCTTGACTGTACTTTTTATTGACCTGTGTAAGTGAAAGAATGCTCATGCAGTCTGGGTTCTATCCTATTTTTTTATTGATCAAGCGATTGAGTAGAATTATGGGAATAATTCCGGTCAAAATGATGATCAATGCGGCATTTGAAGATTCGGCGATCATTTCGTTGGTGGCCATATCAAATGTTTTGGTCGCCAATGTTTGGTAATTAAACGGTCGCAGGATCAAAGTTAAGGGTAATTCTTTTAACACATCCACAAAAACCAACAATACACCTGAAACCAGTGAATTTTTGATCAATGGAAGATCAATTTTAAAGAGTGTTTTGGTACTTCTACTGCCTAATAAGCGACTAGCCTCATTTACATGAATGCCGATTTTTTGGAATCCAGATTCTACAGGATTATAGCCTACTGCCATAAAACGCACCACATAGGCAAACACCAATGCGAAGAGCGTGCCTGATAGAAATAAGCCAGCTGTTTTGGCAGTCAGGAAGGTATTATACACCCATTTGTCAAACGCTAAAAATGGAATCATAATTCCCACGGCAATCACTGCACCGGGAATGGCATAGCCCAAGGTGGAAATTTTTGTAATATTTTTGATCCATTTGAATGGACTCAGACGAAGCGTGTATAATAAAATCACGGACAGGATGACAATAACTATTCCCGTGATTGCTGCTAAGGTAAAGCTTCTATAAATCAACAAGAAGAAATCCTGATTGATGACTTTTTCATAGGTCATGCTTACCCAATGCAAAATCTGGAAAAACGGGATTAGAAAACTGATCAAGAAAATGAGAAGGCAAATGCTTGTATACATGTACTGCTTGGCCTTGGTTGGGACTAAGCGTACCGTTGGTTTATGGGTTCCTTTCAGAGAGGCATACTGCCGGTTGCCTCGTTGCCAGGATTCTAAATAAAGGATGCTGAAAACGAAGACCATCAAAATTGCAGCGAGGTAAATGGCCGTAGTCGCATCTCCCAAGGAAAACCATGACCGGAAAATGCCGGTGGTAAAGGTGTTGACGCCAAAGTATTTTACCGTTCCGTAGTCATTTAAGACCTCCATAGATGCCAAAGCAATTCCACCCACAATAGATGGGCGTGCCATGGGTAATGCTACTTTGAAAAAGGTTTGAAAGCGATTTGCTCCTAATAGAAAAGAGGCTTCCTGTAAGCTTTTAGATTGTTGCAGAAAGGATGTGCGACTAATCAGGAATACATAAGGAAATAGCGTTACCGAGAGGATAAAAATCGTCCCCGGTAAATTCATTAAATCAATCAAAGGACCTTTAAACGTGATATCAAAGTTGTTTCTTAGGAAACTCTGAATGGGTCCTGTATAACTGATCAGACCTACATACGTGTAGGCCATGATATACCCAGGAAAGCTGAGTGGAAGAATCAATAACCACTCGAAGTATTTTCTTCCGGGAAATTCATAATTAGACACGAGCCAAGCAGTGCTGACTCCTAGTAAAAAAGTGAAAAAAGCAACTCCTATGAGAATGAAAACAGTATTTTGAAAGTATCCCCATAAAAGTGTTTCGGAAATATGCTTCCAACTATCTCCGGGACTATCGAAGATTTTAAAAAAAATGGTCAATAAAGGAGTGGCTACTAGCAGCAGTATCAGCAGCGAGTAGCCAGTCCATTTATTCCACCAATAATACGTTCGTTTGACTAATTCCAAACCTTATTTCCAGCCTACTTTGTCAAAGATTACCACTGCCTCACTGTTGTTTTCACCCAATACAGAAAGGTTAATATCATCTGCTTTGAATGTTCCCCATTTCAATAATTGCTCTGAGAAAGCAGCAGCAGGATTTACAGGATATTCAAAGTTGATATTCGCCAAAAACTCCTGCGCATCTTTGGATGAAAGGAATTCTAACAATTTGATTGCATTGTCTTTATTTGGAGCATATTTGGTTACACCAGCACCGGAGATATTGATATGCGTTCCTCTATCGTCTTGGTTAGGGAAGAAGATTCCAATTTTTTCAGCAGCTTTGCGCTCTTCTTCATTGGCATCATTCAACATGATACCGATATAATATGTGTTGACGATAGCTACATCGCCTTCTCCAGAGGCAACAGCTTTTACTTGGTCTCTGTCAGAACCTTTTGGCGCTCTAGCCATATTGCCTAACAAACCAGCTGCCCATTCTGCTGCACCTTCACTGCCTTTGTGTGCAATCACTGAAGCTAGCAAGGATTGGTTGTAGATGTTCTCAGAAGAGCGGGTCAACACTCTGCCTTTCCAGTTTTCTTCAGTTAAGGCCTCGTAAGTACTCAATTCTTCAGGATTGACACGGTCTACGCTGTAAGCCAAAATTCTGGCACGGTAAGTTAATCCAAACCAATTTCCAGCCGGTTCTCTAAACTTTGCAGGAATATTGTTGTTCAATACATCAGAAGATACTGATTGTAACAAATCTTTGGTTTGTGCACGGTACAGTCTTCCAGCATCCACCGTAATTAGTACATCAGCAGGAGAATTAGGTCCTTCCAATTCTAATTTCTGTATCAATTCATCTGCCGAGGCAGACACTACGTTTACTTTGATGCCAGTGGCTTCAGTAAACATATCGAAGAGTTGCTGATCAGCTTCATAATGTCTGTGAGTATAGACATTGACAACTTCTTCCTTTTCTGAGCTTCCGCAGGCAATCAAAAAAGCCGCGGCAAGTGCTACAAATGTTGATTGAATAAGTGCTTTTAGCATAGTTCGTTATTTTGAGAGGGCGAAATTAATCATTATTTAAATCAAATCTAAATAAACACAAAAAAGATTTTATATTTGCAACAGAAGTACATTAACCCTGAAGTTTTTCAATATGACTATTCAACAATTGGAGTATGTATTGGCTGTTGACAAGTTTCGTCATTTCGGTCAAGCTGCAGAATCTTGCTTTGTAACACAACCCACCCTGAGTGCCCAAATTCAAAAACTGGAGAATGAATTGGGAGTCATTTTATTTGATCGAAGTAAAATGCCAGTGATTCCAACAGAGATTGGGGTACAGATTATTACCCAAGCAAAGAAGGTAGTATCTGAAAGTAAAGGCATTTTCGAGTTGGTATCCCAACTGAAAGGGGATATTTCTGGATTGATCAAAATCGGAATTATACCAACGCTGGCACCGTACCTTTTGCATCGCTTTATTCGGAGTTTTTTGGAAAAATATCCCCATGTGAAAGTGCAAGTGGAGGAAATAGTGACAGAAGAAATCGTCCGTAAACTCAAAAATGATGAGCTAGACTTAGGCATTGTAGTCACTCCTTTGGAAGAAAATGGGATTGTTGAAAAACCCATGTTTTATGAGAAGTTTTATGCCTATCTCTCTGAGGGACACCCTTTGTTACAAAAACCAAAACTAGTTGTTGGTGACCTGGAGACGGATGATATGTGGGTATTGCAGCAAGGACATTGTTTCCGCGATCAGGTATTTAGGTTGTGTGACCAAACGAAGTTTCAGCGCATGAACTTCCACTACGAGAGTGGGTCATTGGAAGGCTTGAAAAATATGGTCAATGAATATGAAGGCATGACCTTGCTTCCAGAATTGGCCACCTTTGATCTATCTTCGGAAGAAAAACAGCGTTTGCGACCTTTTGAGGGAGAGGAGCCTATGCGAGAGGTAAGTATTGTACTGAACAGAAGTTATCTCAAGAAAAAATTGGTTGAGTTGCTTTTCAACGAAATTTCAGAAAACATTCCTCAAAGCATGACATCCAAAGCGCATGGTAAAATCGTAAAGTTTAAGTAGTTTTCGGACTAAATAAATTTTTGATGAAGGGAAGGATTCTTTCGCTTGCGGTTTTGCTGTTCTTATTCTTGCAAGAATCGGAAGCGCAGTCTTTTGCTCGACGATATCTGAACAAGGTGTTGAATGACACCTCAGATATTAGCAGACCCCAATTTTTGGTATATCCTACCTTAGCATATGCACCCGAGACAAGCTGGGAGATTGGTTTTTCCTCCTTATATGTCTATTATCCCAAGCGAGACACAACCAATCGCTTGAGTGAAATTAATGGCTTTACTTTCATTACGCTGGAAAATCAATATGGAATTTGGTTTGACCACGCCATTTATACGGATAAAAATAAGTGGTTCTTTTTAGGAAAAATCCGATTGCAGAGTTTTCCGCTCAAGTACCATGGGATAGGTATGGACAGCCCAAGGGATTACTTAGCCTTGGTGGATGCCAATCAGATTTGGATCAAGGAGCGGGTGTTGCGAGAAATTCGCCCCAATCTCTATTGGGGTTTGGAAGCAGAGTACAATCAACTATCCCGAGTCGATTTTCAAAAGGCTGAAAATGCCCCTGCTTTCGATTTGCCATTGGGGTTTGAAGGCTCTCGAAATTTGGGTTTGGGACTAGGTCTTGTGTACGATGACCGTCACAATGTATTGAATGTACGGGATGGGCATTTTGCGGAGTTAGCTTTGATCCGCTACTTTCCAGCCTTGAGCTCTTTCAATTTCAATGCCTTATTATTGGATTCCCGTCTTTTTAGGCCCGTTGGAGCCAACAATGTTTTGGCTTTTCAATTATTGGGTCAATTTATGGCAGGTGATGTTCCATTCAATCAATTAGCCTTGATGGGAGGAGAAAGTATGATGCGGGGGTATTATTTGGGAAGATTCCGAGATCGCAATCAAGTAGCAACACAGGTGGAATACCGGATGCTTCCTTTGCCTTTGGGCTTCACAGACCGCTTGGGAGCAGCAGTTTTTGCTAGTGCAGCCACAGTTGTTCCAGACTTTTCTCAAGCCTCCATCAACAAAGTTGCTTGGGCCGCTGGAGCGGGTGCTCGTTTTTTATTGTTTCCCAAAAAGGATATTTACACGAGATTAGATGTGGCTTTTACTAAAGAGGGAACAGGATTTTATCTGTTTATTGGGGAGGCGTTTTAAGCTAATTTTTTTATTTCATGTTGCAAAGAAGAGAGTTCAATTGAAATGATATTCCAGACAATCGAATAGTCTACACCAAAATATTCATGAATTAACCTATTTCGGAAACCTCGAAGCTGACTCCAAGGAACCCTTGAATTTTTTGTTTTAAAATCTTCGCTTAGACGGTTAGATGCTTTTCCGATTATTAGTAGATTCATCACTATCGCATCTTTAGTTTTAGAGTCTTTTAAAAATTCTTCAAAGCTCAACCCCGCTTTATAGTTGAGAATTTTTTGAATTGCTTCTAATATATCTTCCACCAAAAGTTTATTATCCCTACTAGACATAGACTAAGTCTTTTTTGATAGCATTGAAATATTTTGGTTTGATTCCATTTCTCGATACCAAATCAACTTTTTGACCTACGCACTTTTCTAAATCTTCAGCCAAATCCATAAATGCTAATCCTATCGGACCATTAAACTCTACTAAAATATCGATATCTGAAGCACTTGTTTCTTCTCGTCTGGTATAGGAACCAAAAAGACCTATAGCTTTTAATGGATACTCAGCAAACAGTCGGTCTTTGTTTTCCAGTAATAATTGTTTTA
Source organism: Mongoliitalea sp. (assembly GCF_054166905.1). NCBI lineage: Bacteria > Pseudomonadati > Bacteroidota > Cytophagia > Cytophagales > Cyclobacteriaceae > Mongoliitalea > Mongoliitalea sp. The sequence continues at coordinate 73,730 of NZ_JBSZCK010000049.1, read as the reverse complement.
TTTCTTGAAGGTCTTTCATAGATGCTAATTTACTTAAAACCTCACAATTGTAATAATCTCCGCCACACAAACAGGCTTGTCCGAATTTTTGGCTTCTATGTTGGCTTGGATATGTAGGCTTACTGCTCCATCAGGCCGATCCTCTACTTTGCTGACCGATGCATGAAGTCGGACCGAATCACCCGAATATAGTGGTGCTGGAAAGCGTACTTTCTCCGTACCATAATTGAGTGCCATCTGTACCCCTTCAAGTGGAAGCAAATCGTAGAGCAATTTCGGAATCAACGAAAGTGTCAAATACCCATGAGCAATGTTTTTTCCACCCGGTAGTAATGTTTTGGCTTTATCGGTATCTACATGAATCCACTGCTTATCATCAGTGGTATCAGCAAACTGCTGAATCAATTCCTGGCTCACCACTACCCACTCACTCTCGCCCAGAGAACTCCCCACGGCCTCCCTCAAATCCCCCACCGACCGAAACACTTTCTTTACTTCACTACCCTTATCCGCTCTTGACTCTTGCTTCTTGACTCTTGCTTCTAAACCCTCATTCTTAATTTCTAATTCCTCATTCTCCATTCCCTTCATCCTTCCTCCCTCATCCTTCCTCCTTTTGACGACCACAACCGCTTTCCCTACCACCTTCCGGTCCATCATTTCCTGAAGGGCTTTCGGGCTTTCTTCCAAGCTGTACAACTGATGTATGTGCTGACTGATTTTTCCAGCCTGTATCATCCCTACCAATTCCATTAGATTTTGCTGACTTGCTTGTGCTTCCTCTGTGGAAAACCTCCCCCAAAAAACACCCATCACTGAGCAGCCTTTCAGTAAAATCAAGTTAAGCGGAAACTTGGGAATTTCACCGGCTGCGAAGCCTACTACCAAATAGCGCCCCTTCCAAGCCATGCTTCGAAGTGCGGGTTCGGCAAATCTATCCCCGACCACGTCCAAGACTACATCCACTCCTTTCCCCTGCGTCAATTCTTTGACGCGTTCTTTCAAATCTTCTGTTTCATAATTGATCAGGTGATCAGCACCTTTCTCTTGACAGATAGTTAACTTATCTTCACTCGAAGCTGCGGCAATAACAGTTGCACCCATGACCTTTCCCAACTCCACTGCAGCCAAGCCTACCCCGCCAGAAGCACCTAATACAAGTAAGGTTTCTCCTGATTTTAATTGTGCACGATTTTTTAGCGCAAAATAGGAAGTCCCAAAAGTGTACAAGGTAGAAGCTGCTGTCACATCATCCATAAAAGGCGGGATGGGGAATACCCGATCTGCGGAAACTTTCACCTCCTCTGCAAATCCACCCCAGCCACACAAGGCCAATACTCGTTGTCCGACTTTTAAGTGCTTGACCTGATTTCCAACGCTCTTGATAACACCCGACACTTCCCCTCCCGGTGAGAAAGGGAGTTCGGGTTTGAACTGATATTTATTTTGGATGATTAATACATCGGGAAAGTTGACCGCACAGGCTGCCACTTCTATGACAACCTCTTTTTCACCTGGCGAAGGGTTTTCTACTTCCTTGTAAACAAGGCTATCTGGTAGCCCGTATGATTCACAGATAATTGCTTTCATAATCAAAAGTTTGGCTCAAAATAGGCAAATCTTGATTATAAATGTAATTTTGTGAGCAGGATAATTCATCAAACGGATATGAGCACGATCAAAATTGAGTTGCCCGACGGTCTTGGAGTGGAACCCCAAGAATTTCTTTTAGCTGCTGCCAGCAAGCTGTATGAGACAGGGAAAATAACTTCAGGTCAGGGTGCTTCCATGCTCGGTGTTTCCAAAAGAACTTTTCTTGAGTTATTAAATTTATACGGAGTTTCTGTGTTTAATATTTCTGAAAGCGATTTGGATGAAGATATTAAGAATGCGGGTAGTTATGGTCCCCGTAATTTATAAACTAGTAGAATATTAACCCACATATAAAATGTCAGTAAAAACCTACATTCAAGACAATAAAGAACGTTTTTTAAATGAGTTGTTTGATTTGCTTCGTATCCCTTCTGTAAGTGCTGATCCGAAGTTTAAAAATGATGTGTTTGCTGCGGCAGATTTTGTAAAGGAGCAGTTAGAAAAGGCCGGTGCGGATAAGGTGGAATTGTGTCAGACGGCAGGCTATCCGATTGTGTATGGAGAAAAAATCATCGACCCTGCCCTTCCAACGGTCTTGGTATATGGCCACTACGATGTGCAGCCAGCCGATCCATATGAATTATGGGATTCACCGCCTTTTGAGCCAGTAATCAAAACGACTGACAGACACCCGGAAGGTGCCATCTTCGCACGCGGTTCGGCTGATGATAAAGGTCAGTTTTATATGCATGTAAAGGCCTTTGAAGCCATGATGGCCAATAACTCTTTGCCATGTAATGTGAAGTTTATGATCGAAGGCGAGGAGGAAGTTGGTTCGGCCAACTTAGACATCTTTGTCAAAGCCAACAAAGAAAAATTGAAGGCCGACGTGGTGTTGGTATCTGATACACATATGATTTCCTTACAAGATCCATCGGTGACGGTGGGTTTGAGGGGACTGTCCTACATGGAAGTCGAAGTCACAGGGCCCAACAGAGACCTTCACTCTGGAACGTATGGAGGAGCGGTAGCCAATCCGATCAATATTTTGTGTCAAATGATCGCATCCTTGCAGGATGAGAACAATCATATCACCATTCCAGGCTTTTATGATAAGGTGGAGGAGTACAGCGCTGCCTACAGAAAGGCCTTGAATGAAGCGCCATTTGAGCTAGAGGACTATAAAAAGAAATTAGATGTAGCAGATGTGCATGGTGAAGAAGGCTATACCACCATCGAGCGTGTAGGTATCCGACCAACCTTGGATGTCAATGGTATTTGGGGTGGTTATACAGGAGAAGGTGCCAAAACGGTGCTTCCTTCCAAAGCCTATGCAAAAATTTCCATGCGATTGGTACCCAATCAAGACTTTCGAGAGATTTCCAACTTGTTTGAAGCGCATTTTAAATCCATCGCTCCTGCTTCCGTCAAGGTAAAAGTAACTCCTCATCACGGTGGAGCTCCTGCTGTAGTGTCTACAGATACTCCAGGTTATAGAGCAGCTGATTTGGCTATTCAAGAAGCTTTTGGCAAAAAAGCCATTCCAACAAGAGAAGGAGGTTCGATTCCAATCTGTGCCCTTTTCCAGCAGGAATTGGGCTTGGATCCGATTCTATTGGGCTTTGGTTTGGATACTGATGCCTTGCATTCACCCAATGAACACTATGGTGTGGCGAATTATTTGATGGGAATTGAGACCATTGCCTTCTTCTTCAAGCACTTCAAAGATCAAGCGAGTGCTTAAGCGATAGTCTTGAGTACACTTGAAACTAGAAACAAAAACTGCGGTCATGAACAGTATTCGTCAGAGAATAATGAATGACCGCAGCTTGCTTTTAATAGCAATTGTCCGTTCAGCCACCCAAATAGCCTTTTGTGCCAAGGATTACTGAACTATTTGCCTAATTTCCTCATTATTACAGCGGAAAAGTAATTATACCATGTCTACATACCTGAAAAGCAGTCTCTTTCTTTTTTCTTTCTTGCTTCTTTCCTTTTATGCTTCGGCACAATTGATTGCTCCACCTAAATGGACAATTCAATTGGCGGATAAAAACCCAAGTGTGGGTTCTGAGGTAAAAATCACCTTCAAAGCACAGATTCCAAGAGATTGGTATATTTATTCCAACGACTTTGATCCAGATTTGGGCCCTATGCTGACGGAATTGGAGCTTAAAACCTCGGATGGAGTGCAATTGGTTAATGGTTTGAAGGCCATCAACCCTAAGAAAAAATACGATGAAATCTGGGAAGGTGATGTGACCTATTTTGTGGGTTCAGGGACATTTGAACAGACAGTAAAAGTTACTGGTAATGCGATCAAACTGGTTGGTTCGATCAATTATCAGATGTGTTCTGATGTCACTGGTCAGTGTATTCCATTTGAAGAGGATTTCACGATTACGGCGACGGCGACAGGAACTGTTTCCTCCAGTGCGGATGCTACTACAGCGGCAGTATCTTTGGAAGAAATTGTGGAGGAAGTGTTGGAAGATGCTGGAGAGGAAGTTGTAGAGGCTGATTTATCAACTCCAAACGCTGTTGCTGATGCCCCCACTTACATTGATTTGACAGCAGATGAGGAAAATGAGGGTTTGATCGGCTTTATGATCATTGCTTTCTTGGCAGGATTAGCTGCTTTGTTGACACCTTGCGTATTCCCCATGATACCGATGACGGTAACCTTTTTCACAGGTAGAGCAAAATCAAGAGCTTCGGGAATTCGGAATGCTTTTTTGTATGGATTTTCCATCATTGCCATTTATACCATAGCAGGTACGGCAGTTGCGGCAATCCAAGGACCTGAATTTGCTAATTGGTTATCCACACACTGGGTGCCCAATGTATTCTTCTTCTTGGTTTTCATTTTCTTTGCCTTTGCTTTTTTGGGAATGTTTGAATTGACTTTGCCGAGCAGTTTTGTCAATAAAATTGATGCCAAAGCGGATAAGGGAGGTTTTGCAGGTGTCTTCTTTATGGCCTTTACCCTGGTATTGGTCTCGTTCTCCTGTACAGGTCCTATTGTGGGTTCGATCTTGATTTCTTCGGCAGGTGGAGCTTTGGTGAAGCCGATTTTGGGCATGTTTTCTTTCTCTTTGGCATTTGCTATTCCATTTACACTGTTCGCGATTTTCCCGGAGTGGCTGAATTCTTTGCCAAAATCTGGTGGATGGTTAAACTCAGTAAAAGTTGTTTTAGGTTTCTTGGAATTAGCCCTTGCATTCAAGTTCCTTTCGGTAGCAGATCAAGTATACCATTGGGGGTTGTTGGATCGAGATATTTACTTGGCGATTTGGATTGTGATTTTCTTCTTACTGGGCTTGTACCTCTTAGGAAAGCTTCGCTTGCCGCATGACTCTCCTATGGACTACTTGTCCGTACCAAGATTGATGTTGGCGATTGTTACCTTTGTATTTGTAGTGTATCTGATTCCAGGGTTGTGGGGAGCACCTTTGAAAGCTCTGAGCGGATACCTTCCTCCGATGGCTACGCATGATTTCAACATTATGGAAAACCGAGGAACAGCAGCTAAAGCAACCACATTGGACGATGTACCCAAGTATGCCGACTTCCTACACTTGCCTCATGGCTTGCAAGGATATTTTGATTATCAGCAAGCCTTGGCAGCGGCCAAACGAGCCAATAAGCCTCTGTTTATTGACTTTACTGGACATGGCTGTGTCAATTGCCGGGAAATGGAAGCCCGGGTTTGGTCCGACCCACAGGTATTGCAGCGCTTGCAGGAAGATTTTGTGATGGTGGCTCTATATATTGACGAACGTTATCAGCTTCCGGAATCAGAGTGGTATACATCTGAGTTTGATGGAAAAGTGAAAAATACCATAGGCAAGCAAAATGCAGATTTTCAAATCACCCGATTCAATAACAATGCGCAGCCGTACTATGTGATTTTGGATCATCAAGAGCAATTGCTTATCCGACCCAAAGCATATGATACCAATATCCAGAATTTTGTCAATTTCTTGGATGAGGCGAAAGCGGAGTTTGGAAGAAGGTAAGATATAAAATACAAATCATCCCAACCTAATAGGTTTCCACAACCTGTTAGGTTTTTGTTTTTAAGCCTTATTTATTCCACAATCTTCCTTGGAATACTTTGAGGCAGACGTGTGAGTAATTCATAATTCACTTGCTGAGAAGATTCCCCGAAAGATGCTACGGAAATTTCCTGATTTCCTTGCACACCGATCAAGACCACCTCATCTCCAGCCTGCACTTTTTCCAAATCTGTAATATCTACTGCTATACTGTTCATAGTAACCGTACCTACCACAGGGACAATTACTCCACCAATCAAAACTTTTCCTTGGTTGCTTAATAGACGGCTAAATCCATGACAATATCCAACAGGCACGAGCGCAATCGTCATATTCCGCGGTGCCATGTAGCTGGAGCCATACCCAATAAAGCTTCCCATGTCAACCTTTTTAGTATTCATGATGCTGCTTTTCCAGGAAATGAGCCGTTTGAGCGGGTTTTTATTGTCTAGTGGTAAGGATTGGAACCGGTACATATACGTTTCTTGCGTGGGCCAAAAGCCATAGGAAGCAATACCAATTCGAACCATATCCATTTTTGTCTCTGGATAGAGTAAGCTGGCTGCGGAGCAAGCTGTATGGTATTTTTCAAAGTGAATGTTGTGGGTATCAAACCACTTTTTGAATTTACGGTATTGCTTGATTTGGTTTCTTATCCGGACGTAGTTGCTGATGCTTTCTGCTCCAGCAAAGTGTGTGCATAGCCCTTTTAATCTGATATGCGAAGCGTTTTCTTTGAGTAAGCTCATCAACCATTCCAATTCATCCCACTCGAAGCCTGTTCGGTGAAAACCCGTTTCTACTTCTACATGGATATTTACCGGAGTGCGGGTTGTTTTGGCAATGGCAATCGCTTGTTCTAGCCGATTAAAATCAAACACATAGAACTCCATCCCTTTTGCAATGACCTCTTCTAAATCCTCAGGATCAATCATGCCCATGATCATTGCCTGACTCTTGTGTTTGCTGGCCTGATAGACTCTCCAAGCCTCATCTGCTGAAAAGGTCGAAAAGTGGCGGATGCCATTTTCTTCGGCAAGCGCTACGATATGTTCGATGCCATGCCCGTAGGCGTTTCCTTTGACTACTACCGAAAGTTGGGTTTTTGGGCCGAGATCTTGTTTTAAAAATTGAATATTGGCTGCATAAGCAGATTTACTGATTTCTATATAGGATGTCTGACGCATGTCTGCAAGTTATAAACATATCCCATTTACCCTAATTTAGTGTGGATAAACTGTAAAGTGTTGCACTGTTTTTTCACTTTTTTAGTACATTCCCATATCAAATTACCCCTAAAAAATGAAAAAATTTGCCCTTGCTTTATTTATCTTAATTTCCTGTCAAGCAAAAGAGGAGATACTTCCTCCAGATCCTGTTTTTCCGATTCCTAGTGAGCGACAGCTTGATTGGCATGAACTGGAGTATTATGCATTTGTTCATTTCAATATGAACACCTTTTCTGACAGGGAGTGGGGTTTTGGAGATGAGTTGCCCTCTATGTTTGATCCAACTGATCTCGATACCAGGCAATGGGCCCGAGTAGTCAAAGATGCTGGTATGAAAGGAATCATCATTACAGCCAAACACCACGATGGTTTTTGTTTGTGGCCCTCAGCCTATACAGAGCATTCCGTAAAAAATTCCCCCTGGAGAAATGGACAAGGTGATCTGATACAAGAGTTAAAAGAGGCTTGTGAAGAATTTGGCTTGAAGATGGGTATCTACTATTCCCCTTGGGACCGCAATCATCCAGCATACGGTCAGCCAGCATACATTACCTATATGCGGAACCAATTAACAGAATTGCTCACTAACTATGGAGAATTATTTGAAATTTGGTTTGACGGGGCGAATGGCGGTACTGGCTATTATGGCGGTGCCAACGAGGATCGAATGGTGGATAAATTGACCTATTATGATTGGCCGACTACCTATGAGTTGGTAAGAAAGTTACAACCCAATGCAGTCATGTTTAGCGATGCTGGCCCCGATGTGCGCTGGGTAGGAAATGAAAATGGCTTTGCTTACGAGACTACTTGGTCCAATTTAATGAGAGACTCCGTGTATGCAGGAATGCCGGAGTATCCTGAGCGTTTTGCTGCGGGTCAGGAAAATGGGACGCATTGGGTGCCTGCAGAAGCCGATGTGAGCATTCGTCCAGGCTGGTATTATCATGCTCATGAAGATGATAAAGTAAAAACACTCGAAGAACTGACAGAGATTTATTACCAAAGCATAGGAAGCAATGCAGCCCTGTTGATTAATTTCCCTGTGGACAGGCGCGGCTTGATTCATGAAAATGATGAAACACAAATCTTAACGTTAGCTACAAAGATCAAAAAAGACTTTGAAGTGGATTTGATAAGTAAGGCTACAGTATCTGCTTCCAATGAACGTGGAAAAGGATTTGAATCAAAGAATGTGCTTGGTTTGGATTTAGCTAACTATTGGGCTGCTTCGGACGGCATTATTCAAAACGAAATTTTACTAGCATGGGAGCAACCCGTAACCATTAATCGTTTTCTAGCTCAAGAGTTTATACCCCTCGGACAACGAGTCAAGTCTTTTGTACTTGAAGCAAAACTTGGGGGTCAATGGAAAGTTATCCACAAAGGAACCACCATAGGTGCGAAAAGAATTTTGCGTTTTGATACGGTGCAAACAACGGATCTGAGGTTGACTATTCAAGACGCAAAAGCGAGTCCTACCTTAGCACGTTTGGGGGTTTTCTTTGCGGAGGATTGATGTAAAAAGGAAAAATGTATGTTCAAATGAGGATTAAGGCGTTGAAATTCAACTCCTATCGGAGTTGGGCAATTTGGAATTTGGTTATCCATTTTACCCCGAGTTGTGACTAGGGGCTAATAACCTCCGGTAGTCAACTCCCGCGGGAGTTTTATTTCCCCAACCTCTTCGCTTCCTCCCAATACACATCCATCTCCTCTAAGCTCATTTGGTCCAAGCTTTTACCGGCTGTTTTGGCGGCTTGCTCAAGGTATTGGAATCTTTTGATAAATTTCAGGTTGGTTCGTTCTAAAGCCTCCTCAGGATTGATGTCGATAAATCGTGCATAATTGATCAAGGAAAATAATAAATCTCCAAACTCAGCTGTAGCCTTTTCCTTGTCTAGGGATTCTTCGGAGACGGCGTTAAACTCCTCCTTAAACTCCTGCATTTCCTCCTCTACTTTTTCCCAAACCTGATGCTTTTCCTCCCAATCGAAACCCACGCCACGGGCTTTTTCTTGAATGCGCATGGCTTTGATCAATGCTGGAAGGGACTTGGGTACTCCTCCCAAGACAGACACATTTCCTTTTTCCTGCAACTTTATTTTTTCCCAGTTTTGCTTGACAGCTTCCTCATCGTCAGCTTTTACATCTCCGTAGATATGTGGATGTCTGCGAATCAGTTTTTCAGACAGAGAATCTATGACTGATTTGATATCAAAGGCTTCTTTTTCCGAACCGATTTTGGCATAAAATACGATATGAAGTAAAATATCCCCTAGCTCTTTTTTTATCTCTTCCAAATTGTTATCCAAAATGGCATCCGACAACTCAAAGGTCTCTTCAATGGTCAGGTGTCGAAGACTTTCCAAGGTCTGTTTGCGATCCCATGGACATTGTTCCCGTAATTCATCCATGATAGTCAATAATTTGTCAAAAGCTTGAAGTTGGCCGGGTCTTTGTGATAATTGAGACATAAAGAGGGAAACTATTCGAAGAGTAGAAACGTTTTGAAAGTATTGTGTAAATTTGCGGAAATAAAATTGATATGGCAACCTTATATTTGACTTTAGGATTTCTAGCGCTTTTCTTCATATTGATGTCTGTGCGTTTGATTTTTATCAAAAATGGGGAATTTAAAGGTACCTGTGCATCTCAGAATCCTTATCTGAATAAAGACGGGGGAACGTGCAGCTATTGTGGAAAAGAAGTTAGTCCAGATAGCAGCTGCGCCAATCCAGACAATGAAGTAGATAAGGTGCTTGCCAAATTTAAATAAGCGACACTTACGTTTCCTGGGTAAACCAGGATTTTTCTTTATCCAAACAAATTTTAGAACGTGGCTTTAATAAAATCTATTTCCGGTATCAGAGGAACTATCGGAGGCAAACCTGGTGAGGGCTTAACCCCATTGGATGTTGTTAAATTTACCTCCGCTTATGGATATTGGGTAAAAACCCATACCAACAATCCTAAAGTAGTCATAGGTAGAGATGCCCGCATTTCGGGTGAAATGGTATCCAAGTTGGTAGCAGCAACCCTTCAAGGTTTGGGTATTGATGTAATCGATTTGGGTCTGAGTACAACCCCAACTGTAGAATTAGCCGTTCCTTTAGAAAAAGCAGGTGGAGGAATTATCCTAACCGCGAGCCACAACCCTATTCAGTGGAATGCCCTGAAGTTATTGAATGATAAAGGAGAGTTTATCTCAGATGCGGAAGGGAAAGCCATTTTGGAAAGTGCTGAGAAGGAAGATTTCTCTTTTGCTGAAGTAAAAAAATTAGGTTCTTACACCGTTAAGGACGATTATATTGACAAGCATGTTGAGCATGTCCTTTCACTACCTTTGGTGGATAAGGAGGCAATAGCGGCTCGCAAGTTTAAGGTTGTGATCGATTGTGTGAACTCTACAGGTGGTATTGCCTTACCAAAATTGTTGAGAGCTTTGGGTGTGGAAGAAATCGAAGAAATGTACTGTACACCCGATGGTCATTTCCCTCATAATCCAGAACCCCTTCCTGAAAATTTACGCGATATAGCTGAAAAGCTTAACCGTGGGAAATATGACTTGGGTATTGTTGTGGATCCGGACGTGGATCGCCTATGCTTCATGAATGAAGATGGAAGTGCTTTTGGAGAAGAATATACCTTAGTGGCTGTAGCAGACTATGTGCTTTCCCAAACTCCTGGTAATACGGTTTCTAATTTGAGTTCTACCCGTGCTTTGCGTGATGTCACCGAGAAAAGAGGTGGAAGCTATCAAGCAGCTGCAGTTGGAGAAGTCAATGTGGTCAACAAAATGAAAGAATCCAATGCCATCATCGGTGGTGAAGGTAACGGAGGGGTAATTTATCCTGAGTCACACTACGGACGGGATGCTTTGGTTGGAATCGGATTGTTTTTGACTCATTTGGCAAAGTTTGGCAAAAGTATCTCCATGTTGAGAGCTACCTATCCAAATTATTACATCTCCAAAAACAAGATTGAGTTGACTCCGGATATCGATGTAGATAAAGTATTGGAGGCTATCAAATCAAAATATAGCAAACAGCCGATCAATGATATCGACGGAGTGAAAATTGAGTTTGACAAAGAGTGGGTGCATTTGAGAAAATCAAATACAGAGCCTATCATTCGAATTTACTCGGAGTCTGCTTCTCAGGCTACCGCAGAGCATTTGGCGAATAAACTCATCACAGATATCAAAGAGGTAATTACTGAGTCATAAAAAAAGAAATTGCTAACTTGCAGGCGCTATGGAGATTCTCTGTAGCGCCTTTCTTTATAAACCCAAATCTAGGAAGCAATGAGAGTCTATTTTGACAATGCGGCAACCACAGCTATGGACGATCGTGTGATTGAAGCCATGCTGCCGTTTATGAAACAGCATTATGGTAACCCCTCTTCTGTGCATAGCCATGGACGGGAAGTACGTTCTGCCATTGAAAAAGCCAGAAAGAAAGTAGCTGAATTGTTAAATGCTTCTCCAGCTGAGATTTTTTTTACTTCTGGAGGTACGGAGGCGGATAATACAGCCTTGGTTTGTGGAATGGAAACGCATGGTATCACACATGCCATTACATCCCCTATCGAACATCATGCAGTATTGCATACCTTGGAGGAATGTGCCAAAAAGGGAAAGATTCAATTGAGCTTGTTGGAGGTCAACGAAAGGGGTGATGTTAATCTGGAGCAATTGAAACAACTCTTGGAAAAGCATCCTCATTCCATGGTTTCTTTGATGCATGCCAATAATGAGATCGGAACTATCAATGACCTAGAAACTATCGGTCTGTTAGCTAGAGAATTTGGCGCTTTCTTCCATTCTGACACTGTACAGACCATGGGTCATTATGTGCATGATTTGAAAAATTCACCTATAGATTCAGTCGTTGCAGGGGCCCATAAATTTCATGGACCGAAAGGCTCAGGATTTTTGTATGTAAAAAAGGAAAAGAAAATACATCCCTTTATTTACGGCGGTGCCCAAGAGCGCAATATGCGTGGTGGAACAGAAAATGTGATTGGAATTGTAGGAGTAGCCAAAGCCTTGGAATTAGCTTATGAGGATATGGCGGATCATCAGGCTCATATTCGCTCCATCAAGCAAGCATTCAAGTCCCAACTCGAAGCTTCAATCCCAGGCGTGCAGTTCAATGGGGCTTCTGGAGATTTAGATGCTAGCTTGTACACCGTATTAAATGTGAGTTTGCCTCCTTCGGAAGAAAACAGAGGGATGTTACTATTTAATCTGGATTTGAATGGAATTTCGGCTTCGGGTGGTTCGGCTTGCAGCAGTGGTGCAACGGTAGGCTCCCATGTCTTGAGAGCTTTAAACCATAACCCTGAGCGTGAATCGGTTCGTTTCTCTTTCAGCCGATTCAATACCTTGGAGGAAGTCACTTATGCGGTGGATAAGATAAAAGAACTTTACGCAGTGAATGTGTAAATAACTACACCGGAACAATTAATGGTATAAATAGAGTCAGACCCGGCAGGTTTTTAAAACCTGCCGGGTTTTTTTGTGGTCGAACTAGCTTTTCAAACCAACAGCAAGAAGGTTTTGTAAATTATTCCTAAATAGATAGGTACTTGTTTGCAACTTTAGGACTAAATACATAATTTGAACGAAAAATTATGGTTATGAGGTTCTTCGTTCTATTGTCTGTTACTTTCATCTTATTTTCTTGTGGTACTAGAGAGGGTTCCGATAGGTCTTCAGGTACGCTTAACTTGACCATTCAACAAGATACAGTATTGATTGACTCCGGTGACGAGCTCGTTATGGCTGGGGCAAGTATGTTTACGTATGGGCTTAGTCCTGACAAAAAGCGCTTGTATAATTTTGATCGGAAGTCCTTGAAGTTGGAGGTTTTTGACTTAGACAATAAGTCTCTGCTCCAAAAAGTATCCTTTGCCAATGATGGTCCCAATGCGGTTTCTGCCTATGTGATGGCCTTGCGGGTTTTTCCGGATGGAAGAATTTTTATGCATGGGTTCGATAAAAGTGGGTTTTATGATTTGGAGGGAAATTTGACCGAGTCTCTAAGTTTACATCCAACAGATTACATTGCGCCTGATGCAGAGACAAGCTATTCCTTTAAGTCTGAGTATGTATTTTTGGATGATCAGACGGTTTTGATGGGTTTGATGAACATGTTTGAGCACGTACCTTACTTGGCTAAATTGAATGTGAAAGAAAAATCCTTGGAAATGATTGATTTTGAGTATCCTCAAAAAATGGAGAAGTTCTCCATCATTATGGATGGGGATGGCATGAAAATGGCCTCCATGGGTGCGATTTATAAGCAGATATACCAAGGAAAGGTGTTGATTCATTCGGATATGTTCAATGAAACGCTAGTATTTGATCCCATAACAACTGAATATTCCCTGATTGAATACAACAGTACCCTGACCCCAAACGAAAAAGTAGGTGGTCAAAAGCAGAAAGTTGGAAGTCGGGAGGAGTTTAGTGAGCAAAGCAAGATTTTGGGTTCTCAGGTCAGTTTTGGTAGATGGGTGTGGGATGAAAGCTCCGAGCGTTTCTATCGCCTTTCCAGCATACAACAAGCGGCTGAGAACACCGAAGGAGAAAGTTATTACAAAGTAGTATTGACCGTTTTTGATAAGGACTTACAAATGCTCGGAGAGGTCTTAGTTCCCGATTACCGAAAGAAATATGGGGTTTATTTTATCAAAGACGGAACCGTATGGATTCACGAAAATGTGGATGATGAGTTGGGGTTTGTACGCTTGAAAGTGGGGTGATTTTTTGATTTTATTTCCAAAACCATCTAGTGATTGAAAATAAATAATGATTCGGCACAAAATTTTAAAGATTGTGAATTGTTATTTTATGGTTGTAAAAGAACAAAAATTGTAAATATTTGTATTTTTATCTTAATTTAAATATAAAAATATACTAAATATTTGCTTATTTCTTTCTTTCTTTGAATACTTTGAAGTTGTAATTACTTCAAAGTTTAATTTATTAATTAAAGTCAAACAAAAATCATCATGAAAAAACTCCTTGTTGGCATTTGTGCCATTCTCTTGTTATTTTCGTCTAGCTATTCAACGGCTAGTGATGCTTCAGTTAACCCTCCTCCTGGAGCAGGTTCATCTAAGTGTACAGTAAGTTCAAATCCATCAAACAATGTTGGATACTGTATAAATTTCTTTGGTGGAGATTATTGTACTGGAAAAAGTAGTGGAACGATAGCCCCAGCCTGTGATGGTACTATTAAACCACTATAAATTTGAATTTTAAATTAAGACTATCTTTTAATAAAAAAATTATTTGCTACGGTTGCAAATATAGTTTAGTTGAAAGATAGTTTTTTTTCTATTATACTATGAAAAAGTTAGGATATATTCTTTTGTTAATATTGTTCTTTGCTTGTTCAAAACATGATTCAAATAAAGAGAAAATAATTGGTAATTCTTTTTCCATCCCCCTTTCACAAACAGAAAGTTTTATTTCTCTTTCTTTTGATGTTTCTACTATAGATCAAAAGCCTGTCGCAGCAGTTTATAATTTTCTCAATGGTGAATTAAGGTTGTATGATATAACTACTGGAAAGGATCTCTTTAAAAAAACCATTCCCTTGGAAGGGCCAAATTCAATTCCCGAACATTTTTTAGTCAACACTTATATTGGTGAAGAAGGAGTCTTCCTTGTCTCGAATGCTGGAAGGGTTGTTTATTTATTTAATAAAAAAGGAGATTTTATAAATAAACTAAGACTCCCAGATTTTGAGGAAGACCATGGGTACTTTTATTTTTCCGATGGTAATAAACTGTTTATGAATAAAGATAACAAGATATATCTCAGTTATTTCGCAGGGTTGTTTCCTAATAGAAATCCAAATAATGTGTATAATAGTGTTTTAGCTATATCTATTGATGATAATAGTTTTAGATATTTGGCTCCATTACCTAGAGAAAATGTTGAAATTTTCTGGGGGGAAGGCCATATGCTAACTGGGCCTTTTGGAACCTATTCTACACATTATAATGGTTTGATTACTGGTTTTTCTAATTCCAATATTGTAAAAGTTTATGATCTTAATGGGACCTTGTATAAAGAGGTTTATTTGGAACTAAGGAATTGGAGACAACCTGTGCCAACGAACATAAAATATGAGGACCTAGCTAACTTGGATCAAGATGCACTTTACAAATTAAGAGCTCATAGTAATCAACAACAAAAAGTTTGGAAAATTCTTGAAATGGAGGAGGGATTTATAGTTGAAGTTTTGGAGCCTGTATCGGAAGCACCGCTGCCTAGATTTACAGTGTATAAATTTGATAAGGACTTTAATTTTCTGTCTACTCGTGCGTTTTTGGATGACCATTATACCTGTTATCAATCATTTGTAGTAAACAATAAATACCACTTGGTGGACCTGAAAGCCTATGAAGAAAATGAGGATGAGTTGAAATTTGGGGTTTTTGGATTTGAGGATCTTTGAATTGGAATATCAAGCGCTTTAGTGGTAGTTCTGTAACTCATTTTTAGTACAAGTTGCTTAGCCATAAGTTCAATTCTTGCGAGCAAGTGATTTGCTGATGAATCAATAAACCCTGTAGATTGATTTGTATTCAAATCAAAAATTCCATATATTTGATTTGTAATTGAATCAATTAGAATGGAAGAACTCTTAGCATATCAAGGAAATCTTTTAAAATCCTTCCAAAGTAGTTGGTATAGGTATTTGTATGCAGAGTTGTTGGTGGAGGAAAGGTTGCTAGGTATCAAAGGTCTTCGTGGGGTTGGAAAAACCACTTTGTTGCTTCAATATTTACATCAGCTTACAGAAGCAGGTGAAAAAGCAATGTACGTAACAGCTGAGCATCCTTATTTTTATACGAAAAATCTTTTCAGTCTAGCTTCCTTGTGGTACAGCTACGGAGGACGTGTATTGTTAATTGATGAGGTACATAAGTATCCTGACTGGTCTCGAGAATTGAAGTTGATTTACGATGGATTTCCTGAGTTAAGGGTGGTTTTTACCAGTTCATCCGCCCTGGATCTGTACAGAGGAGAAGCCGATTTGAGCAGAAGGTTGGAAACTCAACTACTGCATGGACTTTCATTTCGAGAATATCTTTCGCTTTATCAGGGATTGTCTATCGAAGCCATAGACTTCTCTTCTATCCTTGGTAATCCTTTAGCTATTTCGACAGAATTGATTCAAAAAATAGGTAAACCTGTATTGCCCCTTTTTAAAGAGTACCTACGACAAGGATATTTTCCTTTTGCCAAAGACCTCAAGCCGGAAAGAGTACCGCAGCGATTGATTCAAATCATTAATACCGTGCTTGAAAGTGATCTTGCGACGATTCAAGGATACAGTGCATCAAATGTAACGAAGGTAAAACAGCTATTAGGAGTAATTGCCGCAAGCGTACCCTTCGAACCCAATATTTCCAAAATAGCTGAAAAAATGCAGCTGGGTAGGCAAACGGTGAATATCTTCATCAAGCACTTGGAAGATGCAAAGATTCTTAATTTACTTTACGAGCATGTAGGTGGAATCAGTCAATTACAAAAACCGGGTAAGATTTATTTCGAAAACGCCAACTTTCTGTTCTCTTTACAATTGAATCCTTCTGTAGGTACAATGCGGGAGACTTTTTTTCTAAATCAACTCAAAAACAGCGGACATGTGGTGAGCCTCAGTAAGAAGGCTGATTTTTTGGTGGATGAAACCTACACTTTTGAAATTGGTGGTAGAACCAAAGACCAAAGTCAAATCAAGGGTGTGGAGCAAGCCTATCTTGCTCTTGATGATCTGGAATTTGGAATGGGAAATAAAATACCATTGTGGGTTTTTGGATTCTTATATTAACCCATTATCAACTAATCAGGTATTCAAGCGTTTGATTTGTCCATCCAATAAAGACTCATTTGCCAAAGCCACGATGATGGCCGTATCTCCTCCGTTCATCACATTGGAGTGCGGCAATGCGTTTTCTTCCATGCAGCGATAGAAGTCCGTCAAGGCATAGTAACTTCCATCTTTCAACGGCTCATCAATCAAGCGAATGCCTTTTTTGTCTGCATTCCAATTGAGTTTAGTGGCTCCTGACACACCATCTACTAGTTGTAGTTCTTCCAGTTGCTGTTCTTCTGGATAGAAATAACCATCGTTGACAAATAACGAGACTGTTCCTTTGCTGCCACGGATTTTAAACACATAGCCTTCATGGGCATTGCTACAGGTAGCACCAAAATTTCCCACCATGCCAGCTTGTTCATAACGTGCCAACAGCTGCACATTGTCAAAGGTCTCTCTACCATCTTTGAGGTAATCTATGCCACCCGTGGCGAAAAGAGTGTCTGGTTTGGTATCAAAGGCCCAATCGATGAAATCTATCTGATGAGAAAGGAGTTCTGCTGCTAGTCCTCCTGAATATTCGTGGTACATCCGCCAGTTGACTTGTCGCTCAAACTCAGGGCTTGGAACAGGTCTTCTCCAGGTGGTATTCCTATCCCATCGCACTTCTATTTGGGTAACTTTGCCCAAGTAGCCAGCATTTATGTAGTCTTTGACCTTGAAGTAGAGCGGAGAATAACGGTATTGGTGACCGATTTGTATGGTCTGTTTGGAATAGTCCTCAGAAATCCGTTGAAGCTCCAAAGCTTGCTCAACGGTATGGGTCATCGCTTTTTCTAGGAAAATATGTTTCCCGGCCTCCAAACAAGCCTTGGCCTGTTCAAAATGCAAGTACAGCGGTGTACAAATGACGATGGCATCAATGGATGGGTCTTCCAACATCTTGCGATAGTCTTTGTATTGCTTGACAGAAGTTGGATCGGCATAGTTTTTTAGATTGGCAAGTCTAAAATCCAAGGTGTCACAAACTGCAGTTACCTCATAGCGTTCAGGAAGTGTATTAAATACCGCATGCAATCCCGTGCCACGATCTCCGTAACCAAGAATGCCAATCTTGTATTTTTTTCTCAACCCATACGAAATTCCAAATCCAGGAATAGCCATGGCCAAACCTAGTACCGAACTGCTCTTAATAAATGCTCTCCTTTTCAATGCCAAAC
The DNA here is from genome assembly GCF_054166905.1 of Mongoliitalea sp. NCBI lineage: Bacteria > Pseudomonadati > Bacteroidota > Cytophagia > Cytophagales > Cyclobacteriaceae > Mongoliitalea > Mongoliitalea sp. Next base: position 55,785 of record NZ_JBSZCK010000049.1, on the reverse strand, counting down.
GTTTTTAATCTCTTACTGCTTTTCAATTTAAAACAAAGACTTCAAGACCAAAAACCAACTTTGATAAATGGTCAAAAGCCAAAAAAGCGCTATGGTTAAAAATAGCGCTCTTTTGATTGGTTTCAAATCTTGGGTTCCCAACCTGGTTCATAAGATCTCCCCCATAGCTCCATACCCTTTCGGTTATAAATATGCCCGTTGGCAGGATTGCAGTCAAAGTTTTCTCCGATGCGGGAAGAAATATTGGCCAAGTGACAAAGGAGGGTACTGATTCTCCCCACTTCAATAGGCGATCTTTGCACAGCTTGCCCCCTGATAGCTTCTAGGAAATTCACTACGTGGGAGGTACTCATATCACCCCCACCACCTAATGCAGTTCCTCCCTCATCATTGGCAGATTTTACTTCTCTTATAAGTTTACCATCTCTGTCAAAGAGACGATACAACTCTCTATTGACAAAAACAGAACCGTCTGTTCCGAAGATAATGGTGCCTCTTCCGCCTCCATACATATCGTAATTGTTTCGGCTTTTACCATCCCAAATAATGGTCTTATCTCCTTCAAACTTGAATGTGGCAAGCATGGTGTCGTACATTTCCCAACCATCATCCTGAAAATGATATTTACCGGAATCTACGGCTACGTGATTTGGAAAATCCACTTTCAATGCCCAACGAGCCACATCCAATTCATGGGTAGCATTGTTGCCCGTTTCGGCAGTACCAAAGTCCCAACCGTACCAGTGCCAATTGTAGTCCCAGGTATCATGCATGTAAGCTTTGCGAGGGGACGGACCTTGGAATAATTCCCAATCCAATCCATCCGGTACAGGCGCAGCTGTAGGGTTAGGCACTCTGCCTCTCGCCATATTGTAAAAAGCTTTGGCCATATAAGGTGTACCAATGACTCCATTGTGGATTTCTTGGATAATTTCTATGGTATGGTCAGAGGAGCGTTGTTGATTGCCCATTTGTACTACCTTCCCATATTTCTGCTGGTATTCCACCAATAATTCTCCTTCCCGAGCATTGTGGCTACAAGGCTTTTCTACGAATACATGTTTACCGGCTTCCAAAGCCATCCAAGTACCGGGTGCATGCCAATGGTCCGGAGTAGCATTGATGATGGCATCTACTGATTTATCTTCTACCACTTTGAAAAAGGAATTTTCCAATTTCGGACTGTAGTTCAACAGGTCTGAAAAGCGTTTGCCGGCTTTTTCCCGTTGGGATTTCATGACATCGCAGAGGTAAGCCACTTGCACATTATTTTTGGAATCGGTCAAGGCTGGAACAAATGCTCCCAACCTTCTTCCCAATCCGATGATGCTGATATTGATTCGGTCATTGGCACCGATGATGTTTCCGTAACTTTTGGCAGAGAAGCCCAAGGCTCCCAAGGAACTTAATCCAGCGCTTAAAAGTGTTCCTTTCTTGAGAAAATCCCTTCTGGATTGATTATGATCTTCCATCTGTATCTTGGGTTAATTTAATGCTTTAATTTTGATGTTTTTGAATTTTACTTCATCTCCATGATCTTGAAGTAAGATGTGGCCTTCTGGGGCTTCACCAAAGTTTTCCCAAACCTTGTACTTACTTTCGCTTACCATTTGTCTGAAATCTTCAGAACCTCGTACATACTCCAGTACTTTTACCCCATTGATAAAATGCTCTACTTTGTTGTCAGGGTGGACTACTATTCTTCCTTGGTTCCATTCGCCCGGCTTGCGTACATACCTAGGTTGTTTGTCAGCTGTTTTTAAGTCATACAAAGAAGCTAAGGTGCGATTACCATCTCTGCCATTTTTTGCATCTGGATGATTTTCATCATCTAGGATTTGATATTCTAAGCCGATTGCAGAACCTGTATTCCCTTCTTGAAGGGTTACAAAATATTTTACACCGCTGTTGGCACCTTCTGAAATATTGAAGTCAAATGCCAAGTCGAAAGCACTGTATTTATCCACTGTAACAATATCCCCAAAGCTCATGGACTCAGAACCGTCAGAAGCCTCTACCATGAGGATTCCGTCTTTGATATGCCATCCTTCCGAAGGAAATGCATCTTTATAGGCACCCACCCAACCAGTAGAGGTTTGACCATCAAATAGTAGTTTCCAGCCATTGGCTTTTTCAAGCTCTGTCAATTCATTGAGGCCTGTATTGACTACAAATACATCTCCCGAGAAGGGAGTTGGCTGCAAGTTTTCTGTTTGTACGCGGATATTTCTGAAATAGGTTTTTTGACCTTCATCCTCTAGGTTGCGGATAGAGTGCACCTGCAATCCGATGAATCCTCTGCTATCCATATCATCCACTACATAAGCAGCTTCCTGCCCATTGACCCAGGATTTGATAGTATTACCGATGGCTTCAATTCTATACGTATTCCATTCACCCATTTTAAAGGCAGATTTGGCAGAAGGGTTCAAATCCAAGGGATACATCCAACCTCTTCTTCGCTCATCGAATAATCCGCCAGACCAAGCACGGTCTGTAGGGTCAGCTTCGATTTGGTAGCCATATACAAGACCATTCCCATCCATCGCTTCTGGATCAAACTGTCCGCGGACCATTACTCCTGAATTGGACGAAACATGGTTGATTTTCAAATCAAATTCTAAAATAAAATCTTCGTAGAGTTGCTCGGTTACCAAGAAGGTGTTGGGAGTGCCATGCTTGGCTATCCCGATAATTTCTCCATTGGCTACCTCAAATTCTGCTTGTCCCATTACGGCTTTCCAGCCGTTGAGTGTCTCGCCGTCAAATATGGATACCCAAGCTTCTTGCTCTTCGGAATTATCGGCCTGCTTACAAGCAAAAACCGTTAAGATGAGTCCCAAAAACAGGAAAGCAATCTGTTTGTTATGCGTGGTCATTGGTTAATTGAGTTTTAGTACTACGATACAATTTCTTGAAATATTGTGGAAATAAAGCCTGAATAAAGGCCATTTTACGAAAACGATTCCGATTAGTGGAATTTTGGATGCTGTTAATTAAACTCCAGAAAAGGCAGTATAGCCCCCGTCTATGGGTATAACTACACCAGTTACAAAGGCAGACCCTTCATCTAGTAACCAATACAGGGTAGAAAGCAGATCTTCCGGTACGCCAAATCTTCCCATGGGGGTTTGATTGATGATTTGCTGTCCCCTTGCAGTCAAGGAACCATCTGGATTGGTCAAAAGAGCTCTATTTTGGTCGGCCAGGAAAAAGCCGGGAGCCATTGCATTGACGCGAATGCCCGTCTTGGCAAAGTGTACCGAGAGCCATTCGGTAAAGTTAGAGACCGCAGCTTTTGCTCCGCTGTAAGCTGAAACTTTTGTCAGTGGCTTGAAAGCAGAGAGGGATGAAATATTGATGATGGAACACCCTTTCCTTCCAACCATGTCTCTAGCAAAAACTTGTGTTGGAATAAGTGTTCCCAATAGATTTAATTCAAATACAAACTTGAAACCAGCCGGGTCCAAATCAAAAAATGTTTTGATGGATTCATTGTCGAGGTCTTCTACGTCCATAAATGGTTTATCTGTTGTACCCTGTGGATGATTTCCTCCTGCACCATTAATTAAAACATCGCATGGTCCCCAAGTGGCTAAAATTTGCTGATGAACAGCTTCCATAGATGCCTTATCCAATACATTTGCTCCAAAACTTAATACATCACCTTCGAGCGTTTGTGCAAATTCATCAGCTTCTTGTTGCACAAGTCCGATGATGGCAACTCTGGCGCCAGCCTTTGCCAAGGATTTGGCCATTGCTCCGCACAAAACGCCATATCCGCCCGTGATTATTATTACTTTGCCTGAAATTCCTTGCATAGTCAATCGGTTTATTGTTTACTCAAAGTTGTCCAATAAAACTCATCTTGTCTATCGCTGTGATTGAAAATTGCGCAATCGATTCCACTAATGTGAACTTTCTCTCGGGGTAAATACGGATGGAATGATGATACGCTTTTCTTCTGACAGATCGACCTTCTTATCTTTCAAACCCTTAATCAGTTCCAATGCACAGGCAGAACCCATATCAAACGCAGGCTGGGCGATGGTGCTCAGGGGTGGATTTAGAAGATCAGCCATCTGCATATTGGAAAAGCTTACGACACGAACTTGCTCAGGTACTTTGATCCGTGTTTTGGTAAGTGCTCTGTAAGCGGCAATGCCTAGTTTTTCAGCAGCAGCGAGTACACCATCCGGCCTCGATAGTTTAAAAAATAGTTTTTCTAAAATCTCTTGATTTTCCTTGTCGTTATGTCCCATTTCAATCAAACAAGCGGGATCTAAAGTTTTTCCCAATTCTTGATGCGCTTGGATAAATCCTTCCCGGCGCGCAGCTCCCACACTACTTGTATGGGATAAGCCAAGGTATACCACTTTTTGACAGCCCTTTTCGAGTAAATGCTTGGTGCCTAGGTAGGCCGACTCTTGATCGTTTGTGGTATACTTAATACCTGCTAATTGCCTCGCTACTCTGTCAAAAAATAAAACTGGGATATTTCGTTCCCGTAACCATTCCAAGTGTTGCGTTTCTTTTTCTTCATCTGCCAAAGACATGATAACTGCATCCACTTTTCCTCCTAGCAATCCATATACTATCTTCTTCTCCTGCTCTACATCTTCATAGGAGTTGTAGGCAATCAAACTGTAGCCATGTGTTCTGCAAACATCTTCTACACCCTCTATGACTAAATTAAAAAATGGGTTGACACGGTCCGGAACGATGATTCCAATGGTCTTGGTTTTTTGTTGACGTAAGCCCTTGGCATAAGCATTTGGCTGAAAATTGAGGGCCTTGGCAAGCTCCGTTACCTTTTTCTTGGTTGCTTCACTGATTTCATGGCTATCATTGAGCGCTCGTGAAACAGTCGAAGTAGCGAGATTCAATTTTTCTGCTAAATATTTGATGGTAATTTCGGACATCTTTCGGTTTTGGGTCTTTCGATAATATCTTAAATATGGTCATAAATTCGGAAACGATTGCACACTTTACTGTTGAAAGGCAATTTTTGTGCAGGAAGAATCTCTACTTTTATTTGGATAAAATAACCTAAACTATGAATGAGCAATTTTTGATGAAACAAACCATGCGCTGGTATGGGCCGAATGATCCTGTGACTTTGCAAGATATTCGACAGGCCGGCGCAACTGGGATTGTAACTGCATTACATCATATTCCTAATGGGGAGGTTTGGACAATAGAAGAGATTTCCCAAAGAAAAGAAATTATAGAAAAGGCCGGTTTGACATGGGATGTAGTGGAATCTGTTCCCGTACATGAGGCGATCAAAACACAAACAGGAGCATTTCTCACCTACGTAGAAAATTACAAGCAATCGCTCATCAATTTAGCGACTGTGGGGATTACAACAGTATGTTATAACTTCATGCCTATTTTGGACTGGACCCGTACCGATTTGGCTTTTGAGTTGCCCAACGGAGCGAAAGCCTTGCGATTTGATATAACAGCTGTTGCGGCATTTGATGTATTTATTTTGAAAAGACCGAACGCAGCTTCTGCTTACACTGCTGAGACAATCAAAAGAGCGAAGGATTATGTAGATCGCTTATCGGAGGCATCCAAAGATCAACTGATCAGCAATATTATCAAAGGATTACCGGGTTCTGAAGAAGGCTATACCTTGGAGCAGTTTCAGGAAGCTCTGGATACATATAATGGAATAGACCATGATCGCTTGGCTTCAAACCTGGATTATTTCTTATCCCAGATTGTTCCTGTAGCTGAAAAGCATAGACTGAGGTTGGCCATCCATCCTGATGATCCACCATTTGATATTTTTGGATTACCACGGGTAGTAAGTATTCCTGAAGATGTTCGAAGAATATTTGCTAACAATCCCAGTCCTTGCAATGGATTGACGTTCTGTACTGGCTCCTTCGGAGTGTTGGAGTCCAATGAGTTGCCTGCCATGGTCCGTGAATTTGGCGAGCGTATACATTTCATCCATTTGCGAAGTACCTTGAGGGATGAACTTGGGAATTTCTATGAGGCGGATCATTTGGCAGGTGATGTACCGATGCCGGCTGTGATAGAGGAGATTTTGCATTGGCAGCAGCAGCGAGGGGAATCTCTCCCGATGAGACCCGACCATGGCCATCAAATGCTGGACGATCTGAAAAAAATTACCAATCCGGGATATTCTGGCATTGGCAGATTGAAAGGCTTGGCAGAGTTGAGGGGAGTGGAAGCTGGTATTTTATATTTATCCTCAAAAATTTAGTGCTTTTTCATATTTTTAGTCACTTCTATTTGAATTAAAGTTATCATATAGTGAGTAATCTATCAGTCCAGTTGTCACTGGAAAAATTGATCTTAGAGCAATTTGAATCCAAGTTTGGAGGATCTCCAAAGCTTGTAAAGGCTCCTGGAAGAATAAATCTAATTGGTGATCATACTGACTATCATCAAGGATTTGTGCTTCCAGCATCAGTAGATTTGTATATAACTGTAGCCATTCGAAAAAGTCCAACAAGACTTAATCGGGTATATTCTTTAGACTTTGATCAATATATTGAATTTGAACAGAGTGAGTTTATTGGAAATGAGAAAAATTTGAAAGGATGGGTGAAATACCTAGTTGGTATGCTAGATTGGATTCATTCGGTTAAAGAAAATTTTCACCCTATAGATCTTGTAATTGGAGGAACTATTCCTGTTGGAGGTGGTATGTCATCATCAGCTGCCTTATGTAATGCCTTAGGATTAGCGTTTAGTTTGGAGGCACAAATAAATCTAGATCCAAAGAAAATTATTTTTGCTGCTCAGGCAACGGAACATACCTATGCAGGTGTTAACTGTGGCATTATGGATCAGTTTGCATCTATGTTTGGTAAAAAAAACAGTGCTGTTTTTTTAGACTGTAAAACGCTTGATTTTGAATACGTTCATATTGATCTTTCTGAATACTGCTTTGTATTACTTGATACCACGGTAAAACATAGTCTTGCTGATTCCGAATACAACGCACGACAGCTTGAATGCTCTGGTGGATTAAAGCTTATACAACAAGATTTTCCTAGTATCCAATCCCTACGTGACATTAGCATGGATTTGTTGATTTCCTACCGAGCAACTATGCCAGAAAAAATTTTTGATAGATGTATGTTCGTCATTGAAGAAAATCAGCGTGTAATCGATAGTAAAAAGTTACTTAGCAATGCTGGCTTTGTTAGTTTTGGAAAATTAATGATTGAATCGCACAAAGGCTTACAGTTAAAATACGAAGTCAGTTGTACAGAATTAGATTTTTTGGTTGACTTAGCCAATCAGTTTATAGGGGTTTCTGGAGCTAGAATGATGGGAGGAGGTTTTGGCGGATGTACCATCAACTTAGTTGAAAGACGATTTAAGGAAGGTTTTATTCAACACGCTAAATTATCTTATCTCAATATGTTTGGGTTGAACTTAAAATCCTATGAACTAGAGATCTTGGATGGTGCATATGCTTCAATATGTTAAGTTTTTTATTGTATTTCTTTTTTTGTAAGTTTGTAAGGTATTGAAAAAAAGCAGTTTATATTTTTGTGTAACATATTTACCTACTTTTTGAAACGGATTTACCCTATACAGGAAATATATATTTTTCAATTTTGAGGCAAAACAAAATAAAAACCGAAGTTGAAGTTTAAGGAAATTTCAAAATCAAAAAAGCTCAAGTTATACCAGTTAAGAGAAGTCATTTTTGGGCTTCTCTTCCTGGTGTTTTTGTTGTTGTTAACAATAATCCTATAACCCATGAAAACCCGGATTTATCTTTTCTTGACTTTTTTTATGATGACGGCAATCGTTGTTGCTCAGAATGCTGTAATCACTGGAAAAGTTATAGAAAGTGAGACAGGAGAACCATTATTTGGTGCAAGTGTATTGGTTGAAGGAACATTTGCAGGAGTTTCTACAAATATTTCTGGTGATTTTTCATTGATCACCCAGGCTCAAGGAGGACAAGTTTTAATAGTGAGTTATTTGGGTTTCGAGACAAAACGAATAAATGTTTCGATTGATCAACCTGATGTTAATGTTGGAATTATACGTCTCGGTTCTGATACCAGAAGCTTAGATGTTTTTGAAGTAAGAGCGAGTTTAGAAGGTCAGCAGCGTGCCTTTAATCAGCAGCGGATGGCTGATAACATCAAAAATGTAATTTCAGCTGATCTCATTGGCAGGTTTCCAGATTTAAATGTTGCCGAAGCCATGCAACGTGTCCCTGGAGTAAATATTCAACGAGATAGAGGTGAGGGTGCCACGGTGAGCATCCGAGGAACTCCCCAGCATTTTACTGCTATTCAAATTAATGGTGAACAGATTCCTTCTGTTCAACAGGATGGTTCTAGGAATGAGGCCTTGGATTTGATTCCTGCCGATCAATTATCCAGTATGGAAATTACAAAAGCTCCTACATCTGATATGGATGGAGATGCCATTGGTGGTGTAATTAACCTTAAAACTCCAGTAGCAAGACGATTAGACTTAGCGATTAGAGCAGAAAGTGCACTGGGTTATAACGACATTTCTGGTGGGTTAAATGGAATAGGAAGGCTTAGAGTAGATAAGCGTTTTTTTTCTACGGATAAAGTTCAAGATGGTAAGCTGGGTGTAATTTTGGGTGGCTCATACTTTAGTAGCAATAATTCTGAGGATAGAATAGATGCCACATGGCAAGGTATTGCCAGACCCATTGGCAACCTTGAGTTTCCCGAAATCGTCATGGGAAATTACCAATTTAGAAGTACAATCAATCAACGGGAGCGCATAGGTGCCACAGCAACTGTAGATTATAAATTCAATTCCAAGAATGAAATTGTTTTTAACTACATGTACAATAGAAGAGAAGATAATGATCTTCGAAATAGACTTCGATTTGACATGGATAGGCCTGGTACTATATTTCATCGACTGGATTCTATGTCCAATGGAAGGGTGAGAAGGGATATCAATATTTTTGATGAATTGAAAACCAATCATAGCTTCAACCTTCAAGGTTTTCATACAATTGGTCTTTGGAAACTTGATTGGTCTGCTTACTACACTCTTTCTAATCGGACTTTTTCATCTGACAGGGGTGATTTTGCACAGGATAATGTAGGCATAGTTACCGATAATTCGTCAGGTATTTACAGTGATGTGCCACTTTTTAGAACAGCCTCTTTTAATCAAAGTATTTATGACCCGTTTTTTTATGCTGATTTTAGAAGATATGAAGAAGATTTTGAAACTACGGACGCAACTAATCTTGTCACTAGGTTTGATATGCTTCGGAATTTTACAATTGGTGGTAACAAGCAAGGGTTTTTTAAATTTGGAGCCAAAGTCAGGTCTCAATCCAATTCAAAATTTAGAGATAATAGAGTTTTGAGGTTCAATGATCCAAATAGATTGTTGAATACCTCTGAAGCTTTTTTGAGATCTCTTTCAGGTACACAACCCATAAGCTTTTTGAATGGGTCATACAATTTTGGACCATTGATTGGTCGCGAAAATTTTCAATCCTACATCAACACCAATCGCTTGTTTTTGACGGAAGGTGATGATGCTTGGGACTCAAGAAGACTTTCCTTGAACGATACTTATGATGCTTTTGAAGATATTTATGCTGGTTATATGATGACCCGCTTACAGCTCAATAAGTGGATGGTACTGGCAGGTTTGAGGTATGAGTTTAATCAAGTGGTTTATGATGCATTTGAAGTTATCCGGGTTGGAACAGATGTGCGGGGTACACCCATCAGAGGAGGAACAGATTATGGATTCCTTCTTCCTAATCTTCATGTGAAATACAACCTTGGAAAGTTTACAGCTTTACGTTTTTCCGCAGTAGTCAATTATGCCCGACCGAACTTTGTAGACATCGTTCCTTTTGTAAACTTCGATGCAGATGCTATCACACTAAGGCTAGGAAATCCTGATCTCCAACCTGCCAGAGCGCTCAATTTGGATGTGATGTATGAACATTATTTTGCAAATGTTGGGATATTTTCTGTAGGAGGATTCTATAAAGATATTGATCAGTTTCAATTCTCAAGAATTGATCCTTCCTTGTTAGAAGATTTCCCAGGCTTCCCAGGTACTCAAGGGTTTATTTTTAGACAAGAGCAAAATGGTGAAAACGCCAAAGTAGCAGGGGTTGAAGTCAACTTTGTAAGAGCCTTGGATTTTCTCCCAGGATTTCTGAGCAATTTCAACATTGATGCTAACTACACCTATGCTTATTCTAATGCATTTACTCAAGATAGATTCAATATTTCATTGCCAGGACAGGCACGTCATACCTACAATGCCGCATTATCAGCAGATTTTGGAGCGTTTACTGGAAGGTTAATGGCCAATTACAATGGAGATTTTGTGAGTTCTGTTGCATCACAGCGGCAGGATGACATCATTCAAGAAGGCCGCTTACAGATTGATGCTAGCGCTAATTACAACATTAGCAGTAAATGGAGACTTTTTAGTGAATTTGTGAATATCACCAATGCCCCCAATGTGCGGTTTCAAGGTGATAGAAGTCGGATTTCTAGGATAGCTTATTTTGGCTGGTCGGCAAGAATTGGTATTGGATTTAGAATTTAATGACATGAAAAATATAAAACTTATTATATGGATCTTACTACTGTTTGTAACAGTAACTGCCTGTGATCGAGAGGAAGTTTTTCCACTTCCCGCTCCATCATTGGTATTAAGGACTCCTTCACCAAATCAAATTGTGCAGGAGCCAGGCAATGATATTTACTTGGAGTTTAATGTGCAGGCATCTAGTGGACTAGAATCATTTGAAGTGCTTAAAGATGGGCAAATGATCGATCAAGTCACCTATTCCACTGAAATTTCATCTGTATATATTTTTGAATATACTGTTCCATTTGACGAAGAAATTGGTACTGTCAATCAATTTGAATTTAGAGTTAGAGACCGACAAAATCGGACTGCACAATTTGATTTGTCAGTTTTAATTAGGTCCACTTTTGAGCAAGTTGTGGAAGTAATCAATGGTGTAGAAGTAACCGTCATCAAAGGGAAATTGAATAATGATTTTCATTTCAGTGCCGATAAAACTTACATGATTGATAGTGTACTATCCATAGAAAATGGTTCTACCCTTTCAATTGATCCTGGCTCTGTAGTTTATTTTAAGACTTATGCCAATGAAAATCAATTTTCTCAACTAGCAATATTTAGGGATTCAAAGATAATCGCCGAAGGCACCAAAGATGAACCAATTGTCTTTACTAGTGACCGAGTATTAATGGGTGAAACACCACGTCCTAATGACTGGGGGGGAATTTACATTTTAGGAAATGCTCCTACAAATGTGGGGCCTACAGGAATTGTAGATGGTTATAGGTATGGAGGAACGAGGACAAATGATGATTCAGGCATCCTCAAGTTTGTAAGGGTAGAATTTGCCGGTAAGTTAGGGTTTCATGCTATCCATTTTTTTGGGGTAGGTTCACAGACAAGAGTAGAACATCTACAGGTATTTAGAAATGAGAATATTGCAGTCAGAGTTAGAGGAGGAAGGGTTAGTTTTAAGTACTTGGCAGGGATAGGTCATGGAGGTTATGGTATTTGGGCTGATGAAGGCTGGCAGGGCAATGGTCAATTTTGGATTTTTCAGACCGATAGACAAGCTACTTTGGTGCCGATTAATTTTTGGAATATTGCTCGATCCCTTGAAATGAGAAATAGCGATGGGTTTTTTGATACCCAACCAAGAACGACATTTAGAATTTCAAATGTGACCCTTATCGGTAATGGCTTTCAAGATGGTGTCAGCAATGGTACTAGAAGAGGTGTGCGAATCAGGACTGGAGCACGCGGAATTTTACAAAATCTGATAGTCACAGAATTCCCCGATGATGGTGTGCGTATAGAAGATTTACCTATTAGTGATCTTGGCCAAAATATGATACTCGGAAATACTTTTTCCTTTAATAACCGGAGAAATTTTGAACAAGACGCGCCAATCTTTGCCCAGGATCCTGCATTCAATGTAAGTGCTAATCCAGTTCAAGGAATTTCACTTTCCAACTTTGTAGGAGTACAGTCCACGCAATTTAACCCCACTAATTTGGGAAGTTTCTTTAGTCCAGCCCCATTTGCAGGGGCAGTATCACCTGACAATGATTGGACAGCTGATGGTTCTTGGTTTAAAAATCTTGACGGGACAATTCGATAAATTCATTCAATCCAAAATAAATAACCATGATACAAACAAAACCAAAAAGTATGCGCATTTACCTTTTAGGACTTGCTGTACTTGCTTTTCTAACATTTTCTTGCGGAGAAGATGACGAACCGCAATTACCTACACCTACTATTTCAATTGAAGGAGGTGAGACTATAGAAGTTAGGAGAGGTCAAACAATCACTGTAAATCTCAACCTGAATACAGGAGGAGGAAATCGAGAATTAATTGTTTTTAGAGGTGGAGGAGTCTTAGAGGTTGTTCCTTTACAACAGGACGCTACTTCATTTTCTTATACCAATCAAACAGTTCCAACAAATGCAACTGAGGGTGAAGTTTTCCAATTTGAATTTGCTGTCACTAATACTCAAGGAGTTACCTCAGAGAGGGTCTCATTGAATGTGGTAACGGTAGCTTATGAAGCAGTTACTATTGGTGGACAGCAGTTATTCCGTGTAGATATTCCTGAAGATGGTATTTTTGAAAATGATGTGGTTTTCATCACTGGAAGAAATTATCTGGTTAGGAGTACCATGAATTTTGCTTCAGGTGCAGCTTTGAGAATTCAAGAGGGGGTTCAGGTATTTATTGAAAGCCCTAATGGTACGCTTACAGATATAGTAATCAATGCGGGAGCAACTGCCGAAGTAGTCGGAACTGCCCAAAATCCCATAGTATTTACATCTGTTAACACATTGACCTCTAATGAGGATTCTGGGGATTGGGGAGTTTTCAATATTCGCGGAAATGGTGGTACATCTACTAGTGGAACTTACCGTTATATCAGATTTGAATATGGAAATGCAAGAAATTTTAGACTTCAAAATGTTGGAAGTGGTACTACCATAGATCATATTCAAGTCTTTAGAGCTGCTGGAGAAGGAATAATGCCTACTGATGGTACTGTCAACATGAATTATTTGGTAGCTACAGATTGTGAATCCGGAGGGTTTAGAATTGGTGATGCATATGCTGGAAGAATGCAATTTGGGATCTCTATGATTAGTAGAGTTTGGGGAGATAATTCAGAGGTTGATATAAGAGAAACAGCCTCTCCTATAATTTCCAACTTTACAGTAATTGGACCTGGAGCAGATGCTGGTAATACCTCTGGTATCCGTATGAGAGCTAACAGCAGTGGAAAAGTATACAACACAATCATTGCTTCATTTGCTAGAAGAGGATTAAGACTTAATGATAATGTTTCAGTAACGGACTTAAATGGACCTACCGTTTTTGCACACAGCTTTATATTTGATGTGCCTACAGATCCTTATAGAGATGATACAGCTAATGGGAATCCGTTTAGAGGCTTTATTGATGGCGATGGTGTTTTTCAAAACCCATTCTTCAATAATGTGACTGGTTTTGAAGGTAACCAACCAGTTTTAACTACCATTCCTGGTATAAGTAGTGGTTCCTTTGTCCCTACCGCAGCTCAGGCATCCCAATTTAATCCCAATACCATTACAGGGTTTGCTTCAGCTGCATTTGTCGGTGCTGTACAAAATTCTGCAAACGATTGGACTAGAGGTTGGGTAAAAAATCCTGATGGCTCAATCCGTTAATCTATAGTTTTAGTCAATTAGCAGGCAGTTTCTCTAGAAGTTGCCTGCTAATTTTTTTCTCGTGTAGTTTCTCATATATAAGGTTCGTGTGTTGGTTATGAAAAGATCAATCTCTCTCATGTGTTTTTTTGTATGGCATTTGTCCCTAGGGCAAAGTTTGGAAAAAAACACTCCTCCACCCAATCCTCAAATTCCTTTTAAAGCCTCGGTTATTCCAGATAGAATCATACTTTCTTTTGGAGATCAAGTCGATTCACAACGGAATATCAAGTGGAGAACTTCCCTTGCCAGCGATAAACAAGCTTTGGAATTGGCAGTACAAACAGGGAAAAGTGATTTTCATAGATCAAGGCTAAAATTCTCAGCACAAACAGCGTTGCAGGTAACCTTGCAGTCGGACAGCTCTCTGGTCCACGAGGTGAGTTTGATTGACTTAGAAAAAAATAAGATTTATAGTTACAGAGTTGGAGGAGGAGACTATTGGTCGCCTTGGTTTGATTTTGATACCCAAGAACCTGAGGATTCTTTTCAGTTCATTTTTTTGGGAGATGCACAGAATGATTTGGTTCCTTTATGGTCAAGAGTAGTGGCTAAGGCATTTGAAACAGCCCCAAAAGCAAAATTTGCCTTGCATGTCGGGGATTTAATCAACCATTCCCAAAATGATTATGAATGGGCTGAATGGTTTCATGCCGCAAGCCCATATATTCAACGAATTCCCCAACTAATTGTGCCAGGTAATCATGAATACATCAAAGATGAAAATGAAAAAAAGATCGGTATCACGCCTTATTGGGATGCTCATTTTAAGTTTCCAGCCAACGGGCCAATCAATCTAAAAAACAGATCCTATTTCTACGATTATGGAAATAGCCGTTTTATCATGCTTGATTCCAATGAAAAATTAGAAGAACAGGCAGATTGGCTGGAAAATATCTTGGCCAGCAATACTCAAAAATGGGTGATCGTGATGTTTCATCATCCGGTGATATCGGGTGCTACCGGAAGAGTTAACGATGGAGTTTTAAAAATTTGGAAACCAATACTCGATAAATATAAGGTTGACTTAGTACTTCAAGGGCATGACCACGTCTATGCAAGAGGGAATGAAGTAATTTCTGGATTGGATCAATGGAATGAATACAGCGGAACAGTATATGTAGTCGCTGTAGCAGGTAGAAAAATGTATCCTTTGGGGGATCATCCGTGGATGCTTCAAAAGTTTGAAGGAGTGCAGACTTTTCAGACGGTAACTGTTTTTTCAGACATGCTAAAATTTGAGACTTACATGTCCAATGGAGAGCTCTTGGACGCTTTTGAAATTATCAAAGAGGAAAACAGTAAAAACACTATCAATGAATTAATCTTGGGCAACTAATTATGAAAAACCTACTGACATTGGTTTGCTGCCTTGTGCTAAGCACGTTGGTATATGCAGAAGACAAGCTGCCAAAAGCTACGCTCAAAGGCGATACCCTCTTCATTGAAAATACACATGCTATTCATACATATCTTTGGGATGGTCAACTTCGATTACTGTCTATTGTAAATTTAACCGATGGAGTCAATTATTTTTCTACTGATCCTAAACCTGACATTTTTCTTGCCAAGGAGTCTCAAGATTTTCAAAAAGTTGATTTTTCAACTGAAATAGTGCAAAACTACCCTATAGAAAATCCCTATCTTAAAGTAAGTCTGGTAAGTTCATCAGAATCTTTACAACTCAATCATGACTTGATAATGTATGAGCATTCTGGAGCTATTAGGCATCAGTATGCTATCAAAGGTGAAGCATCAGAAAAAATTTGGGAAATAGCCGGAAATGAAGGCAATCCTATGATAGAAAATATCAGGGTTGGTATAGCTGAAAACACCCGAATTGGAGTTTTGTCAGGATTAAGTCCTCATACCAGGTACGAACTTGTAAGCTTTAAGGAAGCTACCGATTACCATGACAATATGGTAACTAAGCAGACTTTATTTCCTTTTCGTCAAGCGCAACAAGTTCAGGGAAATTTAATTGTAGCACGACTTCCTCATGCAAATACTTCGCTATGGATGCTCAAAGAAAGCCCGATTGCATGGTCTCAATCCAGTTATCCTGGGTTTGATTTTACCATTTACAACTGGGGAGTTGCAATGAATGGCTTAGGGATTGAACCAAGGATATTATCATCAGATCAATGGATAGCTGTGTATTCTTTTGCAAGGGGGTTATCGAAGCAGGAGGACTTGGCCGAACGCAAGGACTGGTTGACGTATCAGATGATGTTGAGAAAGTATGACACCAATCGTGACGCTATGATTCTCGCCAATACATGGGGAGATAGAAGCCAGGACAGCAGAATGAATGAAGAATTTATTCTAAAAGAAATTGAAGCTGCCGCTCAATTGGGAATTACCCACTTACAATTAGATGATGGCTGGCAGCAAGGTTTATCCAAAAATTCAGCTTCCAAAGCAGGGATGAAATGGGATGACTGGACACTCGAAGACTGGCAACCCCACGCGGAGCGATTTCCTAATGGCTTGAAATCTATTGTAGAAAAAGCAAATCAATCTGGAGTAGAAATTTGCCTCTGGTTTAATCCAAGTAAGTCAGACTACTATAAAAACTGGGAAAGGGATGCTTCTATTTTGATTTCCTATTTCAGAGAGCTTGGAATTAAGGTCTTTAAAATTGATGGATTAGAACTCGGCAATCTGGAAGCTGAGACGAATGTTAGGAAGTTTTTTACTGCTGTCATGGATGCCACCGAAGGCACAGCGACCTTCAACTTAGATGTGACTGCTGGAAAAAGAGTTGGCTATCATTATATGCAGGAATTTGGAAATGTTTTCTTAGAAAATCGATATACAGATTGGGGTAATTACTATCCGTATAGATCACTTCGGAACCTTTGGATGTTAGCTTCTTATGTACCAAGTAGTAGATTGCAAATCGAATGGCTCAATGTTTTTAGAAACGCTGGAAAATATGCGGCAAATGATATTCACGCACCATCAAATGTTGGACTTCCCTATGCGTTTTCAGCAACCTTGGCAGCACAGCCATTAGCATGGATGGAAGTATCCGGATTACCTACAGGTCAGGAGGATTTACGAAATTTACTCAAGGTTTATTCTAATCATTCGTCTAATTGGCATGCGTCTGTGGTACTTCCTTTGGGAGAAGAACCATCAGGTGTATCTTGGTTAGGCTTTTGGATTCATACTCCACTGGAGCCACATGATTATTTGTTAGTCTATAAAGAGGCATCGGAGGCTGATTCATTTTCATTTCACCTTCCAGATAATTATACCGATTTTGACATTATCTATGGAGAAAGTATAGCTTCTGATTTACAGACGAATCAACTCATGCTTACTATTGAAGGAACTTACCAGTTTTTGATTATCAAACTGAAGCATTAAAACATCGCGTTTCAAATTCAATCTATTGGTCCGTTTTCTTATTGAAAGTTGAAAAAACTTCGTGACTTACATCAGATGCGTCACGAAGTTTTTTGCATAGGAGTACGTTTAAAGCTTTTTAATACTTAAGGCACTGATAATTGGCCTTCCTACTTTGCTGGTAAATGATATTTCAATTCCTGAATTATTTGAAGCATTGACTACAAATTTTTCTCTAACAGGATAGTTGTATCCAAAATCTTTGAGTAAATCGAGATTTTCAATGACAGTTAGGCCGTTGATGGAAATATCAAAAACCCGAATTCCTCCTGGATGTTTAGGAGATTCTATTCCTTCGACAAATCTTCTAGACCTTGGGAATGGCTCAACCATCCAAAGTTCCACAACATACTCCCCATCAGGCATATCCGCATAGAATTTTTCTATGCCCTCCTGCATAGTTTGATACAAAGGAACAAATTCATTAGTGGTAAGAATATCTTCTTTTGTGCCGATTTTGTTGGCGATATACAAACTTTTTCCTCCCACATGCCCCCAGCCACGATTATCGTAAACTCTGCTTGGGATATAGTTCACCTTTCCTTTATCATCAAAAAAGCTGTGATTGCTCCCAAAGTTGACGTACAATTCTGTTTGCATGGCATCTTTGAGTGATTCAGCTACTGGGGTAAAATGGATTTCCAGTCGGTCTTTTATTATGGTCTCATGAGGCGATTTTGCTTCAAAAATATTTTCTCCTTCGATAAATACCACATCCCAAGTCACATGATGATCAGTTACGGTTTTTTCACCAAGGGATTGTCCATTATGAATAAGTTCTGCTGCTGGAAGGTTGCTGTAAATTTGAACAGGCAAAGCAGCTGTTTTACCATCTGTGGACAGAGCAGAACGATGCCTCCAATTGGTTTCGGCTATTTTTAAAACAGGCGTGTCTGATAAGTACGCTTGAAATAAATAGTAAACATCTTTTGGAGTTCGGTCACTTGTCAGTATACCCTTATTATTGAGATGTGGATTGGTGTCAATTCTTCGCTCGGAGCTAAAATCAATTAAATTCCACACAGCCCCGCCTGAAATGTATGGCCTTTCATATAACTGTTTTAAGTAGCTTTCAAGAAATCTTTTATGACCCTCCATGGTAAAATCAAACTTTTCTGGTTTGGTACTATGGAGCCTAGGGTCACTACCCGCCCCAAACTCACTGATGAAATGAATTCTCTCTGGGTAAAGCGCATGCTGTTCATCCATAAACTTGCCAAAATCCTCAAAATTATCATAATACCAACCATGATATAGGTTCCAACTCACGATTTGAGGAATTTCAGACAATCCCGAACTTTCATACAAAGGATAATTGTGGAGGGCCATGGCTGTATAGCGGTAGGGGTCCTCCTGTCTTGTGATTTTTTCTAATTTTTTAGCTAGCTGCACTGTGTGTCTCGTTTGACTATCTACGATAGCAGAATCAATAAATCGGTGAGCCCAATATATTTCATTCATATAGCCCCAAATAATCACCGATGGATGATTGTAGTGCTGTCTAATCATTTCTTTAAGCATTTCTTCGGAGTTAAAGTCATGCTCTTCGCTTGCGGTCACTTCGTTGACAAGGGGAGTTTCCTCCCAGATCATCAATCCCAATCGGTCTGCTGCTCGCAAGACAGCTGGGTCTTGTGGGTAATGAGCCAATCGGACAAAATTTGCTCCCATATCTTTGATTGCCTTCATATCAGCCCAATGCTGTTCATCAGACAGTGCATTACCCATGCCCATAAAATCCTGATGTCTGTTTGCCCCCATGAGTTTCATGGGCTGTCCATTCAAGAAAAAGCCTTCTTTGGGATCAAAGTGAAAAAAGCGGATACCAAATGGAATATTCAATTGATCCGTAAGTTCCCCTTGATGATAAATTTTTGCCTCCAGGCTATATAAGAAAGGAGAGTCAGGTGCCCATAAATCTGGATTAGAGATTGCTATATCCTTAATATCAAATGAATTCCTCCCCCCTTGGAGTAGTATTGGATGTTGAGATTCATGAATGATGTTATTGTTTGGATGTTTGATAACTAACCCAAGTGAGATATCCTGGATATTTTGAATATTGCTTTGTATGCCTCCCTTAATCGTCAGTTTTGCTTGGTCCTGAGATACTTCTGGAGTTTGGATAAAAACTCCATCACTGGCATAATTGTCCATATCAAAATGCAGCTTTGAAGTAGAAATGAGCCATACATCTCTATAGATGCCTCCAAAAAATGTAAAATCAGCAGAAAGTGGTGGTATATCGGGGTTATGAGAGTTGTCCACCACTATCGCAAGCTGATTGTATTCCGGTTCCAAGTGATCCGTAATATCAAATCGAAACGCTGAATAACCTCCAATGTGCTCACCTACATGTTTTCCATTCATGAAAACTGTCGTAGTTTGGTTAGCGCCTTCAAAATGGAGGTAGTAGTTGTGGTTTTCTTTGTCAAATTTCTGCTGAAGTTCCTTGAAATAGTAACCCTTTCCCCGATAATATCCTCGTTGACCATCAGGCAATACGTCCTGATCGTTCCAGGTGTGAGGTAAGTGAATTACAGGCCAATCAGGAGCAAGTTTTTCTATTTTTTCAGCCTCGAAATCTCCTTTGGAAAACTTCCAATGTGAATTAATGGATTCTTTAGACCGAGTTTGTCCCTTGGCCATCAAGGTGGGTAAGCATACGATTAATCCCCAGAGTACAGCAATTTTTAAAGTCTTCATCTTTATGTTTTGAGTTTTCAAAAACACAAGAAGAAGTAAGGAAACACCTGTTAGCGAGGGCTCAACAGGCTAACAGTAATCAAAATAAAGCTCAGAGTAAAGCTACATAAAATATTTATTCTTCGAAATATCTAAGGCAAAATTCCAGCTAATTTCTATTTTCACCATATGAAAGTAAAGTGTGTCATTGGGCTATTCTTCATTGGTGTTTCTTTTGGTTTTTTTTCTGATCTCCAAGGTCAACAGTTAACCTATGACAATATTAAATTCGATAGAATCGGAGTCCAAAAAGGCCTATCCCAAAATAGTGTTTTAAGCATATATCAGGATATTTTTGGATTTATTTGGTTAGGAACACGAGATGGTTTGAATAAATTTGACGGCTATGATTTTGAGATTTTTAGGCATGAAATCAATAACAAGACGAGTTTAGGTGGAAATACAGTCACAGAAATCCAAGGAGACTCTAAAGGGAATATTTGGGTAATTACTGAAAATGGACTCAGTTTTTTAGATAGAAAAAAAGGAACATTTAAAAATTATACGTTACCATCAGATCAATATGAGAGTACGTTGTTTAATGCCTTGTTGATTGATAAATTAGACAGGATTTGGGTTGGTGGGAGATTTGGATTGTTCCTTTTTGACGTAGAGAAAGAGGAGTTTTCCAAAGTTGGAAGTTCATCTTTACAACTTTTGGGGATGGTTACTGCCTTAACTGTGGATTTTAATGGTAAAATCCTTGTTGGATCCTCTCGAATGACCATTCATAGTGTAGAACAGGATCTTTCACTTAAAAGAATTGAATTGGAACTACCCTCTCCAAGTACGGCTAGGGTTGAAGCTATGGTAGTAAAAGGAGACTCCTTATGGATAGGGTCATATGGAGATGGTTTGTATTTGTTTAATTCAGAAGGGAAGTTTATTAGTCAGTTTAAACAAGAGGTTGAAGACATCAACAAAAGATTGACTAATAACAATATTCGAACACTTGAAATTGACAATGAGGGGAGCTTATGGGTAGGTACCTTTGATGGATTAAATTTGATAACCGATCAAAATAAAGTCATTTCTATTTTTTCAAAACCTGCACAAGCTGAAAGCCTTTCTCATGGAAGTATCCGATCTATATTAAAAGACAAAAATGGTTCTATTTGGATTGGTACCTACCAAGGTGGTTTAAACTTGTATGACCCAAACTTGCAACGCTTTGAACATTATTATTCGAAACCAGGAGAAGATACTTCTTTATCCTATGATGTAGTTGGTGCTTTCGCCGTAGACTCTAAGGGAAAAGTTTTCATTGGTACCGAAAGAGGGGGACTAAATCGTGTAGAATTTCCAGAGGAAAACCATACATCCATTAAGAGAAATAGTACTATCAAATCTTTAATGGTTGATTTTCAAGATCAAGTTTGGATGGGAGTTTTTAGGGAGGGTTTACAAAAACTGCAAACTGATGGACGTACTATTCTCAATTATCCATCATCCAGCCAACCAGATTTTGCGTTTTTAAAAAGAGCGATCATCAATTTTATCTTACCTGATGGAAAAAAAGGATTATGGCTTGCAGTGGACAGTGGTGGAGGGCTATTTTATTTTGATATAAAGACAGAAAAATTTTCTAATTACCTTGGTCAAGATGAACTACAAGAATATCTTAGAAACTATCCAGTAAAGTCTCTCACATGGTTAGAAAACGATAAATTGATGCTAGCTACCAAAGGAAAAGGTGTAGTGTTTTTTGATACAAAATTAGGGACTTTTGAAACATTTGATAGCTTTGGAGATGATTCTATTTTTGCTGATGAAATCAATCATCTTTTTTTAGATAAAAAGGGTCGTATTTGGATCTCATCTCAAGGAGAGGGAATAATTTTGTTTGATCTCAAAAACAGGACTTCACAACAGTTTCATACTGGGAATGGGTTGCTTAATAATGTTGTACTTGGGACATTACAAGACAATGAAGGAAATCTATGGTTTGTCTGTATCAATGGTATTAATAAACTTACCATAGATGGAGACAACTATTTTTTTAAATCATATCGCTTATCCTCAGGGTTCCCATTAATTGAGCTAAATGAAGGAGCTTTTTTAAAACTACCTACCGGCGAGTTTTTGATTGGAGGAATAAATGGTTATGTCAAATTTGACCCTTTAAAAATTAAAGACAACGAACATGTTCCTAATGTACTGCTTACAAATTTGAGTGTTTCCAATAAGAGAGTTTCCCCAAACGATGAATCTGGTATCTTGGACAACAATATCTATAAGACAGAAAAAATCATCTTGACCTATTTCCAGTCCATTTTTAGTATTGATTTTGCTGCATTGAATTATATTAGACCTGAGAACAATAGCTATGCCTATCAGCTAGTTGGATTTGACGAGGATTGGGTTCAGACTAATGGAAGAAGATCCGCAACGTATACTAGTTTACCTGATGGAACTTACACTTTTTTGGTAAAAGGAAGTAATAATGATGGTATATGGAATGAAATCCCAGCTAAGTTGGAAATCGTCATTTTGCCACCACCTTGGAAAACTTGGTGGGCAATTTCGATTTATGGAATTGTGATTGTATTTGGTTTTTGGATTATTAGAAGAAATGCCATAAAAAGTACTCAATTAAAAAATACGCTTCTTTTAGAACAACTAGAAAAAGAAAAATGGCGTGAATTTCATGATTTAAAGCTGAAATATTTTATTGATGTATCCCATGAGTTCAGGACGCCATTGACCTTGATTCTCTCTCCTTTGGAAGATATCATTGCACGGGGAACGGGAGATTCTTGGCTAAAAAGCCGGCTTAGAATCATGTTTTTCAATGCAAAGCGACTATTACATCTGATTGACCAAATATTGGAAATTCGTGAAATCGAAACAGGTCATTCCCAGCAAAATCTAAAACCTTTATTTTTGGAAAGCTTTTTAGCCGACATACTCGATAGTTTCAAAGGATTGGCAGATAAGCAAAAAATCAAGCTTTCGGCAGCTTTCGATGGTTTGCCCCAACAACCACTTTGGATTGATCAAGACAAAATGGAAAAAATCCTTTTTAATCTCTTATCGAATGCGTTCAAATTTACCCAAGTGGGGGGTGAAATCACTTTTACTGTACAAGAGCGAGGTGGAGTTTATCATTTCACCATCAAAGACAACGGGAGAGGAATCAGTCAAGAAGCATTGCCCCATATTTTTGACCGTTTTTTCAAAGAAAGCAAAAAGCAATATGGGGCCGGTATAGGCTTATCCTTGACAAATTCACTGGTAAGTATATTAGGAGGTAAAATTTCGGTAGAAAGCCAATTAGGAAAAGGAACGGCTTTTTTTATTGAGATGCCATTTGAAATTGCTGACGAAATAGTAGAAAAAGAATCAAGCAATCAACCATTTGTAAAACCTGTACCCTTGGAATATCAGGATACCGAGCTGGCGGGAATGCCGGAGGACAGCAGTGATTCCAAACCAACATTGTTGATTGTCGAAGATAATGTGGAATTAAAAAAATTTCTCAAAGGTCAGTTTAGTCATGAATATGAAGTAATAACGGCTAAAAATGGTGTTTCTGGTTTGAATAAGGCCTTAAAATCTGATCCTGCACTAATTATTTCTGATGTGATGATGCCTGAGATGGATGGAATGGAATTATGTAAAGCAATTAAAACTAATCCAGCTATCAGCCACATTCCGATAATCTTGCTGACCGCCAAAAGCGCCCAAAATTTCAAGTTGGAGGGGTTAGAATATGGGGCAGATGATTTTATCAGTAAGCCATTCAATATATTAGAATTGAAAGCCAAGGTCAAGAGCATACTCAAAAATAGAGCCTTGGTACAGGAGAAATTCAGGGGTGAGCAAGCTTTGGGGGATTCCAAAGGAACGTTGAGTACGCAGGACAGAGACTTGATGCAAAAAGTCCAACAGCTAGTGGATGAACATCTGAGTCAACCGAATCTTACAGTTGACTTTCTAAGTGACCAAATAGGGATGAGTAGGGTGCATTTATTCAGAAAAATCAAAGCCCTTACCGGACTTACGCCTTCTGAGTTTATCAAGGAAAAACGAATGAACCTCGCCATGAAACTTCTGCTTTCTCAAAAGCACAGAGTTTCTGATATCGCCTACGAAGTGGGTTTTCAGGATGTGGCGTACTTTGGAAAAGTTTTCAAAAAGCACTTTGGGCATAGCCCGGGAGAAGTCAAAAAACAGGAGTAAAAGTTGTCAAACAACCTGTTGAACCTTTACCCAAATACATATAAATTCCTGCAAATGCCAAAATCTGCCATCTGTAGGTATGGTTGAAAAGCTTTTTTTCCGAATTACCTGAATGTAAATTTAACTTGCTTCAACTATACTTAGGTAGTTCAATAATTCTTGCTCCACAGCTGATTTCAAACCTTTGATTTTTCCTAAGTTTTCTTCCCACAGACCTTCGTTGGATAGAATTTTGTCAACTTTTTCTGATAGTTCATTAGGCTCATTCCAGACTGAGTTGAAAAATGACATGATTTCAGGGCTATCATTCACTGGAAGTTTTGTTTCTTGATATTCACCCTTATAAAACAAGATTAAAGCTGCGAATGACTTGATTAAAATGGAGGGTAACTGTTGATTTTTATGATAATATCCAATAAGGGATGGAAGCACTCGAACTTTAAATTTGGATACAGCATTCAACGCGATGCTGGCAAGCTCATGGTGAACATATGGATTTCGGAAGCGATCCAATACATCCTGTGCAAAGTCTAGCAGTTCATCTTTTGGCATATCCATGCTAGGAATGATTTCATCATAAATGATTTTTTCCAAAACTGGATAAAATTTGACATCTTCCATACAATCTCTAACGGTTCTTAAGCCTTCCAAATAGGCCAAGGGAACCATTGCGGTGTGTGCTCCATTGAGAATTCTGACTTTCCGTGTTCTATAAGGAGTCAGGTCATCTACTACCTTGATTTGTAAGCCAGCTTGTTCGATAGGTAGAATATTTTGAATGCTTTTAGGACCTTCAATTACCCACAAATGAAAAGGCTCTGCTTTGACTAGTAAAGAGTCGAAGTATCCAAGTTCCTGTTGGATTTCTTTGGCAGTCTCTTTTGGATAGCCTGGCACAATTCTGTCTACCAGTGTATTGTAAAATGTATTTTGGTTGATTACCCAGTCCTTAAAAGCTTGAGGTAGCTTCCAAAGTTTTACATATTGAAGTACGCATCTTTGAAGCTCCTCGCCGTTTTTATCGATCAGTTCACAAGGTAATATGTAAAGCCCTTTGTCTTTGGATGCATTGAAATGATTGTATCGCTCCCAAAGTAAGAGGGTGACTTTACCGGGAAATGTTTCGGGAGTTTTGTCATAGGAGCGATCTGATGGTTCAAACGCAATACCTGCTTCTGTAGTATTCGAAAGTAATATCTGGAGGTCAGGATTTTTTGCCAAGTTCTTGAATCCGATAAAATCCTCATAGGGATTGATTACTCCTTCTACAGCTGTAATCAATCTGGCTTCGTTGATTTCCTGACCTTGGTGAATGCCTTGTAAGACAACATGGTACAAGCCATCCTGTTGGTTGACTTGTGTTCCCATGCCTTGCTGTAAAGGTTGTACAATCTGAATATTACCATTGAAATCTGTCAACTCATTCATTTGATCGATCATCCAATCGCAAAATCCGCGTAAAAAGTTGCCTTCTCCAAATTGGACAACTTTGATGGGTCGGGCTTCAGTAGTAACAGTATTCCTTGTGAGCTTATTGAGAGTATCCATGGCGGTGCTTTTCCTTAGAAATTAAAATATGCTTTAGCATTGTGGTAACAAATGTCTGAAACGATTTTTCCTAGCCATTTTTCATCTGCTGGCAGTTCTCCTTTCTCTACATCTTTTCCTACCAAATTACATAAGACTCTTCGGAAGTATTCGTGTCTTGGGAAGGAGAGAAAACTTCTGGAATCCGTCAACATCCCAACAAAGCAGCTCAAAAGCCCCATATTAGAAAGAGTATTGAGTTGTTTTTCCATGCCGTCTTTTTGGTCTAAAAACCACCACCCTGATCCAAACTGTATCTTTCCTTTGACAGACCCATCGTTGAAGTTGCCTACCATCGTAGCAAGCACTTCATTATCTCCTGGGTTCAGGTTATAAAGAATAGTTTTTGTCAATTGGTCAGTGGAGTCCAGCAGATTGAGAAATCCAGCTAAGCCTAAAGCTTGAGGATAATCTCCAATAGAATCAAAACCAGTATCAGGACCTAATTTGGAAAGCATACGTTGATTGGTGTTCCTAAGGGCGCCGAGATGAAATTGTTGTACCCAACCTTTGGCATGATACATCTTACATAATTCAAGCAAAGTGTTGAATTTGAAATACTTGATCTCTTCTCCACTTAATGTTTGACCATATAGTAGTTTTTGGAACAAAAGATCGGGGGAGAATTTACCAAGTTTGAAAATATATAATTGCTCTAGTCCATGATCGGAAATCGTACAACCATGAGCTGCAAAAAAGTCTATGCGATTTTGTAAGGCTTGAAGCAAGTCTGAATAATTATTGATATCAAAACCAACTGCATCAGACAATTTGCTTACATAGGCCATGTAAGTTTTAGAATTTTCAACAGCAAACGCTTTGTCAGGCCGGAATGCAGGGAAAAGTTTGGGAGAGATACCATTTTTCTGCCCTAGCTTATGAAACTCCAAGCTATCTATAGGGTCATCAGTACTGCAAACAACCTCTACATCCATTTTCTGGAGCAATCCTTGAGCCTTAAAGTTATGGTCTTGCAATGCTTCAGTTGTTTGGAAAAATATTTCATTTGCATTTTCTAAATTAAGTAACGCATCTATTCCGAAATATCGCTTCAATTCCAAATGTGTCCAGTGATAAAGTGGATTTCTCAATGTGTAAGGCACAGTCTCTGCCCATTTCTGGAATTTTTCCTGATCACTGGCATTGCCTGTGATGTATTTTTCATCAACTCCTAGTGTTCGCATCGCACGCCATTTGTAGTGATCACCTGCCAGCCAAACTTCAGAAATACTTCTGTATTGTTTGTTTTCAGCAATTTCTTTCGGAGAAAGATGGTTGTGATAATCCAAGATGGGTAGATGCTTGGCATATTGATGATACAGTATCTTTGCAAATTCTGATTCTAATAGAAAGTCATCGCATAGAAAGCTTTTTTTGATTATATCTGTAGAAAACATAAGCTTAATAGGTTATTAGAGATTCATTATTATTTTTGTGTCGATTGTCTGAGAATTAACTCAGGTTTTAGTACTGTCTTTTGTGGAGTTTCATCCGTTTTTTCGTTATTGAGGATAGCAAAAAAGGTTTCTGCTGTAACTCTCCCCATAGGAATGGATTTTTGGTCTACAGTGGTAATAGTTGGGTCAGTGAATGATGTAAATGGCTCATTTCCAAAACCAGCAATCTTAACTTGTTGGGGCACTTGTATACCTTTTTCTTTGAGAATTTGAAGAGCTCCCATAGCAGCGTAATCTGAGCTTGAAAAAATAGCATCAAATTCAACACCTTTTTTCAAAAGGTTCTCTGTACTTGACCTTCCATCCTCCAATTGCATGTTACTTTCTTCAATCAAGTTCGGGTCGAGTTGAATTTGATTGTCTCGTAGGGCATCTTCGTAGCCTCTTAATCTGTCCCGATAAATATTGATTTTTTTAGGACTGGTAAAGTGGACAATGTTTCGGCACCCTTGCTTGATCAGGTGATCTGTCATCTGATAAGCAGCCAAATAGTCATCGATGACTACCTGTGATACTTCCAATTCATTGGTAATCCGGTCAAATAAAACTAAGGGGATTCCTTTATCGAGTACTTTTTTGAAATGGTCAAAATTGGAGGTGTTTTTGCCTATGGAAGCGATGATGCCGTCCACACGTGCATTGAGTAATGCCTCGATGGTCTGTACTTCTTTGTCGTATTCATCATAGGATTGGGAAATGATAACCTTGTAATCCAGATTATTGGCAATTTCCTCAATCCCTCTTACCACAGAGGAAAAGAAATTTCTATTGGCAGTTGGGACGACTACGCCGATCAGCTTGCTTTTGCCGCTTCGGAGGGCGGAAGCAATGTGATTGGGTTGGTAGTTGAGTTGCTTAGCCATCTTTACCACTTGCTTCTTGGTGGTTTCTGAAATCCGCGGATTATCATTCAATGCGCGGGACACTGTCGAAGCCGTGATATTTAATTTTTCAGCAATATCGTGAATAGTTGCTTTTCCTTTTTTCATACGTTGTTGAATTAATCTCTAGGCCTGCCAATCGTTGCCAAGATCCCTCCATCCACATAGATAATTTGCCCATTGACAAAATCGCTTGCTTTGGAGGCTAAGAATACCGTTGCACCGGCAAGATCTTCAGGGTTTCCCCATCTCCCTGCGGGTGTTCGTTCGAGGATGAAATTGTTCATAGGATGTCCATCTACTCGGATAGGTTTGGTTTGTTCAGTTGCAAAATAACCGGGACCTATGCCGTTGACCTGTATATTATATTTTGCCCACTCGGTTGACAAGTTTTTGGTAAGCATTTTCAATCCACCTTTTGCTGCAGAATAAGCAGTGACAGTATCTCTTCCAAGTTCGCTCATCATGGAGCAAATATTGATGATTTTTCCGCCCCTTCGCTCAATCATCCCTTTGGCCACTGCTTGGGAGAGAATAAAGGGTGACACCAAATCTACATCGATGACTTTTCTGAAATCTTCAGGGTCCATTTCTAAGGCAGGTACCCGCATGATCATCCCAGCATTGTTGACCAGAATGTCTATGGGGCCAATTTCTGCGGTAATCTTAGCAATATTATCTTGAACCACACCAGGCATGGTCACATCGAAGAGATAACCCTTGGCATCAATGCCAGCTTCCTTGTATGCTTTCAAGGCACTCTCCATTTTTTCCGGTGTATGTCCATTGATGACGAGTATAGCCCCCGCTTTTGCAAGCGCTTGTGCCATTGCCATCCCTAATCCATGCGTTGCCCCTGTTACGAGTGCGACTTTTCCATCCAATGAAAATAAATCGTTCATCTTAGCGGAGTTTATCAGGTGAAACGACATCCATATCTCCATAGTCCAGATTTTCACCCGCCATTCCCCAAATAAAGGTATAGTTAGAAGTGCCAGCACCACTGTGAATAGACCAAGGTGGACAGATGATTGCTTGATGATTGGTTAGCCATATATGACGAGTTTCCTGTGGTTCGCCCATAAAGTGGCAAACTGTCTGCCCTTCACTCAAATCAAAATAGAAATAGGCCTCCATGCGTCGGTCGTGCGTATGGGCAGGCATGGTATTCCAAACCGACCCTGTTTTCAGTTCAGTCATCCCCATTTGCAATTGGCAGGTTTCTACCACCGAATTGACAATCAACTTGTAAATCGTACGGGCATTGGAGTTTTCTACGGAGCCCAACTCTACAATTTCCGCATTGGATTTATCTACTTTTTTGGTTGGGAAAGTAGCATGTGCCGGAGCGGAATTGAAGTATAAAAGGGCCTCACCTTCAGCAGCAGGATGGAACACCACCGATTGTGTGCCTTTACCTACGTACAAAGCCTCTTTAGGATTGAGAACAATTTTTTCTCCTTCAACTTCTATGTTACAGGTACTTCCAACATTGATGATACCTATTTCTCTTCTTTCCAAAAAGTAGGTGGATTTCAGTTGTTCGACTGTCTCTAAGTGGAGTGGTTTGGATTGAGGAAAAATTCCTCCCACGATTAAACGGTCATTTAAAGAATAAACACCTGTGATGGTATCGGCTATGAATACCTGATCTACAAGAAAGTGTGCTCTTAGTTGCCTGGTGTCATACCCTTTGACATCTGTAGGATGGTTGGAGTATCTAGTTTGAATAGTTGTGTGCATCATATGTAAAATTAATGCTATCGGTTGCGCAATATAAAACTTATTGCGCAATTAAGTAAATTTGCTAGAATTATTTTTGAAGAGTACATGATTTTAAAATTTGATTTGATGACGTATAGCAAAGTAATAATGTTCTGTTTTGAGGTCAAATAGGTAATTTTATTTGATTTTTTTTTAATGACATTTTTTTTTCTCAGATTAGTTTGGTATTTATGCAATCGATTGCTCAAATGAATTCCTTTGCGCATTTATTGCACAAAAAAAATCTGTTAACTTAGCTAGTTGTTGTTGTGAAAAAAATAACTGTTCCTACACTCCTGATTCTCTGCTTATTTTTCACCATTGGGCCAACTTCTGAACTTTGGGCCCAAGAGAAATACAGGTGTACAATAGAGCTAACTAATCCTATTGGCTTAGAACGTACAGATGCTTTTGTACTTGTACCCAAAGAAAAACTTACGCCACTCTTTCCCCTCATCCAATCATCGCATTTGACTGTTCTAGAAGGTAATCAATCCATTCCCTTTCAATGGGTTGACAATGGTGCAGAGCAAGGCTTGGTGTTGGTTTTTCCGAATTTTCAGGAATTTGAAAAGAAAATCATTCATGTCATCTACGACGAACAAACCGTCCCAAACCACAATTTCACCAAACGAACACAGGCAGAGCTTTCGCACAAAGTCGGTGGCTACTTTGAAAATCGGAAATATATCGGGGGAAATTTTCAGAACGTACAATCCCTGAAAGTTCCGGCTGAACATACGGACCATTCTTGGTACATCCGCTATGAAGGTCCAGGTTGGGAGTCCGATAAGGTTGGATATCGTTTTTATTTGGATTGGAGAAATGGCGTGGATGTGTTTGGAAAAAAAGTGAGTGAACCCATCCTGCAATTGGTTGGACTGGATGGATTTGATTCCTATCATGAAATGCAGGACTGGGGAATGGATGTACTGAAGGTTGGAAAAACTCTGGGAGTAGGCTCAATCGCTGCATTCCACCAAGGTAAGGCAGTCAGAGTGGAACAGACCGATAGTTTGTATGCGGAAATACTGCAAAACGGTGTACTTTACTCTGCTGTGGAAACCCACTATTATGGTTGGCAGGTAGGTGGGCGAACCACAGATTTGTTTTCTCAAATCAGCATCTCAGCCGGAAGTAGGCTGAGTAAGCAACACATCCGTCTTAGTAATGAACTTGATAACATTGCCACTGGTCTTATCAAAGACCGAAAAGCTGAACTGATGGTGCATCAGACGGACCAAGGATATGGCTATCTTGCAACCTATGGGCCCCAAAGCCTAAACGATGACTTGCTTGGAATAGCAATTATTTTCAATCAAGCGGACGTGCTTGAAGTAACAGCAGATGAGTTATCCCATGTGGTGATCCTCAAACCATCTAACCAAGAAGTAAGCTATTATTTCTTGGCTGCATGGGAACTTGAACCCGGGGGACTTCGGAGTAAAGAAGCTTTTGAAAACTATTTGAAGCAAACCATCCGGGAGTTGTCGAACCCCATCAAAGTGGAAATAAACTAGTGTAATTCTTGATGCTATGAGTACATATAAACTTGGGAATTTGTCTAAAATCTGTTGATATGAAAGCTGTCATACTCTTGTGCTTCTTGATTTTGCATCCCTTTTTGGTGGCTTGCCAACAGGAGGCTGTGCCCCCACAAAAAAGTTATGCTGCTTGGATGGCGGATTCCGAGATGCTGAGGAATCCGGATGGCTGGACCATTGATTTCAATGCCAAACCCAAGTGGGAGTATACGCATGGCTTAATCATGATGGCAATGTTGAGGGTGTATGATCAAACCAAGGATCCCCAATACTTAAACTATGTGAAACATTTCTCTGAGTTTATGATTCAGGAGTCTGGTGAAATTTTGACCTACAAACTATCGGATTATAACATTGACCGAGTCAATGGAGGGAAGTTTTTGATTACGCTTTATAAATACACTAATGACCAACGCTACTTATTGGCATTGAATCAATTGAGGCAGCAAATGCGCGAACATCCCCGAAACAGCGAGGGGGGTTTTTGGCATAAAAAAGTTTATCCTCATCAGATGTGGCTGGATGGACTGTATATGGGTGCTCCTTTTTTAGCTCAGTATGCAGCTACTTTTGATGAACAAGACATTTGGGATGATATCTTCAATCAATTTTATTTAGTAGACAAGTATCATTACACGCCTGAAAATGGGCTTTATCATCATGCATACGACGAAAGTAAATCGGAACGCTGGGCAGATACAGCTACTGGGCTTTCTAAAAACTACTGGGGAAGAAGCATCGGCTGGTTGGCAATGGCTATGATTGATGTTTTGGATTATTTTCCCGTCGAACATCCCAAGCGCGCGACTTTGGAAGCATACGCTAATCAATTGGCACAAGGAATTATAGCATACCAACATGAGTCAGGAACTTGGTATCAGGTGGTGGATCAAGGTGAGCGGGAAGGAAATTATTTGGAAGCTTCTGTATCCAGTATGTTGGCCTATTTTCTGCTGAAAGGAACGGAAAATGGAGTGCTGAAATCAACATACAGAGCAGCAGGGATACAAGCATATGAGGGTATCCTTCAAATGTTCATTTCTGAAAACCCAGATGGTTCCTTAACCATGAATGACATTTGCGGTGTTGCGGGTTTAGGAGGTAATCCGTATCGGGATGGTAGTTTTGAATATTACATCGGAGAACCTATTCGTCCAAATGACCCCAAAGGTGTTGGCCCATTTATTCTTGCGAGTTTGGTCTATGAAAATCTAAGGAGGTAAGCATGGTACAGATGATTGTTTTGTGGATAGTTCAGCTAAGCTTGCTCAGCAATCCCGACTTTACCGTTGCTCAGGATGGTACGGGAGATTTTAGAACAATTCAGGAGGCGATTATGGCTGTGCCCGATTTTAGGAGTGCGCCCACGGTTATACGAATAAAAGCTGGAGTTTATAAAGAAAAAATCATCCTTCCAAATTCCAAAACCCATGTATGGTTTATTGGGGAAGATGCCGCTACGACGGTATTGACCTATGATGATCATGCTTCCAGGTTGAATCGTTTTGGTGAATCACTAGGCACTTCTGCTTCCAGTTCCTTTTTTATCTTCGGCAATGACTTCTATGCGTATAATCTCACGTTTGAAAATTCAGCGGGACCAGTAGGGCAGGCAGTTGCTGTCCGTGTCTCCGCCGACCGGGCTGTCTTTGAAAAATGTCGTTTTTTGGGACATCAAGACACACTTTATGCCGAGGGGGAAGGAACCCGACACTATTACAAGGAGTGCTACATCGAGGGAACCACTGATTTTATTTTCGGAGCAGCTACATCCGTTTTTGACAACTGCCAGATTCATTCCAAGGCGGGTGGCAAATACATCACGGCAGCCTCCACTCCAGAGAAGCAAGCACATGGTTTTATATTCTTCCAATGTAAACTCACGGGGGATTCACCGGTGGGAACAGTTTTTTTGGGAAGACCATGGAGGCCATTTGCGCAAACAGTTTTCATCCAATCTGACTTAGGCCCTCACATTGCTTCCCAAGGCTGGCACAATTGGAATAAACCCGATGCTGAAAAAACAGTCCACTATGCTGAAATTGAGAATTTTGGCCCCGGAGCTGTCTCTAAGGAGCGAGTACCTTGGGCCAAAACAAGCGCATCAAAAGAGGCGGCTGTTATCAGTCTTTCGGCAGTTTTGGCAGGCAAGGACGGCTGGAATCCACATGAATTTCTTATCTCTCAAAAATAGTCAGACCTATTGTATACGCTCAATGCACTAAACCCTATTCACATGAACCATCCACACACCAAATTCTTATTCATTTGTTTGATTTGGAGCGCTTTTGTTACGAGTTGTCAAGCGCAACAGCACACAATCAATCAGTCCACCATCTATGATGGGATTGAATTTGACATGCCCCACGTAAAAGAAACTTCCTTTCCGGATTACACCATTGTTATAAAGGATTTCGGAGGAGTTGCTGATGGGCTGACCAAAAACACGGAAGCCTTTGCTCAAGCAATGGCTCATCTGGAGGCCAAAGGCGGGGGTACCCTGTTGGTGCCTAGAGGAATCTGGTTGACAGGTCCCATCGTATTCAAAAGCAATGTGAGGCTACATGTAGATGCAGGGGCACTGATTCTATTTTCTAAGGATTTTGATGATTATCCCTTGGTGGATACAAGTTTTGAAGGACTTGATACCAGACGCTGCATGTCACCAATCTATGCTTATGGTGTAGAAAACATAGCCATTACCGGAACCGGAACAATCGACGGAAATGGAGATGCTTGGAGATTTGTCAAAAAAAGCAAAATGACGGGCAATCAGTGGAAATCTTTGTTGGAAAAAGGAGGCGTTTTAAATGAAAAAGGGGATACCTGGTTTCCCTCCGAAAGCTCCTTGAAAGGTTTTCAGGCAAGTTCAAATTTCAATGTTCCAGACTTGATTCCGGTGGAGGAATACGAATCGATTCGTGATTTTCTGAGGCCCGTATTGGTCAGTATTGTCAAAAGTAAGCGGATTTTATTGGATGGTCCTACCTTCCAAAATTCCCCCGCATGGAATATTCATCCTTTGATGAGTGAAGACATTATTATCCGCAACCTTAATGTGCGGAATCCTTGGTATTCTCAAAATGGCGATGGATTGGATGTGGAATCCTGCAAAAGGGTTTTGATTTACAACAATATTTTTGATGTGGGTGACGATGCTATTTGCTTCAAATCAGGAAAAAATGAAGATGGTAGAAGAAGAGCTATACCTACCGAACATGTGATTGTCAAAAACAATATTGTCTACCATGGTCATGGGGGTATTGTCATAGGAAGTGAAATGTCTGGGGGTGTGAGAAATATCCATATCTCTCAATGCACATTTATGGGAACAGATGTTGGCTTGCGTTTTAAAAGCACCAGAGGTCGTGGAGGATTGGTAGAAAATATCTACATATCTCATATTGATATGATTAACATCCCAACGGATGTTATTAATTTCAATCTTTTTTATGGAGGTAACTCCCCTATCCCAGAACCGGACCAAGATGCCAGCAAAGAGGCTAGGGATGAACGCCTGGCGCCAGTTACGGTAGAAACCCCTTCCTTTAAAAATATTTACATGAAGCACATCGTCGCCACAGGTAGCGGAGTCGCAGCTAATTTTCAAGGCTTGCCGGAGATGAATTTACAGAATGTACACTTGGAGCACGCAACTTTGGAGGCTAAAAAAGGAATCATCGCAGTCGATACAGATGGGCTTTTTTTGAACAATGTAAAGGTGATGGCAGCTACAGGCCCAGCTTTGGTATTGTACAACAGTAAAAACGTGCAAGTTTCCAAGTTTGATTATGTAGTCAAGGAAGAGGTTGGGATTTCTGTCTTAGGTCCTTTGTCTATGGCTATTCAAATTTCCAAGGAGTCTTTGAGAAGAGCTACTGATGTATCTAAGGGCGAGGGAGTTCGTACAAATGCAGTCATTGTTAAGTAAGATGAAAAGTATTGGAATTGTATGTGTGCTGGGATTGCTTCTTTCATTTCAAAAGTTGAAGGAAGCACCGCTCAAGATATTTCTTGTGGGAGATTCAACCATGGCTGATAAGTCCTATGTGCCAGGCAATCCAGAGAAGGGTTGGGGTCAAATTTTGCCTTTGTATTTCAAGGAGGGAGTAATGATTGTCAATCATGCCGTCAATGGAAGAAGTACTAAAAACTTTCGGGAAGAAGGAAGATGGGACAAGGTACTTGATGAGGTTCAGGAAGGAGACTTTATCTTCATTCAGTTTGGTCACAATGACCAAAAAGAGGATGACCAAAACCGCTATGCCTCTCCTGCTGATTATAAAAAAAACCTCACCCGATACGTGATGGAAGCCAGGGCTAAAGGAGCAATTCCTGTGTTGGCTACCCCGTTGTCAAGAAGGAGTTTTGATGGACAAGGCAATCTTAAAGACACGCATGCGGCGTATACCCTTCAAATGAAAGAGGTGGCTTTGGAATTGGATGTCATTCTTCTGGATTTAAATGCCAAAAGCAGGGAATTGCTAATGGCTTGGGGTGTGGAGCGCTCTAAGGAGCTGTTTATGCATTTTGAACCCGGTCAATACGAGCGATTTCCAGATGGTATTGTAGACAATACCCATTTCTCACCCACGGGAGCTTTTCGGATGTGCGATTTGGCTGTGGCGGCTATATATCAACAAATTCCAGTATTGGGAGATTACCTCAAAAAGTAAATTTTTTGGGTTATTTTGAAAAGAGTGTTATCGGTGATAGCACTACTTTTTGAATTATGTAAACGATTGCGCAAAACGTCTGTTTTTTCTTTGGTATATTTGAGTGTGGGGAAAAATTTTATCCAAACAATATCCGTTAAAATGTGCTTTTAAGCATTTTTAAACAATCAATATGATATTTTTTTAAAAAATTCTTGTGGAGAAAAATTTTTTTTCATAATATGCAAACGATTGCGCAAAATAATTCTGTTTTTGCAAAAGGCATGCTTATATTGATTATTTGTTTTGTTGCATAAATACAAGCAGCAGACATGTGTGGAAGAAGGTGAAATAAGCTAGTTTTAAAAAAAATGAACTGACAAATTATACGTAACAATTAACCCTAATCGATAATGAACCAAAAATTTACAAAAAAGTCAGTATCAAGACCGTTGTTGCTTTTGGCGGTCTTTTTGCTGTTGTTGGCACATGTAACCTTTGGACAAGGAATAGTCAAAGGTAAGGTTACAGACGCAGGAGGAGAACCGATCCCCGGTGTCACCGTTTTGGTAAAGGGAACTAGTAAGGGTGCCGCTGCTGATTTGAATGGGGACTACTCCATAGAAGTTCCGGCCAATGCTACCCTTGTTTTTTCTTTTATTGGATTGGTTTCCAAAGAAGTCTTGGTAGGCAACCAAAGCATCATCAATGTTACCATGGATGAAGACATTTCTACGCTTTCAGAATTTGTTGTTATTGGTTATGGTACTATTGATAGAAGGGATTTGACGGGGTCAGTTTCCTCAGTCAATAGTAGGCAACTTGTAGATATTCCAGTCAACTCAGCAGCGGAAGCTTTAGCTGGCCGGTTGGCCGGTGTGCAGGTGACAGGTGCCGAAGGTGCACCCAATGCTGACATACAAATTCGAGTGAGGGGAGGAGGTTCAATTACCCAAGATAACTCACCGCTATACATTGTGGATGGAATTCAGGTTGAAAATGCCTTGAATGTGTTATCTCCTCAGGATATAGAGTCCATCGATGTTTTAAAAGATGCTGCTGCTACGGCCATTTATGGTGCAAGAGGTGCTAATGGTGTCATCATCATTACCACCAAAGGTGGCAAAGAAATGAAAACATCGGTCAGCTACAATGGTTTTGCGGGTGTTCGAAATCTTGCCAACAAATTAGATGTGATGAATCCTTATGAGTTTGTTCGTTATCAATACGATAGAAGTAGGGGTTCAGAGCAGGAACGTAACAATTTTTTGAGAACGTATGGGCACTTTGGTGACATCGAAAACTATAGACAGATTCCTTTTGTAGATTGGCAAGACCAAGTTTTTGGACGCAATGCAACCATGCAAACACACAACGTGAGTGTGGCTGGTGGAACAGCAACTACTAAATTTAACTTGAGCGTGACCTCCAATACGGAAGAAGGGATCATGTTGGAGTCTGATTTTGATAGAAAATTAATCAACTTCAGATTTGATCATAAAATTACCAATAAATTAAATGTTGGCTTTAATGTTCGGTACAATAATACAATGGTGAATGGTGCGGGAACAGCTTCTGAAGGTTCTTCTAGCACTAACCGTCTTAGGCATGCCATCCGTTATAGACCAATGTTGATGGGAGGTACAGATTTAACACAATTTGATCCTGACTATGCTGACGAAACCAATTCCAATTCTTTGGCATTGGTGAACCCAATATTAATTACAGAAGCAGAGTATCGTCAGCGAAAGCAGAATGTTACAAATTTCAATGGATCAATAGAGTATAAGTTTACTGAATACCTTTCTTTTAGATCTACATTTGGAGCAGATTTTAATAATTTTAATGATTATGCATTTAATGATTCTATCACTTCTCCTTCAAGACAACAGGGGGCTAGTTTACCCATGGCTTCAATTCGAAGAACAGAGCGTAGAATCTTAAACAATTCCAATGTATTGGTCTTCAATACAAATAAAATAAAAACTAGCTTTACTGAGTCCAATAGGATTGATTTGTTGTTGGGACAAGAGATTTTTGAAGAATTCTCTCGTATGGATTTTTTGGAAGCTCGTTTTTTTCCGAGTGGAACTACTCCTGAAATAGCATTAGGAAATATGGCATTAGGTACTCCGATGATTCCTAATACAAATGTGCAAGAAGCTCGACTTCTCTCATTTTTCGGAAGACTTAATTATGCCTACAGAGATAAATTTTTATTCACTGGAACCATGCGTGCTGATGGCTCATCTAAGTTTGCACCAGGCAATCGCTGGGGATATTTTCCCTCAGTAGCTGGCGCTTACCGGATTTCGGAGGAACGGTTCATGCAAAGTATAAGTAAAACTGTATCCGAAATGAAGCTGCGGCTGAGTTATGGAGAGTCAGGCAATAACCGTATCGACAATTTCCTGTTTTTAACTCAATTCACTCCGAATGCATTTTATGGGTTTAATAATACGGTTAATGTAGGTTATTCACCTGCGGCATTAGCGAATGAAAATTTACGTTGGGAGACTACTGTTGCCAATAACCTAGGTTTAGATGTAGGATTGTGGGGAGGTAGATTACAGTTTTCCGTTGATGCTTATTTAAACCGTACCAGAGATCTACTAGTGGAGGTACCTGTTCCAACTACTTCTGGCTATACCGTGCAGATTCAAAATGTTGGAGCTACTTCCAATCGAGGATTGGAGTTTCAGCTTTCGGGAGCCATTGTTGAGAAAAAGAATTTTTCCTGGAATGCTAACTTCAATATTTCCTTTAATCGCAACAGGGTAGATGACTTAGGAGATCAATCGTTTTTCCTTATCCCCTCTGGATGGGCGGGAGGAAATGCACCATTTGATTATGCTATTCAGGTGGGAAGACCTGTTGGCGCTATGTGGGGCTTGATTACGGATGGATTCTATACCTTGGATGATTTTGATTTTGTCAATGGGCAATACATCCTCCGAGATGGCGTCGCTACCAATCAAAGTATTACTGCCGTGGCTCCGCGACCAGGCTCCTTAAGATTTAGAGATATCAATGGAGACGGTGTGGTGGATGATAATGATCGAACAGTTATTGGAGATGCTCAACCGAAGTTTTTTGGTGGTTTCAATCAGCAATTCACCTTCAAAAACTTCGACGCAAGTATCTTCCTCAACTTTGTGTATGGCAACAGTATTTTAAATGCCAATAAGTTGGAGTTTAGCTCTGGTTTTACTCCTAATGCTAATATGTTAGCTATCATGAATGACCGATGGACCAATGTAAATGCTCAGGGTCAGGTGGTGACAGATCCAGCTGAACTAGCAGCATTGAATCAGAATGCAACGATCTGGGAGCCGCTAAGATCTGCAAGTTCATTTTGGTTACATTCTTGGGCTGTAGAGGATGGCTCTTTTCTTCGAATCAATAACGTGACGATTGGTTACACGCTACCACAACAGATTTTGTCAAAGTATAAAATCCAGCGATTTAGAATTTATGCTACCGGTAATAACTTGGGTATTTTCACCAGGTACTCAGGGTATGATCCAGAGGTTAACACAAGAAGAAGAACACCGATGACACCTGGTGTGGACTATTCTGCTTATCCGAGAAGCCGCTTGTTTCTTGGTGGAGTCAACATAACCTTTTAAACCCAAAAAGCCAAAATCATGAAAAAGTTTAACTTAAAAATAGCAACATTTCTTCTTTGCATGGCCACGTTGGTTTCCTGTGAGGATTATTTGCAAGTAAATCCGGTTTCTTCTTTCGGACCTGATTTCGTATTCAGTAATGTAGGAACTGCTACTCAAGCGCTTACCGGGGTGTATGCGCCGCTTGGTGGTGACCACGGATATGGAATTCGCCTAAGCATGTACTATCCTGTAAGTGATGATATTTTGATGGGGCAAGCTGGTAACCCTTTTCCTGACAATGAAAGAAGAGATATTGCCCAATACAATGTACAACCTAGCAATACTCAATTACGACTACCTTTCAATCAGTTGTATTTGGGTATAGAGCGCGCAAATATTTGTATCGCTGAGATTCCTAGGATGAATATGTTTGAAAATGGAACAGCTTCTGAAAGGGCTGCTTTGAGAAGGTTATATGGAGAAGCTTTAGCATTGAGGGCTCAATTTTATTTTGAATTGATTCGAAATTGGGGAGATATCCCAGCTCAATTTGAGCCTTCAAGTGCTCAGCCAGATCTTTTCTTGGAGCGGACGGATAGAGATATTATCTATGACCGTATCATAGAGGATTTGGCGGAAGCTGCGGAATTAGTTCCTTGGGGAACACCTGGTGGAAACAATGAGAGACTTACCCAAGGAGCTATCAGAGCGCTTAGAGCTAGAATCGCACTTTTTAGAGGAGGTTATTCCTTGCGGTTGGATAGACAAATGAGAAGAGGTACTGGGCATGTTCGCTTCTACCAAATTGCTAAAGAGGAAACTGAAAAAATTATCCAGAGTGGTTCTCATGGTCTACATCCTGATTACGAGGAATTATGGAAAACATTACTAGCTAACAGAAAAGATCCCGCTGGTGAGTTTATTTGGGAAGTAGCAATGACTGGTGGAACCAATCAATTTGGAGATTCCAAACTTGGGTTTTACAATGGTCCAAGGTGGAATAATATTGGAAACTCTGCTTTGACACTTCTTCCAACCTTTTTTTATGCATTTGATGAAAATGATTCTAGAAGAGATGTATCAGCTGCTCCTTACAATATTGAAAGAGAAGGGACGCTTGTTGCCAGACCCTTGCATCAAATGCTGGATGGTAAGTTTAGAAGAGATTGGATCACACCATCAACTTTTGGGACTGTAGCACAGTATTTCAATATTAACTGGCCTATGATTCGTTATTCTGACGTCTTACTGATGTTTGCAGAAGCTGAAAATGAATTAAATAATGGTCCAACACCGAATGCAATTGCTGCATTTGAAGAAGTGCGATTAAGAGCATTCAATGGCGATAGGAACTTAATTGGTGTTACGCCCACGGATTATCAGGGCTTTTTTGATGCGCTAGTAGATGAGCGTGCTTTTGAATTGGTGGGAGAAGGTATTCGAAAGTATGATTTGATCCGATGGAATATGCTTGGTCGAAAATTACAGGAAACTAGAGACAAGTTAACCCGCATGGTCAATCGGGAGGGTGAGTACGCGAGTCTTCCTACAACGATGTTTTTCCAACCAGGTCAAACTACAATTAATTGGATGAACTCTCTAACTCAACCGCAGCCAACACCTGCACCTGCGGGCTCTGCCTCAGTCGCTTGGGTTGGTAATGGTTTAAATAATGGTATCCTTAATTTTTATGTGATTGGTTTTGAGCCAAATAAAAATGAATTATTGCCATTACATACATCAGTTTTGGATGCGAATCCTCGATTAAGACAGGAGTACGGCTACTAATCTAAACTCAAAATTCTAAGCAATGAATATCTTAAAAAAAATATACTTCAAAGCCCTATCAGCGTTTCTTTTGGTAGGAGTTGTGTTAGTTGGATGTACTGATTTTGACCTCGATTTATCAATTCCCGATGAAATGACTCGATTTCGTCCTTCCGGATTGACTGCGGCAAATGGAGAAATTGCAGCAACATTGACTTGGCCTGCTTCTTTATTTACAAATCCAGGTGAAGTTACTTATACGGTACAAATAGGTACAGACAGTTTATTTACATCCGTAGTATTTGAAACAGTTACAGAAGAGACTACTGTTC
Source organism: Mongoliitalea sp. (assembly GCF_054166905.1). Classification (NCBI taxonomy): domain Bacteria; kingdom Pseudomonadati; phylum Bacteroidota; class Cytophagia; order Cytophagales; family Cyclobacteriaceae; genus Mongoliitalea; species Mongoliitalea sp. Next base: position 14,040 of record NZ_JBSZCK010000049.1, on the reverse strand, counting down.
AAGTTACAGATGAAGAACTACAAGTTCAAATACCATATTTTGCACGAGTTCGGGCTAACGGGGTAACTTCTGCTCAAAATTCTGCATGGGTAAGGACAATGACTCCATTCCAAATCACAGGTGAACAAATCTTTTTGCCAACATTAGATAACGAGATTGGTTCGACCACTGTGCTCCTACGTTGGAGACCTAATGCTAGCCCAACTCGCATTGTATTAGCTGATCCTGCTGGCAGCCAATTAGAGTTTTTGTTGACAAACGAAGATAGACAAGCTGCTAGTGTTACCTTAGAAGGATTACAACCGTTGACTGCCTACGTGGCTACTATTTTTGCGGGTCAACGTACAGTTGGAGCTACATCTTTCGTCACCAAAGAGGAAAGTATATATGATATTCTAGTATCTCCTGGTCAAAATTTACGAACAATCATTGAAGAAGCTCCTGATGGAAGTTTTATTGGATTAGAACCAGGTACATATGATTTGGTCGATAATTCAGGAGCGTTTGCAAACCTTAGATTGATCGGAAAAACAATTATCCTTCATTCTGTTTCTGGAAATCCTGCTGATACTAGGATAAATTTCAGAGAAATTACCTTTTCAGAATCCGGTGCAGGAATAGAGGTAAATGGAATCACCTTTGATGGAGAGCCTGGTATAGGTGACTATTTATTCAACTTTGTAGGTGGACCTGCGGATTTCACCAAGGTTGTCATAGATAATAGTGTTGTTGTCAACGTGAGAGTTGCATTTATGAGAGCTAACCGAGCTGGTAATAACGAACACAAAATCGACTTGATCAGAGTGAATAACACGTTGATGAGAAGTCATGCGGTCGCAAACTGGCATGTATTCCATATTGATCGCTGTGAATTCAAGGAGTTGGAAATCACTAATTCTACATTCCATGCAATAGGAAGCAGAGGATTTATCGGCTGGGCGACCAATATGCCAATGACTTTCCGCCCAAAAATCACTGTCAATAATGTAACCATCAATGGCCTTGGTTCTAGCAACAGAAATGATTCTTTGTTGGATTGCAACAATAATGAGGTTGACTTTACCATGACTAACTCTATTGTGGCCAACATGCCATTTGATGGTCAGACGGTTGGATCACGATTGATAAGGGCCAATCCTAACTCTCAAGTTATTTTAGCTAATACAAACCTATTCAACCTAACTACAGGAGGTCCAGACCCTCAAGAAATTAGTATTATTTCTTACGTTCAAACCTCCAATTTATTGAATGTCAATTTGGGCTGGAATCAGTCAACAACTGATTTCGGATTGCCAGCCAATTCTCCTTTGCGAACAGCAGCTACTAATGGTGGTCCAATAGGAGACTTGCGTTGGGCGTTTTAAGTAAAAATGATTGCTCCTCTCTTTATCCCTTCTTGGTATAGGAGGGGAGCTTCTACTAGTACCTATGAATAATCATGTAACGTATAATTTCCTCATTCTTGTTTTGGCCCTTGGTTTGTTTGCTTGTGGCAAGGATACTGGTTTGATTATGGAAGATGAGGAGCCTGTAAAGCAGTTTAATCCTGTAGTGGAGGAAGCTCTTGCTTTTCCAGGTGCTGAAGGATTTGGAAAAGAAACGACTGGCGGAAGAGGCGGTATTGTCATCAAGGTGACCAATCTGAATGATGCAGGGCCAGGAAGTTTACGGGCAGCTATAGACAATCCTCAAACCCGTATCGTTGTTTTTGATGTGGCCGGCTACATTGAACTCCAAAGCAATCTGGTGATTAGAAATGGTAACCTTACAATAGCTGGACAAACAGCACCTGGAGACGGGATAACCATAAAAAACCATTCGGTGATCGTGAATGCTGATAATGTGATTATCCGGTTTATGCGCTTTAGAGTAGGTGATCAAGGAGGAGACGAAGCAGATGCAATGGAAGGAAGATTCCGCGAGAGGATTATCATTGACCATTGTTCTATGTCTTGGGGAACCGACGAAACAGGTTCTTTTTATGGAAACAGAAATTTTACGCTCTCTTGGTGTATCCTATCTGAAAGTCTGACCAATTCAATTCATGAAAAGGGTAGACGTGGGTATGCAGGAATTTGGGGAGGGAACAATGCTTCTTTTCATCACAACTTAATTGCACACAATAACAACCGAAATCCACGATTGGACCACCCAGGTGTCTATCCTTCACCCCTCAATACGGGTAATCTGAGAGGTGTTGTGGATCTCAGGAATAATGTAGTGTATAATTGGGGGGATGATTTGGTTAGAGGCGGAGAGGCTGGGTCTTTCAATTTGGTTAACAATTATTTCAGACCTGGACCTGCCAGCAGGAATACCTCCCGATTTTTAAATGCTTGGAGACAGTCTACTTCCAGTGACCCAGTATTTGGCTTTGGCTCATTTTATGTTAGTGGTAATGTCATGGAAGGACGTGATTTAGTTAATCAAGATAATTGGCTGGGAGTAGTTCTTCGGGATGGTACCCTGCAAGATAAAGCTGCACTCCAGCGTTCGGTTCCTTTTCCAGCATTTTATGGATTTTCTCAATCAGCTGTAGAGGGTTATGAAAAGGTCCTTGAATTTGCTGGTGCTAGTTTGATACGTGATGCAGTGGATGTTCGTATCATTCAGGAAGTTCGAAATCGTAGCTTTTTTGCAGCAGGCTCGAGAGGAAGTAATTTTGGTCTTATTGATAGTCAAGAAGATGTGGGCGGGTATCCTGTATTGCGTCCGGGGACAGTAAGGGTAGATTCCGATGGAGATGGAATGCCAGATGCCTGGGAAATTTCCAATGGACTTGACCCTTTTAGTAATGATGCCCGTGCAAGAAATCTAAGTACAGCATATGACAATATAGAAGTATACATCAATAGTTTGGTGAAGGATATTATTGAACGACAGTACCGATGAATCAACTAGCTAGACTTTTCTTCTGGGTATTGTTGACTGCTTTTGTAGGGGTATATACGGTAGGACAGGCTCAAGAAAAGATACTTGCATTTCCCGGAGCAGAGGGTTTTGGGAAATATACATCAGGTGGTCGTGGTGGAAAATTATTGTTTGTTACCAACTTGAACGATGCAGGAGAAGGGAGCCTTCGGGCTGCTATAAAAACATCGGGTCGTCGCACCATCCTTTTTCGTGTATCTGGAAATATAGCCTTGCAATCAAGTTTGGTCATTGAACACGGGGACCTTACCATTGCCGGGCAGACTGCGCCAGGAGATGGAATTACTATTCAGAATTATCCTATCAAAGTACATGCAGAAAACGTAATTATTCGCTTCATTCGTAGTAGAATGGGAGATTTGGCAGGAATAGAAGAAGATGCAATATCTGTGATTCGTTCGAAGGATGTCATTGTTGACCATTGCTCTTTTTCCTGGGCTACAGACGAATGTGGCTCGTTCTATGATAATGAAAATTTTACCCTGCAATACTGCATCCTTTCTGAAAGCCTCAATAACTCTGTTCATGAAAAAGGGGCCCATGGATACGGAGGTATCTGGGGAGGGAAGCAAGCTTCTTTTATTTATAACTTTTTATTGAACCATAATAGCAGAAATCCCCGCTTCAATGGTTCGCGGTACCATAAAGAACCTGCCCTCGAGATAGTTGATTTCCGTAATAATCTAATTTATAACTGGCAGGGCAACTCCTCTTATGGGGGTGAGCAGGGCAATCATAATTTGGTGAATAATTATTATAAGCCAGGTCCGGCCACACAATCTTCCAAGGATAGAATTTTGGAGCCATACAAGCCTTATGGTAAATTCTATTTAGAGGGCAACCTTGTCCTTGGATACCCCAAAGTAAGTGAAAACAACGTTTTGGGGATTCATGGAGTGGAAGCTGAAAAAGTGCTTGTTTCTCAAGCATTCGGTGCAACTAACCCATTCACCATTCCTGCATCTGAGGTTGAAAGTCGCCTGCATGTGTTAGTAGGTCAATCATTGGTAAGAGACGCTGTAGACCTTCGGGTTTTGTATGATTTGCAAGGAATGACCGTCAGTTTAGCACCGCACTTGAAGGGAATTATCAACAGTCAAGAAGACGTAGAGGGCTGGCCAATGCTTCAGTTCAAAGAACCAATGGTCGATTCAGACCAAGATGGTATTCCAGATTTATGGGAGCTTCAACACGGTTTGGACCCAAAAAATCCAGAGGATAGTTTAAGTTGCTCTTTGCAAGCTCCTTACACGAATCTTGAAGTTTATATGAATAGCCTTGTTCAACATTTGTACCTAGAAGAGACAGTACATTAAACAGGTGTACGTAGGAAGTCTTGGTGGTATGTGTTGCCACCAAGACATTCTGAGGCTTACAAGGACACTCCCCGCTTCCAAGGAATAAAATCATCTTGACCCAATTGTTGGGCTTTGGTTTGTTGCTTGCCAGAGGCTATGGAAATGATGTGTTCCAATAGCTCCTCTCCCATTTCTTCAATCGATTTTTCTCCCGTAATTACAGGCCCAGTATTAAAGTCAATGATGTCAGGCATGCGCTCAGCTAATTTGTTATTGGAGGAGATCTTGATTACGGGAACTATGGGATTGCCTGTAGGAGTACCCAAACCTGTGGTGAAAAGGATGATGTTGGCTCCTGATCCTGCCATAGCCGTGGTGCTTTCCACATCATTTCCAGGGGTACAAAGAAGATTTAATCCGTTTTTTTGAAGGTATTCTCCATAGTCCAATACATCTACTATGGGTGAAGTCCCTCCTTTTTTTGCTGCTCCTGCAGATTTCATAGCATCGGTTATGAGGCCATCTTTAATGTTTCCAGGGGATGGATTCATGTCAAAACCTGACCCAACCTTCTCGGCCGCCTCAGCATAAGTAGACATGAGTTGGGAAAACTTATTGGCAATCGGGTTGTCAACACATCGGTTGATTAATTCTTGTTCTACCCCACACAATTCTGGAAACTCAGAGAGTATAGTAGTTCCTCCCAACGCCACTAGTAAATCTGAGACATGCCCCACGGTTGGATTGGCAGAGATTCCGGAGAAACCATCAGAGCCCCCACACTCCAAACCTATGCTTAATTTGCTCAAGGGGGCTTCCTCTCGTTGAAGTTTATTAGCTTCTATTAAGCCTAAGAAGGTTTTTTTGATGGCTTCAGAGATCAGCCGATTTTCAGTTCCTTCCACTTGTTGTTCCAACATATACACTGGCTTTTGGAAGTTTGCTTGAAGTTTTTCCAGTTTTTCCCGGAGGATTGCGGGCTGAGCATTTTGGCAACCCAAGCTCAATACCGTTGCTCCGGCTACGTTGGGGTTGTGGATGTAACCTGCCAACAAGGTGCACAGCATTTCAGAATCCTGTCTGGTACCTCCGCAGCCACCTTGATGAGTTAAAAATTTTAATCCGTCTATATTTTCAAACAAGGGATGTGCGGTTTCGACGATGTTTTCCGCCGCTACGATTGTTTCAATCCCTCCAATATCTCCCGATTTGTATAAATCAGTCATTTGCTTGACTAATGACTTAAATGGATTTTGTTTTGCGAAGCCCAATTCTTCTAAGAAGGCATCCTTTATAACTTCTACATTCCTGTTTTCGCAAAAGACCAATGGTATGATGACCCAGTAATTGGCAGTGCCTACCTGACCATCTTTTCGATGATACCCTTGGAAGGTCCTTCCCTCAAATCTGTTGATGGAAGGGGGTGTCCAGGTGCTTATTTCAGTTTTTTTGCCAAAGGAACTCGCTTCATGGGCTACATTTTGAGTTGTGATGACTTGACCTTCGGGCAAATCGGTCATCGCTTTTCCTACGACAACTCCATACATAAAAATTTTACCTCCTGTGGAAATCGGTGCGATGGTGAATTTATGTTTGGCGGGAATATCCTGCTTCAATACAATTGTCTTGCCTTCAAATTCTATGGCCTCTTGATTGCTCAAATCGCTTAATGCGACGAGTACGTTATCTTTCGGATGAATTTTTAAAACTGTATGGTTCATTAGAAATTTTGTTTATATTGCGCAATCGATTGCACAAATTAAGCAAAAGAATTTTAGAAAAGAAATCAAAATCTTTAAATTCACCGCTACAAATAAAATATCTGATGCGCAATAAAATCATCACCATTGGAGAAATCATGATGCGCCTTTCTACACCTGGCCATGAGCGCTTTGTGCAGGCAGAACAATTGCAGGTGCATTACGGAGGAGCAGAGGCCAATGTAGCTGTATCACTCGCCCAGTGGGGACTGGAAGCGACACATGTCACGGCCATACCGCCGCATGACTTGGGCTTAGCTGTTAAAAGCTACCTTCGAAAGCAGCAGGTAGATTGCACGCATGTATATACCCACGAAGGAAGATTAGGCATCTATTTTTTGGAAAATGGGGTCATGCACCGCGCCTCCAAAATCATCTACGATCGATTTGATTCTGCTTTTGCCAATTGGACCGCTTTGGAAGTGGATTGGGAGGCCGTATTTGAAGGGGCTACTTGGTTTCACTGGACAGGTATTACACCTGCCCTTTCGCAAGCGGCTGCTGACTTTTTGCTGCAAGCTTTAAAAGCTGCCAAAAAGCACGGTGTCAAAGTAAGCGCAGATATCAACTATCGCAGAAACCTTTGGCAATACGGCAAAGGGCCCTTAGAAGTCATGCCCGAATTGATTCAATATGCCGACCTCATCATAGCTGGGTTGACAGACTTTGAAAATTGCATGGCTATCAAGACTTCTGACTACCTAGAAGCTTGTCATCTTGCCAAGCAGGATTATCCTTCTCTTGCCTATATCAGTACTACCGACCGAGTTACGATTTCTTCCAACCATAATCAGTTGAGTGCTGTCTTATGGAATGGTCATGAACTCCTAACTTCCAAAATCTATGATATGCCTCACATAGTGGATAGAATTGGGGGTGGTGACGCTTATATGGCAGGGCTGATTTTTGGTTTGCTCCATATGGAACAGCAAGACGCCTTAGAGTTTGCAGTTGCAGCCTCTGTATTGAAGCATGGAATTCCAGGGGATGCTAATTTGGTTTCCGTGGAAGAAGTTCAGTCCTTGGTAGCCGGCGATCATGTAGGCAAATTACTTCGTTAACAATCCTTACTTTCAAACCTATACAACCATGATGAATACCGATCAGATTGTCGCACAAATGGGAAATTCAGGAATGATTCCTGTTTTTAGTCATGCTTCAATTGATGTATCCATACGCGTACTCGATGCTGCTTATGCGGCAGGAGTACGTGTTTTTGAATTTACCAACAGAACAGCGGAAGCAGCGGAAGTTTTTCAAGCACTAAAAGCACATGCTGCTCAATATCCTGATTTGCTTTTGGGGATTGGTACAATTTTTACCACTGCGGATGCCGAAAAATTCCATCTCTTGGGGGCTGATTTTATCGTTTCTCCTGCCTTGGTTTCCGAAGTAGCGGGCTATTGTAACTTCAACCAACTAGTATGGATTCCCGGTTGCGCAACTGTTACGGAAGTATTTCAGGCAAAAAGTTTGGGTGCTACGCTAGTCAAAGCTTTTCCAGGGAATCTGCTCGGACCTGGGTTTATCAAGGCGGTACTGTCTGTGATTCCTGATATCAAATTGATGCCAACAGGTGGCGTCGAACCAACACGCGAAAATCTAGCAGCATGGTTTGGAGCGGGTGTTCATTGTGTGGGTATGGGCTCTCAGCTAATCAATCCGAAGTGGATAGCTGACAAAGACATGGATAGTCTCCAACTAAGTATGCAGCAAACTCTGGCACTTATTCAAGAAGTACGCAAATGAGGAATTGGAACAAATGGGTGGTATTGCTTTGCATCCCCCTTTTTATAACCTGTACTGGTAAAGGAAGCGAACGAATCATCAAGCTGGGGCACGGATTGGGTGTCACACATCCCGTGCATGAGGCGATGGTGTATATGGCAGATCTTGCACGAGAAAAATCCAACGGACAACTGGAAATCAAAATTTACCCCAATTCCCAATTAGGTTCCGAGCGTGAATTGGTGGAATTACTACAAATCGGGAGTTTGGGTATGACGAAAGTTTCTGCGGCGACTTTGGAAAGTTTTGCACCCCGTGTACAAGTCTTTTCCATGCCATACATTTTTAGAGACGATGCTCATCGGGACTTGGTACTCAAAGGTGATGTTGGTAAGGAATTGTTATTAGAAGGCGAGCAGTTTTGGTTACGGGGATTATGCTACTACGATGCGGGTAAGCGAAGCTTTTATACCAAACAAAAACCAGTGGAGACCTTGGATGATATCAAAGGGTTGAAAATCCGAACCTTGGAGAGCAATATGGCTATCAACATGATTAAAAGTTTTGGGAGTTCTCCCACCCCTGTTTCGTATGGGGAATTGTACACGGCCTTGCAACAAGGGATTGTGGATGGTGCTGAAAATAACCCCCCAAGTTTGTACACCTCCCGTCATTATGAGGTATGTAAATACTATTCCATCAACGAGCATACGGCTGTACCTGATGTGGTGGTGATCAGCACAAAAGTTTGGAATCTCCTAACCGAGCAAGAGAAACAATGGCTTCAGGAAGCAGCCGATGAATCGGCTGTTTACCAGTACCAACTCTGGGAAAAATCAGTAAAAATGTCCTTGAGGGAAATGGAAAAAGCGGGAGTCATCATCAGCTACCCCGACCAAACCCCCTTTCGGGAAGCGGTGGTCAGCTTGTATGCATCCATTCAGCAAAATAATCCTGACTTGTATAAGTTGGTAGAGCGTATTCAAGCTACTAAGGAGTAAGCCCCAAACGTATGTAAATGCACAACATAACAACCCACTACCTAAAATAACTGACACATGAAGGAAAAATTGGATAAGGTCATCGCTCATGCGCTTATCTTATTGATGGGTGCCATGGTTATCAATGTGACTTGGCAAGTCCTTTCAAGATATTTGTTGCAAAATCCTAGTTCCTTTACAGATGAGCTGTCTCGCTACATGTTGATTTGGTTAGGAATGTTGGGTGCAGCTTATGTAGCAGGACAAAATCAACATTTGGCCATCGATATTTTACCAAAAAAATTGCAAGGCATACAGCAAAAACGCTTGCTGATTTTTATTGCAGGGGCGATTTTGCTATTTGCATTGATCGTGATGATAATTGGTGGGACAAATCTGGTCTTCATCACCTTCATGTTGGGACAAAAATCTGCGACACTTCAAATTCCGCTTGCCTATGTGTACACGATCATCCCTCTGAGCGGATTGTTGGTAGTTGTCTACCAAGTACTTCAAATTCAAACCCTCATCACCGATCAACAGGCATAACTTATGGAATGGACGAGTATACTAATTTTGGTGTTGTCATTTGTGACCTTGATGATGTTGGGTGTGCCAGTGGCCTGGAGTTTGGGGATTTCGAGTTTTCTTACCCTATTGGTGACTGTAGAATCTATGCCTTCCGCTACGACCATAGCTCAGCGGATGGGGACAAGCTTGGATAGTTTTTCCCTATTAGCCATTCCCTTTTTTGTATTGGCAGGTGAAATTATGAATCGGGGTGGAATTGCCCAACGCTTGATAGATTTGGCTAAAGCGATGACGGGAAAATTACCGGGAGGCTTGTTGTATGTCAATGTCATAGCTGCCATGCTTTTTGGGGCCATTGCAGGTTCCGCTGCTGCTGCTGTTTCTGCTATTGGAGGGATTTTGGGTAAGCGCATGGATTCGGAGGGCTATCCCAAAGGCTTGGGCGCCGCCGTCAACATTACTTCCTCTACTACAGGTTTGATTATTCCTCCTTCCAATGTGTTGATTGTTTATTCCTTGGCTTCAGGGGGTGTTTCTATTGCAGCCCTTTTTGTAGCGGGGTATATTCCAGGGATATTTATTGGCCTCGTCTTGATGGGTACAGCGGCTATTTTTATAAAAAAACATAACCTGCCCAAAGGCGAAACGACTTCTTGGCGAGAATTGAATAGTAAGTTTTGGAGGGCATTACCTTCGTTGATGTTGCTTTTTGTAGTAATTGGGGGTATTGTGGCAGGGGTTTTTACTGCTACAGAGGCTTCCGCCATAGCAGTGATTTATACCTTGGGATTATCTTTCTTTTACAAAGAACTCAAGCTAAAAGAAGTTCCTGCCATTCTTTTGAAATCCTCAGAGACTACAGCCATTGTGATGTTGTTGATTGCGACATCCATGAGTATGTCTTGGGTGATGTCAAGTGAGGATATTCCTCAATCTATTTCCGCATCCCTGTTGGGCTTGAGTGATAACATTTTTGTCATCTTATTGATGATAAACCTTATTCTGCTCTTTGTTGGGATATTTATGGATATGACTCCTGCGGTATTGATTTTCACGCCTATTTTCCTACCGATAGTGACAGCTTTGGGAGTGGATCCAGTTCATTTTGGGATTATCATGATTCTGAATTTGTGCATTGGCTTGTGTACACCTCCTGTTGGTTCCGTGCTATTTTTAGGGGTACAGGTATCAGGATTGAGTATTCAAAAAATCGTCAAACCTTTGGTTCCCTTCTTCATTGCCATGATTTTAGGTTTGGTGGTGATTACTTTATGGCCTGATCTGACGCTTTGGTTGCCGAGGGTGTTGGGATTATAGGGAGTTGTACAATAGGGCTACAATAGAGGCCCCTAAATTTTTTTGTTAATTTTTTCTTTCCTTGTCATATATTCTCTCCTCTTCGACACTAAGAAGTATATGAAGCCAAAGCAACTGGAACATGTGATCAAAGAGCAGCACGCCGATGCCTACCGATGGGCGAGGCAATGCTGTCACTTTCAGGATGCTTTGGCCCAAGATGTCTTGCAGCAGGTCTATCTGAAAATTCTGGAAGGGAAAGCGGTGTTTAATGGGCATTCGTCTGTGAAGACTTGGCTTTTTTCCATCATAAGGTATACAGCCATGGAGCACATCCGTAAAGATATGCCCATGCACTTACTCGAAGAGGTAATGGAAGTCGCAGTGGAAGAAATGGAGGAAAGTCCCTTGAATCATGAACAACTGATGTTGAAACTTCCTCCCCAACAGCGAGAAGTGTTGACGCTGGTCTTTTACCATGGTCTAACACTGGAAAAGGCAGCTGAGGTAATGTGTTTGCATATTGGTACAGTACGCACTCATTATGATCGGGCAAAGAAAAGTCTTAAAACGTGGATCCTAGAGAAGAAAGCAGATGAATAACAGAGAGCCTATAGAAGATGAGGAATTGAGGCGTTTCTTTTTGGAATGGAAGGAAAAGGATGAGCAATTGCCAATTCCGCCAGTTGAGTTTAAGAAACAGGCAACCTTCAAGCTATGGAAATGGCTGCCAATAGGGGTAGCAGCAGCGGGATTGATTGGGTTTTTCTTGCTCAAACCTTCCTCGGTTGAAACAGGCCTTGAAAAGGATCTTATCATCATCCAATTAATCGAACATGCCAATCAGGAACAGGAAATTATCATCGAAACCAGCTCTTCGCTCGATGTATGGGAAGCACCAAGTAGTTCATTATTAACCGAATTTTAATCAGTAACAAAATCATGAAAATCATACTCACAATCCTAATAGCTTTAGTAGCCATGCAAGGCTATGCCCAAGATATCTTCAAAGAAACCTTGTATTCAGCCGATTTGGTGATGGCTAATAGGGAACTTATCTCATTGACTGACAAACAGGCGGATAAAATCAAGCAGATCCATAATCAGCAAGCAACTGAGTTTAGAAAGCTGAAACTTGAACTTGACGAAGCCAATATTAAACTTAAATCCATGCTTACCGCTACCAAAGTAGATCAAGTGGTAGTGGATAGACAAATGGATGCGGTTCTTAAGCTGGAAAATCAGTTAAAGAAGAAACAATTCAACACGTTGGTTGCCATTAAAAATGAATTGAATGAAAGCCAACAAGCAGAATTAGCGATTTTGAAACAAGTGCCAACTTCTGCTACCAATCTTCAAGGAAATGCTGTGGTAAATGTCAGAAGTACAGGGGGTCAGCAAGGAAATTCAAAAGTGAATATCAGAAGTGTAGGAAGTCAGCCTTCACCAAATATAGTAGTCTCAACCTCGACAGAAAATCAACCTATTTACATTATTCGCCAAGGGAAAAATGAGAAAAAGGTTTCCAGTATCATAGAATTGGAAAATAGTAGCATCAACAGCGTTTCAGTAATCAAGGGAAGTTCGGCTTGGGAACTCTATGGCGATGAAGGCAAAAATGGAGTGGTGATTGTGGAGTTGAAGAAAGAAGCAAAATTTAACTTTGAATAAAGATGCCACAAAGGCGCGAAGGCACAAAGGATGGGTCAGTCTTAGCAATCGCTGCCAAATCCCCAAAAAAATGCTCCCATTGGGATGGAATATTAATCCAACTTTTTCAAATGGCTTATCAATGGTTGAATCCCATAGAGGGACACATTGGTAAGCCATTTTATGTTGATTTCTGCGTTTCATTGGTGATCGAATTAAACTTAGGACACCCTTTCGTTCAGAAAAATGTTATTAAACACACTTTTTCAAAGGAAAAAATGTAAATCAACACACTTTTATGAAGGAAAGCTCAGTTTGTTACTAACAATTAAGATATCAGGGCTAGCGCCCCTCTAATTCCAAACCTTCATTACTTTGCTACGAAGAACACAGGGCTATCGCCCCTTTTGTTACTTCCACCAAAAATGTCTCCACCCCCTCAAAATCTTACTTTTCCTTCCATTTTTTCCATGATTTCTGCGCTTTCCGCGAGCCACCCCCACTTTGAGATAGCAAACAATTCGTGTTTATCCTTGCACTTGCCTGATTTAAGTAGTTTAGTGGCAGTCTAACCGCAGAGGACACAAAGGTTGGCACAGAGGGCGCAGAGTTGGTAGCATAACTTTGGGTACCTTTGCGTGACCTTGGCATCTTTGCGGTTAAAGAAATAAAGTTGAAATAATTGGAAATAGTGGGTTGTGATTTCAATACCAAATTTGCGTCAGCAAACTCATCTGTGTAAATCTGTGATAATCAAATTTTCAAATCTGTGATGAAGAAATCCTTTTTAAGCCCTTCAAAATATGAATGTTAACGTCCTTTTTTCACATCCTCAATGCATGTCTCCACTCCCCAAATCTATTCTAACTTTTCCTTTCCACCTTTTTCCGCGTCTTCCGCGCCTTCCGCGAGAACTCCCTACACTCCGAATTGCCGCAAATGATGATCCGTATGCTTCCATACCAGTATCCCCCACTCCCGATGACTAAGCGGACCGAAGAAGGGGTGAAAACCCTGAAGTTGGTGGCTGATGCTGCCGAATGCTTGAAGGGTGTCCATTAATCCTTGCTTTTCTTCTGCAAATTTTCCCTGATCTACTTTCCCTTTCATGTCAAAGCGCTTGGGCCCTTTGACTAGCTTGGGGAATTCTTTTTTGAAATAGAAAAAATAGTACTTGCCAAGTACTTGCTTGATATTTGCTTTCTTTTCCGGTTTGGGAGATTTCAACACTGCACCTGCCACCTCACGTGCATGCGCGAGCATTTCCTCTATCTTCATAGTTCCCCAATGTGCCTGGTCCCCTGCTTGCAGCTTGGCAACTCTGTCCAGCAATTCTTGGCGATGATCTGAGTGAAGAATTGTTTTTTTCATAAGGGCAGGAGGTTTTGGGTTAGTTGGATGTTCTTTTAAAGCTAGTAATTTTTAGGTTCTTTTCGTACATGATACCTGAAATCGCAAATTTTATACAAAATCAGCGATTATAATCGCTAAATTTATATTAAATTTGCGATTATGTTTATTCAAAGACTACTTCAGGATAAGCTTACGAAAAAGCTGCAAGACCCCAAAGCCATTATTCTATTTGGGCCAAGACAGGTAGGGAAAAGCACTTTATTGAAACACCATGCAGATAGATTTCATACGCCTATCCTTTGGTGGAATGGAGATGATGCGGATATCCGAGAAATGCTCGGAAGTCCAAGTTCTACGAGATTAAAAACCCTAATAGGAAAAGCAAAAACAGTGGTCATCGATGAAGCGCAACGGATTCAGAATATTGGTATTTGCATTAAAATCATCGTAGATAATTTTCCGGACGTCAAAGTCTTTGCTACAGGGTCTTCAGCGTTTGAACTCTCCAATACC
>NZ_JBSZCK010000048.1:0-2980 GCF_054166905.1 Mongoliitalea sp. | reverse complement strand
GATTTACAGGATTAGGCCTGATGGCAGTGAAAACACTTTTTGGATACCCGGTGGACAAAATCCTGCCTGGAGCCCTGATTCCAAATGGCTTGCTTATTCCCTTGGTGCCCAAATCTGGATCACCGAATTGGAAGGTGACAGCTCAGAACAACTGACCTTCGAAGGGAGAAATTTTTCACCAAACTTCGAAGGCTTTTCGAGTAATTTAGTATACAGGAGAAGTTACACTTCTCCTGAAAAAGCTTCAGTTCAAGGTATTTGGATTCTTGATTCGCAAACAAAAGAAATCCGCCAAGTTTATTCGGGAAATATTGGAGATCCTCAATGGTATAACGAGAATGAAATTATTTCTTATAGAGGTGTTCCGGATGGAAAAGGATCAATCCGATTTGACCTCCTTAAAATAGACGTTACTTCTGAGCAAGCAAACCTTTTGGGTCTACTTTCAGATCCATTTCATTATCTGGGTTATTTAAGAATTTCCACCGGAAAAGACCGGATTTTATTTACCGCTAATGGAGATGGCCCCGATACAATAGTAGGGACATTTCTTCTATTTCTTGCAGAAAAAAGAAAATCAATGCTATTAAGCAACGCATATAGTGCCGAATGGTCACCGGATAGTAGTAAAATAGTCTATACCAATTCAAATGTAGGCAACGGTAGACTACATATATTGGATTTGGTCAGTAACCAATCATTCCAACTCACTTTTGAAAATCAATTTTTAACCCCTTAACAATCTAACACACGCTATTGCTGCTTTGAAAAGAGGGACGACAGTTCAAACAGATATTTTTGGCGGACAGTGAGAAGGGGTTCAAAATCCATATTTGGGTGGCATTAATACTCAACCTCTAGGTTAAAGTTCTACATAAGCGGATGAAAGAGGCTGAAGACTTTTCGACCATGATCATGGTGGCTGCAAAGAACCTTAGCTCATACGCAAGTCTTGAAAAGTTTCACCTGACTTCGACACTGGGACACCCAAAATCAAAAATCGAACATTTTAGCCAGTTTTTGCTGTCTTTTGTTCAAAAACAGGGTTTTTCTCAGTTTTTTTCCCGTTGACTTGAGTTGGATTTCTACAGTGTAAATACCTTTTGCTATTTCAATTGCCTTTTGTGGTGATAGATTTGCTTCTTTTTCATTCAACTGCCGTTCGAGTTCTTTGTACACCTTGTAAGCCACGAATGCTATACTTATGTGAGCTTCTATTCTCCTTTGCTTGTAATGGTAAACTGGCCTTACCTTGATATCATTTTTTGTTATTCGGAAGGCCTTTTCAATCTTCCATAAGTTGTTGTAATTCTCATTCACCTGTTCTTTATCAAGTGTTGTATTGGTGATGTAACCTTTCAGACCATCCCACCGTCCATCCTGTTCAAACTTTTCCATATCCAAGGCTATCTTTATTTCACCTTCCATTTTTAGGTATTTGTTATAGCCTCTGTTATTAATATGTGTTTTATTGAGTTTGCCTGTATTTAACTGTTTTTCGAGCTTTTTAAGCCCTTTTTCCCTGTTAATCCTATCCTTCTTGGCCCGTTTTTCAGAGTAGCTCACAACCATTCTAAGGTTCTCTTCCCAATCCATATAAACACACTCTCCATTTTCCAGCTCTAGAGCCAATACCATACTTTTTTGATTGGCACCTGAAGACTTAAGACGTGCCCCAAGAATAAACTCATATCCGTTATCAAGTAATTCTTTGATATTGCTTTTGGAAAGCAAACCAGAATCTGCCACAACTATTGGGGCGGGCAGATTATACTTTTTCCTAAAAGTCTCTATTACCGGAATCATCGTATGCCCCTCAAACTTATTACCCTCAAAAATCTCATAAGCCAGAGGGTACCCGTCGAGCCCCACCAGTAAACCCAAAACTATCTGGGGATTCTGGTGCTTGCCTTCTTTGGAAAAACCGGTCTTTCTGAGATCATCTTCCTGATCCACTTCAAAATAAAGTGTGGTACAATCGTAAAAAACAATATTGATACTGCCTCCCAGTATTTTCTTGGTGTGACCAAAACTGATCAGCTGTACTATCTCTTTATAATTATTGTAAAGCTTGTCCATATACCGGTATAGATCCTGAACCTGAAAATCAAGGCCATGATAGGTCAGCAGGTATTCGCAGGTCTTGAGTTTGCTGGCAGGAAAACATATCCTGGAATAGACAAGCCACTTAAAAATATCATCTTTGATTACACTGAATCCAATATCATTGAAAATCCTGTCAAGAAGGAGTTCTGTCCCCGAAACAGTAATGTTTTCAACACTTTCCAAGACAGATTCGGCAACCTGTTCTTCATTATTGAAAGGAATGTCAAGAACACCTTTATAATTCCTGATCCACTCTTCTCCCAAAGAAACAAGTTCTTCAATTTTTGCTGGGTCAGCGCTACTACCTATGGTTTTGGCAACTTTATAACTACCCCTTATTTTGTTTATTACCTGAACACTGATCTTGCCACTTTTATTGGGCTTTTTACGGACAAACATGCTTAAAAGTAACCAAAATTACCTCGGGGACACCAAAATTGAAAGCCAAAAAAATATAAAATACTATATATCAGGTCCTTGCGAAAAAATGGGACTGACGAATGTCGAAGTCAGGAAAAATGAAATAGAAAGGATGAAGGATGAGGGAGGAAGGATGAATGAATAAAGCCTTGTCTGAGAATCGGGAAATGAAGAAAATGGAAAGGATGAAATTTGTTACGGCTGAAAATCACATTAGTGCGAGACAAAGTTGATACCTTTCACGAAGGAAGCGCTATGCCTTGCGGCGATATAATTTAAGGGCGTGTAATTACTTGAATTGTTCTTTAAAAAGCATTCCTCTTTTGTAGGTTTTAACCTACTAAAAATCCAGGAAAGCTAACAGGTTCGAGAAAAAATACGTATGTAGAACCAATCAACTGCCATGGGTTTTAACACATTGGCCGGAATAGTAAACCACTTAGGAGTGTGGGTT
>NZ_JBSZCK010000047.1:0-70902 GCF_054166905.1 Mongoliitalea sp. | reverse complement strand
TCAGACAGGGATCTAGAAATAGTACAACTTGACCTGTTTGAAATTGGCAAGGGGGGTGTTTTTCAAAATTCAAAAACACCCCCCTAAATTGTAAAACTAGACCAATTATGAAGAAAATCTTAATTTAGTCGGATGACAGTATTAAACAATCACCTTTACAAATTGAAATATATTGCGGTATGTGGAGTTATTGGGAATGGAAAAATTTTAGGAAATACGATTTGGTGGTTGTAGGAGCCGGGATTGTTGGCTTGTCCACAGCTATACAGTACAAGGAAAAATACCCACAAAGAAAGGTTTTGGTGCTGGAAAGAGGTCTCTTACCAACAGGTGCAAGTACTAAAAATGCCGGGTTTGCTTGTTTTGGTAGTCTCACAGAGTTACTAGATGACTTACAAGTGATGAACGATGACTTGGTACTAGCCACAGTGGAAAAAAGATACAAAGGATTGTGTGCCATAAGAGAAAGATTTGGAGATGAAGCATTAGGTTATCAGCGTTCAGGTGGTTTTGAACTTTTTACAGATGCCGAAATGCCCGCTTTGGATAGGATGCTGGAAATCAATCAATTCCTTTTTCCGCTGTTTCAAGCAGATGTTTTTTCAAAAGTTGGAAATATCGAACAATTTGGATTTGGGTCATCAGTTAGGGCAGTAGTCAAAAATCAGTTTGAAGGTGAGTTGGATACAGGGAAATTTATTCAAAGCCTCTGGCAAGAAGCTCAGCGTTTGGGTGTTTTTATTTTGACAGGTGCTGAGGTAGCGCATATTAATCAGGAGGTAGGGTTATTGACTGTAAAAGAGGCGAATGGTGTAGAGAGAATCTTTGAAGCCAAGCAGCTTGCGATTTGTACCAATGCATTTACTAGAAAATTTCTTAAGCATGTGCAACTGGTACCGGGAAGGGGACTGGTTTTTGTGACCAAGCCATTAGATAATCCATTGCCTTGGACAGGCTCTTTTCATTATGATAAAGGCTATGTGTATTTTCGAAGTATTGACAATCGCATACTGCTGGGTGGAGGAAGAAATAGGGATTATTCAGGCGAACAAACAGAAGATTTTGAAATAAACCCCCTCATTCATGATTATTTGATCAAACTTTTGAATGAAGTGATTCTACCAAATCAACCAGTAGAAATAGATCTTGAATGGACGGGTATCATGGCTTTTGGTCCAACCAAAATGCCTATTATTGAACAAATTAATGGGCGTACCTTCTGTGCAGTTCGACTTGGCGGAATGGGAGTGGCAATTGGATGGCAAACAGCGAGTGAGTTGGTAGATTTACTTTAATCGTGTTACATTAGTAAAATTTTATTAATTTCAGTTTTCAAAAATTTTAAAACCTATTGAATGGCTGTTCAACGGAAAGAACCCACCTTATCGGAAGCGCTTTTTCCGATCTTATTCTTAATCATTTTATTGGTAGTCAATATCTGGATTTTTGGCACAGAAGGTTTATCAGGTTCCAATCAGGTGGTGCTTGTATTGTCATCAGCCGTAGCAGCATTGGTTGCTACTTTCCGATTGAAAATCAAATGGGAGCATTTGCAGGATGGGATTGTTAAGAGTATTTCTTCAGCCATGTCCAGTATTTTGATCTTGCTGTTGATTGGTGCTTTGGCGGGCACCTGGTTATTGAGTGGGATAGTTCCTGCAATGATTTACTACGGTTTACAGATTCTTAATCCTACTATATTTTTGATTGCGGCTTGCATCGTGTCTGCGATCGTATCGATATCCACAGGAAGTAGCTGGACTACAGTTGCCACGGTAGGTGTAGCTCTACTAGGGATCGGTAAAGCCTTGGGCTTTAGCGAAGGGATTATTGCGGGAGCAATTATTTCTGGAGCGTATTTTGGAGATAAAATGTCTCCACTTTCGGATACCACCAATCTTGCACCTGCGATGGCAGGAACAGATCTCTTCACTCATATCCGTCACATGACCAAAACCACCTTTCCGTCAATTCTAATCACTTTGGTGATATTTGGTGTGATCGGGTTTACAGCAGGTGCTGAGGGTTCGGTAGATCAGGTCAAAGAGATTTCAGCCATTATTGTGGATACATTCAATATCAATGGATGGCTATTTATTGTTCCATTGGTAGTATTGGGGATGATCATTAAGAAAGTACCGGCTGTGCCTGCCTTACTTTCAGGAGCGGTACTGGGTGGTGTATTTGCAGTTATTTTTCAACCTGAAATTATTCTGACCATTTCCAATTCAGCTTCAGTGGATTATGCTTATCATTCTTTTAAAGCGGTGATGATGGCTTTGTATGGTGAGATTAGTATTGTGACGAGTAACGAGGTAGTCAACGAATTATTGGTGACTGGAGGTATGGCAGGTATGTTGAATACTATTTGGTTGATCTTGTGTGCGATGGCCTTTGGAGGCATAATGGAAGAAAGTGGCATGTTGCGGGTATTGGCAGAGGCGGTGATTGCAAAAGTGCACTCCATCGGTTCGTTGATTGCTTCTACCGCAGCTACCTGTATGTTTTTCAACGTTACCACATCGGATCAATACCTGGCGATTTTGGTTCCAGGAAGAATGTATGCGGATATTTATCGTAAAAAAGGATTGAAAGGAGAAAACTTGAGCCGTACCTTGGAAGATTCGGCTACAGTGACTTCTGTATTAATTCCGTGGAATACCTGTGGAGCTACACAGGCATCTGTGCTAGGAGTGGCGACACTGACCTATGCACCTTATTGTTTTTTCAATATCATATCACCCTTTATGACCATTCTTTATGGGTATTTGAAATTGGGAATTAACTATTACTCGGAGGAGGAAATGTTGGAGATTAAAAAAGAGTTTGCAGTATGATTCCTATGCGTATCAGCAAAGAGGAGATTAATGAATTACCCCTTGGACAATTTGAAGGTGAGATCACTTTAATTGAAGAATTAGATCAGGTAGAGGAAGTATTGGACCAGCTACGTGGCGTACAAATTTTGGGCTTTGATACTGAGACAAGACCAGCATTCCGTAAAGGTGTACAGTATCAGGTTTCCTTATTACAACTGGCTACCACAGATCAGGCATTTCTTTTTCGGCTCAATAAAGTTGGACTTCCCAAGCCCATACAGCGCATTTTAGAAAACCCTGAAATTGTCAAAGTAGGTGCAGCGGTCTTGGACGATTTGCGGGCCTTGAAAAAAATCTCTATTGGATTTGAGCCTAAGAGTTTTTTTGATCTAAACGATGAACTGAAGAAAGTTGGTTTTGAGAATGTAGGTGTGAGAAATCTTTGTGGAATGGTTTTGAATATCAGGATCAGTAAAAATGAGCAAGTGTCCAATTGGGAGGCCTTGGAGTTGACGAGCAAACAGTTAGTCTATGCGGCAACAGATGCTTGGGCATGTCTGGAGATTTATAAAAAATTGCAATACCAAGGGTATCTAGACTCCTTATTCAATCGCTAGTCTACAGTAGCAACCTCCTCAAGTTTTGAGCGAACTTCTACTGCCAATGCCTCTCTAACTTTGATTTTCATTTGGCAGGTATTATCAAAGAGTTGTTCTATGATCTCTAATTGATAATCCTTGATGATTTTCATGACGGCGTTCATCTCTATGTAATCAAAGGAAAAAGTAATGGTTGTGCATACGATTTCTGTGATGATTCTGTTGGCCGCAATCGCGTCAGCAGCAGCCGTACGATAGGCCTGAATCAATCCGCTAACTCCCAATTTTGTTCCCCCAAAGTATCTCACCACCACTATCAATACATTAGTCAAATTATTGGAACGAATCTGTCCCAGGATGGGATCGCCTGCAGAATGATTGGGTTCACCATCGTCATTTGCCCGGAATATCTTCATCTCTTTCCCAAGCATATATGCATAGCAATGATGCCTTGCATCAAAATATTTTTTTCGTAGATCTTCCAGTGCTTCTTTGATTTCCTCCTCAGAACTTACTGGAAATGCAAAGGAAAGAAACTTGCTCCCCTTCTCTTTGAAAATCGCTTCGGATGTGTCTGCTAATGTTAGGTAACTATCTGATGCTTCCAAGGCTTTGATAAATGGTGCATGCAAAAGTAAGAATTAAGAATTTTTTAACCCATTTATTCTCTGATAAGCGTAATTTTAAGCCATGAACCAAATTTTTGAACGTCCTTACCTAATAGACTTACCACATCAGACAAATACGATGGGATTTATCGCATTTGCTGAATTAGGGAATTTGATTGAAATGAATGTTGAGCGGATGTTTTGGATTAAAGATGTGCCAGTGGGGGCAAAGAGAGGAGTACACGCACATGTAAAAGAAAACCAAGTACTGTTTTGTTTACAGGGTACTGTTGCTGTTTCCATAGAAATGTTGGATGCTTCTATGGAAGCTTTTCAATTGTCCGATGCAGCTCAAGGACTTTTCTTACCTGCCTTAGCTTGGTCTGAAATTACCTTTGGCGAGGGTGCTATTTTGCTCGTGATTTCTGATCAGCCATTTGAGGAGGAAAATTACATCAGAGATAAAGAGCGATTTATTCACATGCAAGCTCAATATACGGCATGGAACAAGTAACTGATAACCTTTCTGACCAACTACCCCTGGTTTCGATTATTTGTACTGTGTATAATCAAGCCGCTATGTTAGAAAATGCTCTGCAAAGTGTTTTTGATCAGACGTACCCAACTATTGAGCTCTTGGTAATTGACAATGGAAGTAACGATAATAGTCCACAAGTGATCGAGCAAGTGCTCCGTAATTGCCCTTCACATATCAGGTCATCAGTTTTTATTCATCCCTTTTCCCTCAATTATTGCGAGTCATTCAATCAGGTATTTGTGCATGCGAAGGGGAAGTATTTTATCGATTTATCAGGGGATGATATGTTTTTCCCTAAACATATTGAATGCTCAGTGAAAAAGTTGGAGCAACATCCGGAAGCATGGGCAGTGTTTTCTAATGTGGAATTATTACAAGTAGAAACTGGGACAAGCTCATTTTTTTATACAAGTGAAGATGAAATTGTGGAGGAGGGAGACTTGTATACCGCGATTGTTGCAGGAAATCCGGTTTTATCGGTTTCCTTGGTAGTTTCCTCTGAGAAATTCCGTCAAGAAGGTATGTATGATGTATCGTTGACGTATGAGGATTTTGATTTGATGGTGCGATTAAGTAGAAAATATCCTCTTTTTTATACAGGTCAGCTTGGGGTAAAGAAAAGTATTCATGCATTTTCCTTTTCTTCCCAGCAATACCAAGCAAGGCAGTCAAAGATGTTGCCTTCTACTTACCAAGTTTGCAGAAAAATCCAAGCGATGAATCGTTCGGAGCATGAGCAGGAGGCTTTGAAAGCTCGTGTGATCTATGAACTGAAAATGGCAGCTTTTTCTGCCAACTTTCAGATAGCGAAAGATTTAATTAAATTGGCTATGGAGTTAGGTGTATCAAAACTTTATCTGCTGAGATATCAATTGATTTGCCAAATGGGATTGGATCTTTCTTTTATGATACGGTGGAAGCAAAGACTGTGGAAGGGTTAACCTACCACAGCCCCTACAAACCAATCCTTTTGAATCAGATTTTTTCCGGCTTGTTGAATATCTTCTTCTGTGAAATTTTTTAAAAACTCAAAGCGATCTTCATAGAAGCTCAAATCTAATCCAGCTTGATGAACCCCTTTAAATTTGTTGATGAGCTTAAATGAAGAACTGAATGAAGATAGGAGGTTTCCTATGAGGTAATTCCTGACTGTTTCCAATTCTTCTTTGGGGATGGTTTGATGCTGAAGGATTTCGATTTCTTTGTAAATCTCATCGATTACTTCAGACATAAATTCCTTTTTTACATCTGCCGCAATTACCCAATAATCCGAACTACGGAGCCCCCCTATACTGCTGTAAATACCATACGTATGTCCTTTATCTTCTCGTATATTTTTTATTAATCGGCTGCCAAAGTAACCCCCCAAAAATGTATTGAATACTGCTAATGCGTGGTAATCTGGATTAGATTTAGGAATCAAATGGCAACCTAGACGAATGCTTGATTGTACGGATTTTTCACGGGCTTCAACAAAAATTTCATTGCCTATATTAGTGAATTCCGGTGGAGTGCTATCATGAGCGTGCACCGGTAAATCCCCAAGTATGGATTCAATCAATTGTAGATCGGCTTCTGATAAGTCTCCAGTAACAAATATCTCTGGATTAACCCATAGATAGTTTTGATAGTAGTCCAACAAGTCTTCTCGCTCGATCAATCCTACATCTTGCTCAGTGGAAATCATCCCGTAAGGGTGAGCTCCGCCAAATAGTTGTTGACGGAAAAGGTGAGAAGCCCGAATAGCATTCTTTTCAAATTGGATACTGATGTTGAGTGCTTTTTGGGATTTACGCTTTTGAAGTTCTTTTTCAGGGAATACCGCCTCTGTCATCAGTTCTCTAAACACCGGGAGAACTTGCTTAAAATGTTTTTTGGTAGTCAATAGGGCTAGCCCTTGATGTTCAAAGCTAGAGATAATCTCTACTTCAGAGGCATAATAGTCAAAAAAGTCATCCAATTCGGATGCTGACTTGGTTTTAGTTCCTTCTAACAACATGTGTAGGGTAAAGAAAGAAACTAGTTTTTTAGCTATGTTCAATTCACCTCGAAGGGACTCAGCATTTACTTCTATTCTTACAGCTCCGATAGAAGGTGTAGGGTTAAAATACAAACGGACTCCATTGGGTAGAGTCCTTTGCATAGGTGGTATAAATGATATCTCCTCCGGTATGACAAATGGAGGAGCAATAGATCTGTCTAAAATCATCTAGTTGGAATATTATAGCTCAGTGATAGTCTCAACGTCTCGCCGAGTGGATGATTTTGTACTTGTGGTACTAAATAAGAGAAATCAAAATTGAATTTTTCTTGATATCGAAAGCCAACACCCATGGTAAAGAAGCGTCTTCCTCCTTTATTGGGGTTTTCATAGAAATAACCTGTTCTAACAGCAAACATTTCTTTGTGGAGATATTCTATCCCTGTGGATATCATTAATTCCTGCATTTCTTCTCTAAAACCGCCCGGAGCATCAAAGAATGAGCCAAACATACCTGAAAGTAATGGTCTATTTGGGTCTCTTCCAGCCTCTATATCTGGAGTACCATCAGGTCTCATGATAATCAAACCATTCTCATCTCTTCTAAAAATAGGAGGGGAGGGAACCATCAACTTATTGACGTCAAATAAGAAGGTGATTTTGTTGAAATCATTCATATTGATAGAGTAACCCATACCGACTCTAAGGTTGGTGGGGATAAAATCTAGATCTTCAGCACTATTATAAGTAATTTTCGGACCTATGTTCGAAATGGTAACGCCCCAAGAGAATGTACCTGACTTATCACCAGGATAGATATCCTTGGAGTAATAAAGTCCCACGTCTGTACCAACCGTAACACCCGGTCTACTTTCTGCACCACCTGCTGAAGAAATATTCCCAGACAGGTTGGAATGGATAAATCTTGCTGAAATACCAAGTCCTAATTTATCGGATAGTTTTCTGGAATAAGTACCGCCAATGGCAATGTCTCTTGGTGTAAATTCACCCAATTCATTTCCTCTTCCATCTGTCAACTGTAGTTCGCCCATGTTGAAATAGCGTATATCCAATCCCCAAGCCGAAACTTCATCGATTCGCTTGTAAGCAGTGAGATAACTTACAGACATATCATTCACCAGCCTACCCAACCAAGGTGAGTAGGAAAGCGAAAATCCCATGTCATTTTCTATAAATGCCAACTTACCGGCATTCCAATGTGCAGAAAATGCATCAGGCGAGGATGCGACACCTGCGTCTCCCATAGCTGAGTGCCTGCTATCTGGCGCAAAGTTCAAAAATGGAACCGCAGTGGTTATCACCCGGTTATTGGGGTCTTGCCCCGAAATCACAGAGGAGTTCTGTGCTGTAGCAGCAAAAGAAAACGCGGTGATTCCTAAAAAAATCCAACCCTTCAGAATTGATTGTTTACTTATTTTCATCTAATCAGAATTTTTCCAGACCTACTATCCGAACTACCATCGAGCTCAGAGGTCAGCTGTAATTTGTAAATATAAGTTCCTTTTGCTGGAAATTTTGTCTGTGTTTGGAAAAATTTCCATTCCAAATCATCAATCACAAATTCAGCTCCAATATAACGCTTTTCTTCAGTATATATTTCCTGTCCCAACAAAGAATAAACACGCAAGGCGAGATTTAGGTTTTCACCTGGTCTATTTTGTACAATTTTAAATTTACTATGAGTGGTTGTTGGGTTGGGGTAATTCACTAACTCTAATATTTTCAGCTGGTTAGTATTTTTTACTTCTATGCTGGTTAAGAAAATTGTTTGATTGCCAACATTATCCCAAACCTCTAATTGTAGTTCATTTAAACCATCACGGAGGCCACTCAAAGCCGTGCGAATCTCACCTCTTCTGAACTGATTTTCCATAGCTCTAAATTCAGCATTCAAGACTGTTTGGCTTTCTCCATTGATTGTTAAGATAATGTTTTTTGCAGGATTGGCGAAGAGTACATTGATTCCACTTTCATCTTCCAATTCAATTAACAAAGGAACAAAAGCAGTTTCAAAAACCTGGGCAAAAGGATCTTCCTCTAAGCCAAACTTCATCACTACTTGTGGGCCTTCTGTATCCATGTTGTTTTCCATGCTGCCTTCCAAAATAACTCGGTCATGCCCAAACGCCTCCATTCCATTACTCAGGTTTGCAAAAACTTTAATCTGACCATTAGCGGGAGCTGTATTCATATGGCTTGGAATAAAAATTTCAGATCGGAATTTCCCATCTATGAGCTGACCCTTGCCTTGGAAAAGAAAATTACTCCGTTCGGTTAAAGTCATTGGTGGATTTTCATCACCCAAAAGCCTAAATTCCGAAGGTCTATCAATAAACATTAATTCATATTCACCCTGTTGATTACCTATCAGTGCATTGGTTAATGGGTCTACAATGGAGCCTACCACGCTAATCAATTGTCCAGCCGAGATAGTTGAGATTTCTGTTTCCAGTTGTATGTCTTTAATCTGTTCAGTTTGGCTTCTCAATTCCGGTAGGGCCAATTTGAGAGATGGATCTCCCAAAAGAGAAAAATTTCTGTTCAAAGTACCGTTCAGACTATTGTTTTTTGTCAATTTAAAAATGCTGCCCAAATCCCGCCACTCTCCATCATCTTGTTTGAAGACAGCTTGGATAAATGCACTATTCAAACGGAAATTGATCGAAGAAAACACCGGTCTACCGGTTGTCAATAAACCTATAGCTCCCTTTCTATCAGCAAACATTAATTCTTCGGCAGCAGAGCGTAAGAGTGGACTGTCATGTCTTCCAAATTCACAGGTGGCTGTAATAATCAATGGAAAATGAGGATGCCTTTTCCAGTCGTTCAGCTGTGAAACGGTGAATATCTCTTCTGCAGTTAGGGTGTTTTCATTGCCATGTCCGATAAAATTCATAAACAAAACACCATCTTCGATGGCTTCCCGAAATGCTTCTTGTGCTTGAGGAGAACGCTGCCTGTTGCCTGCATCTTGGGTTTGTTCAAATCTGTCCAAATAGATTTTTTGAATGAAAAATTCTGGATGGTTTTCTTCCAAATAACGAATGTGGTTTTCTGAATCCGTTACATGTATATTATTATCTCCGTCATCTGCTACAAAGGCCAATTGGGTTTTCCAGCTGCCTAGTGAAGATGCGGGGTTTTCATAAGCAATGATTTTATCGACCGCCTCACGTGCTTCCCTTATGTTGATGGCAGGGATTCTGCCTACTCCGATTTGCATGGGGGTATCACCTTCTGGAGATTCTTCCCATGCCCCCATACCTAATTCTAACATTCCGAAATAATCATCGGAGCTGTAGGTAGTCAGTGGGTTTAAGCTATTTCGTGAAGTATAAATTGGAACTAAGTTGGGCCTTCCTTGAAAGATTCCTTTATAGTCATAGGTACCTTTACCGAAAAACAAAACATTGCGGACATTCCCACTAGATTGGTACTTGTCAGCGATGAAATTCCGAATACCTGTCACATCTCTGTTTCCATAAGCATAGGCATCTAAGATATCCTGAATCAACACGACAGATGTAGTGATGCCCCGATTGTTTTTGTGATTAGCCAATCGGTTGGCCTGACTCAAAAGTAGGGGGTGGGTGATAATTAACAATTCCGCTTGTTGATGCGCACTTCTCGCCTCCATGTTTACCCGTTCAAAATTTCGGATAGCTGGAATTTGATTTTCTTGATAAACGGCAATGCGATCGTTCGTCTGTAGTTCCGCTTCACCATCAATTAAGAATATGTCGGAATTTGGAAGAATTCTCCAAAAAATTCGATTTCCAGAAGCCGTAATCCTACCCGGATTCCCCCTATGCCAATAAACTGCATTGGAAAGATTAGCAAGAGGTGTCTGAGAAGCCAAAATTGCAAAATCCAAAAAGCCTGCGCCATTGAAATCAGCGGATTCGTAACGGGTCCGAATCTGTAGTTCTTGCCCAGAAAAGGTAACTGCTCGTTGGAATTTGGATTCTATTCCTTTGATTCCATAGGTAGTATTGGGAATAGGAGGTATAGTGAATGTTTCAAAGTTTTGACCAGCTACACTTATTTGAAAACGGTTTTCTGAAATTGCTTGGCCTAGGTACTGTACGAATAATTGGTGCGTATTTCCAAGTTTACTAGGTAATGGTAATGTAAAAGTAAAGGTCTGACCTCCAAAGAAAGGACGGGAATACCAGCTTCTTCCTGAATTAAGAATATTGTCCTCTTGCCATTTTCGAAACTGGACAAAAGAAAGTTGACTGATTAAGGGGCTATTGGAAATGGGGATTGCCGCATTGGTAATTCTCCTCGGTTGAGTTGTTCTTCCTATGAAATAATATAAGGTGTCTGTGTAGGGATTAGCCTGAAGATGCAGCGAGTTTTCGGATGATTCTATTCGGTGAGGTCCTTGTGCATAAAAAACGATCCGATTCCCCAATATTTGACTAGGAAGTTGAGTTAACTCTCTGAAGTCCTCTGTGATGATTTGATTAAGAGGTCCTTGTTGACCAAAAATACCTACTTCTGAAAGGTTTTGAAAGCCTTGTTGACGCAAATCATCCAAGCTAATAGCATACATGCCTTCTGCCGTTACAGGGAATTTTACAAAGACTTCCTGAGCCTTGGCTAAGGTTCCTAAGGAACAAGCCCAAACTATTAAACAAAATCGTAAGCTAATGTGCATTCTTTTGTACTATACCCTCCACTACAGACAACACAATATAAGTAATAATTAGTAAAGGAACACCTGCCCAACCTAGACTGACAAGAAATAATACTCCCAAGCCAATTAGTGTGAATCGAAATTCATTTCCTTTCCATCCTTTGGTTTTGAACTTCAATGCAATAAGGGGTAACTCAGCTACTAATAAAAAAGACATGATAAAGGCTAGTAGTACTAGCACTATGGGGTTTTCCAAAAAGTAAACACTAGCCCCAAACCGTTGAATTAAAAAAGGTAAAGTGGATATCAATAAAGCATTTGCAGGGGTAGGTACACCTATGAACCTATCCGATTGTCGTTCATCGATATTGAACTTTGCTAATCGGATTGCTGAGAAAATCCCAATCAGAAATGCTGAATAGGGCAAGTATTCACTGGAAGTTTGGGCTTGAATGAGTTGAAATAAGATAAAAGCCGGTAGCACACCGAAGGTTACAAGATCAGCCAAGGAGTCCAACTGCTTGCCAATTTCGCTACTAACCCGCAATAATCGGGCAGCGAAGCCGTCCAAGAAATCAAAAATCGCTGCAATAAAAATGCAATAGGCAGCCCACTCCAAATTTCCGGTATTAGCTAAGTAAATCCCTACCATGCCGGAAAATAGGTTTAAACTAGTTAAACTATTGGGAATATGTTTTTTGATGCTCAAAATCGTGCGTTTTTGCCTACGAAGGGGTTATGGATTTTTTCAAAGCCAATGGTGGTTGAAGGGCCATGTCCTGGAAATACCCTAGTCTTATCCGGCAATGTAAACATTTCTTCTCGGATTGATTGCAAGAGGGTTTGATGATCTCCTCCAGGTAAATCTGTCCTGCCAATACTTGCCTGAAAAAGCGTGTCACCGGCAATACAAATTCCCGTGCCAGCATGGTAAAACACCAAGTGGCCAGGTGCATGACCCGGTACAAACCTGATTTCCAGTTGCTCATTACCCACTTGAAAGCTTTGATGGGTATCCAAGAATTCATCAGCCTCTGTTTCTTGATAGGCATGAAAACCATAGCTTGGGGCATATACAGAAACCGATTTTAAGACAGATTTTTC
Source organism: Mongoliitalea sp. (assembly GCF_054166905.1). Lineage (NCBI taxonomy): Bacteria > Pseudomonadati > Bacteroidota > Cytophagia > Cytophagales > Cyclobacteriaceae > Mongoliitalea > Mongoliitalea sp. The sequence goes on along the minus strand of NZ_JBSZCK010000047.1, from coordinate 58,590 downwards.
TTTGGAATGAATCCATAAAGGGACCCCATATGTCTGCTTGACAAAAGCATTACCCAATACATGATCAATATGACAATGGGTATTGATCAAAGCAACTATTTCCAATTGTTGATCATGAATGAAAAATGTCAACTCATCCCTTTCGTATTTTTCATAACAGCCAGGATCGAAAATGACTGCTTTTTTGCTGTCATCATAAAGGAGATAGGTATTTTCCTGAAAGGGATTAAAGGTGAAGGATTTAAGATAAAGCATAGACAATAGTTTCTAAGAAAGCTCAAAATAACAAAGAAAGCAGCTATTTTTGGGTATGAAAATTGACTTTTTACTCATTGGGCAGGGACTGGCAGGTTCAGCACTGTCATATCGATTGATTAAAGAAGGCTGCAAAGTGATGGTCATGGACCTTCCAAATGAAAATAAGAGTAGTAGGATTGCGGCAGGCTTATACAATCCGATTACAGGGAAGAAAATGGTCAAAACCTGGAAAGGGGATCAATTATTTCCGGTGATTGAACCCTTTTATGAAGCAATTGAAAAAGAGCTTAGAGTGAAATTTTTATACAAAAAATCAATTTACCGACCTTTTTTATCTATTGAAGAGCAAAATGAATGGATGGGTTATAGTGGAGAGGAGGGGTTTCAAAGGTATTTCAAGCAAATCTATCAAGCTCCATTATTTGCGGAAGTAGTCAATCCTTTTGGCGGTATTCTACTTTCTATGTCTGGATATTTAGATATCCCCCTGTATCTGGATGCTTACAGAGATTTTTTGATATCACTTGATGCATATCGGGAAGGTAAGTTTGAAGAGTCTAAGCTCATAATCTCTAGTGAAGGTATTGTATATGAGGATATTCATGCTCAAGCAGTGATCTACTGCAATGGTCTAGGCGCTATGGAAAGTGAATTTTTCCAAAACGCACCTTTTGCTCCTGTAAAAGGGGAGATTTTGGATGTGCAACAGGATTTTGTTCCAGATGAAATTATCAATCGCGGGGTATTCAGAATTCCTTTACCAAACGGGTATCTGAGAGTAGGCTCAACATACACATGGCATGATTTAGATGTCGGTCCAACTGAGCGGGCAAAGCAGGAAATCTTAGATAAGCTGGATAAATTAATTGTTTCCAAAGAAAAAGTGCTTATTCAACACCGTACAGGTATCCGTCCTGCCACAAAAGATAGAAAACCCTTTTTAGGAAAACATCCCGAGCATTCAGGCGTTTATATGTTCAATGGTTTTGGTGCTAAAGGCGTATCTTTGACACCGTACTTCAGCTTGGTTATGACAGATTTATTGCTTCATGGAAAGAATCCTGAAAAAGAAGTGAACATTAGCCGATGGAAATAAACATAAGTGGATTTTTTAAGTATATTTAAAAGTCAATGTAATTGGTACATGAAACAAAGAACTTTACCTCTTTTCATACTTCTATTTTTCCTTGCTCCAAGCATGGTCTTCGCTCAGTTTGATAGAGATCGTTTTGGTAAAAATCGTGTTCAACATAAAAACATCGAATGGTATTTATACTCTTCCAATAATTTTGAGGTGTATTATTTCGATGGGGGGATGAATAATGCGAGAATGGCAATCGATTTTTTAGAAAGCGAGTTTGATCGCTTGACTCAAATGATCGGTTATGTTGCCTACACAAAACCTAAGGTTTTTATTTACAACTCACCTGAGGAATTGCTTCAAAGTAACTTGAACCTGAATAAAGACGAGTACACTATTGATGGACAGACCTATTTTAGTCGATTGATTGGAGAAGTAGCCTTTGAAGGGACTTGGGAAAAATTTAAAAAAGACCTCCTGTTCACTACTTCTAAGATTATCATCGAAGAAATGCTATACGGGTCTACTATTGTGGATGCATTTCAATCAAACTTGATCAATAGTTTCCCGGATTGGTACATTGAAGGGGCCGCCCGATATATAGGTTATGGTTGGAGTAGAGATATGGATGATTTTGTCCGCCATTATTTCAAAGAAAATAAAAATATCAAGCTTCACAGATTGCAAGAAAAAGAAGCGGCGTTGGTAGGTCAATCGGTTTGGAATTTTATTGTTGAAAAATATGGTCGTCGCTACATTTCTAGCATTCTTAACTTAAGCAGGATCAATAGAAATGAAGAAAACTCCATTGCTAATACCATTGGCTTAAATTATAAGTCATTTCAGGAGCAGTGGAGACAGTTCTATATTTCTACCAGTGAACCAGTTTTTACCTCATTTAAGGATATCAATCAATCCAATCAAATTAATGTGACCAAACCAAATGTCACAGGTGCAATCAACGATATTAAATTCAGTCCAGATGCTAAGCATTTAGCATATGTGATTAATAATGGAGGTAAATATAGAGTTCAAGTAAGGGAAATATCCTCAGGAAGAGAACGGACGATTTTCTCCGGTGGTTCTTCCACTCCTGACCAACCTGCCAATCTTACTTCACCAGTTATTGCTTGGAGAGATACCTTAAACTTAACCATTGCCACCTTCAGAAGAGGAACTACTACCCTTCGTTCCAGAGCGATTGATGGGTCGTATCAAGACAGGATTTTCTTACGAAATATTACCCAAGTCCTCAACTTGGATTTCAATTCCACTGGAAGGAATATGGTTTTGTCTGCCATTGCTAATGGAAGAACAGATATTTATACGCTCAATGTACGAGGAGTGGGAAGAAGACTGACCAATGATGTATTTGATAACATTTATCCGGTATTCCTGAATGACTCTACTGTGATTTTTGCATCCAATCGAACAGATTTGCCTGATTCGGTGCTTACGCGTACACCTGACGTGAAGCTATTACCAGATTATTTTAATCTCTACAAAGTAGATCTGAATGATACTACCAATCAGATGCAGCGATTGACGAATCAAAATAATATTAATAGTAAGCCTAAGGTTTTGAATAGTAATAACATTTTGGTCCTAAGTGATCAAAGTGGTATTATGAACTTGAACCGTTTGACCATATCCAATGGGATTATGAGTCAGGTTTCGGCTTTTAATAAAAGTATTGAAGCATTTGATTACAGCTCCAGAATCAACAGAATCGCCTACGCCGTAAGGGATGGTAATCAAAGTAAGTTAATCTTAGAGAGCTTTTCCAATGCAGATCAGTTTACTCCAAGTACTCCTCGAGTGCAGCTTTTGCAGGCTAAAAATCTTTCCGAGCGAATATCTAACAGGAGAACAGAAATGGATACCGAAGAACGAGCGCAAGTTGAAGAGAAGCGGCCTGCGTTTGAACGTAATGTCCGTCCAAGTACTGTGAAGCCCGACTCTACACTTAATGTTAGGCTAGAGGATATTATGAGCGGAAGAGTTGCAAGTCAAGGAGAGCGGGTGGTTGTGACTACTCCAACAGACACTATTCCTCCTGTAGTAAGCGACTCTCTACCGATACCTCAAAATTTAACAGGGAGTATTAATGTAGACCGTTTACGTTTTGAAAGAAGTGGTGCGATTGATACTGATAATTATATTTTTGATACTATCCCATCCGCTGCCAGCTTATTGGAAGCTTCTAAAAATCAAGTGACAACAGCTAGAAGTAATTTGTTAGAAAACTTCCGAAGACAAGGTATGCAAAAGCGTGTAGTTGGTCCTAGGAGAATGGAACAGCAATTTATCACCAGTAGTTTGAATACTGATTGGATTGTAGATCCTCTACGCGGCTTTGGTATTAAATTGAATGGAGAGATGACCGATTTATTGGATAACCATGCATTTCGAGGTTCAATTATGACTCCTTTGGACTTTAGATCGGGGAGTGATGTTTCTTTTGAATATGAATATTTGAAGCAACGAGTAGATGCACGTTTCCGATATGACCGTAGAGCAATTCAGGTCAATCAAGGTGATTTGACTTTCCAACGATACGTCTTGAATAAAGCAGAACTTGGCTTCTCTTACCCCGTGAGTGTACATGCGAGGTTTACTGCTGCTCCGTTTTTGGCCCGTACGCAGTATTTCAACTTAAATCCTGACTCCATTCTACGGGGGCAATTTCCGGAAAGGAATCGTTTGGATGTAAATTATGTAGGGGGGACAGCTGAATTTGTTTTGGACAAAACCCAGCAAATTGGCCTCTTCGCTCAGGAAGGTATGAAGGGCAAGGTTGGTATCAGGCATTATCAGGGATTGAATCTAGGAGAAAGGTCCTTTTCAAATTTCTACCTTGATTTCAGAAATTACCAAAAGATCCATAAAAACATAATTTTTGCTTCTCGCGTATTTGCGGGCTCTTTCTTTGGTCAAAATCCACAGAACTACCTAGTAGGTGGGATGAATAATTGGTTGTTCAATCAATTTAGAACGCCACCTGCCAATAGGCCTGAACAATCTCCAGTCCGCAATCCTGAAGGTGTAGAAAACTCCAATATCCTATTTGCAGAATTTGTGGATTTGAGAGGCTTCCTTTTTGACGAAATCCGTGGAAGGAATGTAATCACTTTTACCAGTGAATTGCGTTTACCACTATTCTCCTACCTATCCAGAGGTAACATAACTTCTAATTTTGTGAAGAACTTCCAGATGGTGGCATTCTACGATGTAGGGTCCGCTTGGAATGAAGCAGCTCCATGGGAGCGAAATAACGATCGAAATACAGAAATTATCAGAACTCCTGGTTCTCCATTTGTCATTACGTTGAATAACTTTGGTAATGCATGGTTACAAAGTTATGGTGCAGGCCTACGTACGATCTTCTTGAATTATTATTGTAAGCTTGATGTTGCAAGACCTGTCAGGAACTTTGAAACGGAGAATCTGAGATTTTATGTTACCTTAGGGTATAATTTCTAAGCCACCCCCATTACTTATGATTAAATCAATGACTGGCTATGGCCAGGCTATTTACGAGAGTGATGAGTTGATCATCACCGTAGAAGTAAAAACACTTAATTCAAAATTTCTAGACCTCACCATTAGAAGTCCTCGTCAATACTCTGACAAAGAGTTAGAAATAAGGAATCTGGTAGGTCAAGTTTTAGACCGAGGAAAGGTTAATCTCTCAGTAGAATTAGTCCAAAAAGCAGGAGTTGACCTTCCTGTTTCCTTCAATCATGAATTATTTCAATCCTATGTTCTGAAGTACCAGGAAATGGGTGAAAGGAGTGGGGTGGAGGTTGTAGACCTTTTCAAGTTAGCTTTACAATCACCCAATGTAATGACATCGCTGGTAGAGAAGTCTTCCTCTGAGGATGAATGGAATACCCTAAAAAGTACAATTCATCAAGCCTTGCTCAACTGTGATAAGTTTAGAATGGATGAGGGATACTCCCTTCAAGAGAAATTTCTTTCCAATGTGAACATCATTCGGAAGAATCTAGAACAGGTAAAGGTTTTGGATCCCATTCGTAAAGAACGTGTTCGTGGAAGAATTCGTAATAACTTCAAAGATTGGTTAGAGGAAAATAGCTTTGATCAAAATCGATTCGAGCAGGAATTGATTTACTACTTCGAGAAGATTGATATTACCGAGGAAATTGTCCGATTGGAAATGCACTTGAACTACTTTGAAAAAAATCTTTTAGAGGAAGTCAATCAAGGTAAAAAGCTAGGCTTTATCTCCCAGGAAATCGGAAGAGAGATCAATACAATCGGATCGAAAGCAAATGATGCGGAGATGCAGCAATCAGTAGTTATCATGAAAGATGAGCTCGAAAAAATCAAAGAGCAAGCATTAAATATTCTATAAAAAAAGAGGGGTTTTAAACCCCTCTTTTTTTATCCTAGTTTGAATCTCACAGGAAGTCTCATACGAACTCGTACAGGTCTACCTCTTTGCTTACCAGGTGTCCATTTCGGAGCATTCTGCACTACACGAATAGCTTCTTCGTCACAGCCTCCTCCAATACCTCTCAATAACTCTACATCTTGAATAGAACCATCGGTATTTACAACGAATACTACGTATACAGTACCTTCGATACCCATTCTTCGCGCTTGAGTTGGGTATTTAAGATTTTTCTGTAAATACTGATACCAAGCTTCCATACCTCCTGGGAATTCAGGAGCATTTTCTACTACGTCGAAGATTTCGTCTGCTTTTTCTACTACTGGAGCATCAGCAATAACTACTTCTCTGATGACCGTTTCTTCTTTAACGTCAACGTCAAAGTTTACTTCGATTTTCTCTTCGATTTCCACTTCATCTGGGATCTCTTGGATGACAGGTTGCTCCACTGGTGGCGGTGGTGGTGGTGGTTGTTCTGTGATTGGGATGTCTAGTAGTTCTTCTATTTCAACGTCTAGCTGCCCTAAATCTTTCAAATTTCTGTCATCGTATGACTTGTATTCGAAAGCAAACAGAACGATACCAACGCTGACTAGAAGTCCCAAGTTCAAGAACATGCTTGATTTCTTGGATAAATCCGCTTGTGGCGTCTTTTTAGCTTCCATGGTTGTACTTTATAAAGGTTAATAATTTCACGGTTACGAATAACAATTGTAGTTATTAATTTTCAATTATACAAGCGAAGGTTTGACCTTATATAAAATTATGAAACCAATAAACCCAATTGTCCCGCCAATCAAATTGGCAACAATGTCTTCATACTCAAATGACCTGTTTGGAACATAGGCCTGTACGTACTCAACAAAGATAGGAAAAATTATTGTAAATACTAATAAATTAGTCAATAATTTTTTCCATATGATTTTTTTTTGCGCATCAACCGTTCCAACCTGGGCCCAAAGGAATGTGAGTATTGCAAAAACACTAACATGTGCGACTTTGTCTAAATGGGGTATAGAAGGCCCTTTCGGGAGGTTATTGCCAGGTGTAAGAAGCAATAGGTTGACAATGATGAGCCAACCTACTGCTGCATAAAATTTGATTTGTTGTTGATTAAGCCCCAATAAGTTCACTATATTCTTCAGAGCTCAATAAGTCCGCAGGAAGATCTCCTGAGATTTTAACTTTGATCATCCAACCACTTTCGTAGGGAGATTCGTTTACCAATTCTGGGGAAGACTCTAGTTCCTCATTGAATTCAATGATTTCGCCTTCCAATGGCATGAAGAGGTCAGAAACAGTTTTTACTGCTTCCACAGTTCCAAAAACCTCTCCAGCAGCAATGCTATCACCAACGGTCTCTACTTCTACATACACAATATCACCCAATTCTCTTTGAGCAAATTCTGTGATGCCAATAGTTGCAACATCGCCTTCGATTCGTACCCACTCATGGTCTTTGGTGTACTTCAATTCTTGAGGAAAGTTCATATTCGGTTTTTTTAAGGTTGTCAAAAATACAAGGATAAAACAAATCTAAAAACCTATTGTGCTAAATTAAATCGTAATTGTCCACCAAAGGCAGTAGAACTTCTACGGAAGGCAGTAGTCACTCGTGGATCATTGATAATTCGATCAAAATAAATCTGAATGTTTAAGTTTTGATTAATAATATAGCTGACGGTTGGTTTGATTTGTAAATTGAGGTTTCCATTCGTCACAGTAGATCCTTCTTCTAATGTTCGCTGGATTTGACGGGTATCGACTACTCGGGTATTGATACGTACTTGGAGGTCATTTTTCAATACTTCCTGCCTTCCTTGGATTTTAAATGGAATTTTAACCCCAGCTTTGGTATACCCTAAGTCAAAACCAAAGTCTCTACTGCTTTGCTCGGTTACTTGTGCATTGGAGAAATTCAAGCCTAAGTTTCGTTCTGTATTATACTCCATAGTGATGTTAAGCCTGCTTTTGGTTAAGAGGTCTACTTGTACCAATGGAGAAAACCCTTCCGTAAGAATAACCTGATTGAGTATAAATACTGGTATAAACTCCCCAAATTCATTGGTTAGGGTGGCTCCTGGAATGTTTCTTACACGGTTAAACAATTCTAGTCCATCCCTGTACAAAAGTGAGTTACTGAAGTTACTTACTTCATAGCTTGACCTGTAAGCATGAAGTATATTAATGCTAGAGAAGTACTCCCTTAATGCAGGAATATTAGATAACCCTTTGTAATCAATTCTCCAGTTAGGAATTGGAATTTGAGGGAATGGATTTAACTCAATGGTACTTGCATCACGTCCGGAATAGGCAGCCAAGAAAGCAAGAGTCATTACATCTTGACCATTTGAAGAAAATTCACCTCCAGGATTGGCTGCATTCAATCGGTCTTGTATAATAAATCGGTTTCTTGCAAACTGATCAAAGATAGGGGAGTTATTATTTCGATCATCTCTTGCAAAAGTGGTTCGGATAATAGAATAAGTAATGCTATAGCCTGCGAGTCTATTGGGGCTTAGAGAATTGAATTGACCAGGAAACTCCTCTGAGGCTCGGAAAATTTCGGCATATTCACCTGTCTCCCGTTTACGTGCTTCTAAGGTTATCCTAAAGTCTCTAAATGGTTCTGCGAGTACATTCACATTGATATTTGCTGTCATGTTTTGGCGGAATTGCTGGGTCAACTCCGGACTTGGGGCCATGATTCCCCGATCTGCAAAATCATTACGGAGACCTGGGTTTTGGGCTCCAAAAATAAATCCAAATCCCGGATTCATGAAGCTACGATCTAAGCCCATCAATCCTGTATTTTCCATAAAGCCTGGTAAGAAGGTGCCCTCTACTAAGGAATAGCGGAAGTTGACGTCTTTGACCATTGTTACAAATTTGAGTAGCCTTCTGGTAAATGGAGTACCAATGGTATCCTCAGCATTTACCGTGGATCTTCCTGGGATACTTGGTCTTCTAGGAGCATTGAGTGCCCGTATTTTGGCATTTTTATTATACAGTTTGACAAAATCTAATTTACCATCTAGCGTTTGCTCTCTAGTATTTTGGATAACATTCCCTAAGGTATCTCGCTGACCTATCGCACCCGTTAGCCATGCATAATTCGCAGCATAGCGGTAATTGGCATTGATCCAATTCGTTGCCTCAATTTTATCCAATGGGATTTTATAGTTGGCATTCAGGTTATGGCTGTAATTGGTTGGACGTCCAAAGTTCCGAAGATTTACTAGAATAGAGTCTCTTGCAATATCTCTTCCCACATCACCTTCAGGTTCATCAATCACAGCTAAAACTCTACTAGAGAAATCTACCCGCAAATTTTTGGTAAAATCCCAATTGACATTGTAAGTCCTGTTGAGGAAGAAACTCTTTTGTAAAAACGGATCTACACCTTCAGTTCCCAATTGGTCATTTCGGAATTGGGTCCTCATAAATCTCCGATCAAAATCTGCTCTAGCAGCTACCGAACTCGGAACAAAGTTGAAGTTAAAATCCCGAATCAAACTGAATTTACTTCCACCAAGCCATTCCGCATTTTTAAATGGCTCCAATACCAATGGCTTGGGCTGATACACATAAGCTAAGTTTCCTACATAGGTTTCGAAGACATAGCTTTCTGTATTGATATTGGTTTGACGGATAGATCCATAGGCATAGGAAACCGAGAAATTACTGATGTCCCATAATTTTGGTGCGCCACTGGCATTAGGGTTTCTATTTTTCCGTATGTTGGAAAAGCCAATATTCCTTCGTCTGACCTGATCGAGCACTAATTCCCTATAGGCTGCCCTTTCGGCATCTGTTTCAAATTTGCTTAAGGCCAAGTCCAGAGGAACGTCAGGATTTAACGGATCAAACTCTGGTCGGATGATGGAGTTTTCCAAGCTGACATACATCGGAATGCTTACATTCAAGCCTTCTGGAAGTAATCTATCCACGCTTACATTGGCAGACAGGTCATACTGAGTCATATCTGCCAAGCTTCTTTGAGAGAGACGGGTCTCCAATCCCCCAAAACCAACGGTACTGTGTCTGATGGATGTAGAAATGGTTGCCACATCAGCGATTTGTGCATTTAGGATAGCATTGGCTGCCCATCCACTGGATTGGATAAAGCCAGTAGCACGGAGTTCATTGGCCCAAACACATACGGAGCGAGAGGCAGTGCCTGTCTCACCTGGATTTCTAATACCGATCATCAAGGCTTGCACAAGACTCAGTTCAGGTCTACCCACAACAGTTACTTTGTATTGCCTGATATCTTGAGTGAAGGCCAAATTCAAAGGTACCCGCTGAGCATCCCGATCTACTTTTACGCCGACAATTTCAGAAATGGCCAAGTCGATTTCGTTTTCTAAAGGCCAAATATCACGCGGGTTTCGTGTGCCTCTTGGTGTAATTAATAACGGCACTTCGATTTCGTAGTAATTATCTGTATAATCCGTCCCTAATCGCAAGAATGCGGTCAGTTCACCGTCCTGTGCATCATCAGAATCTGCATGGAAGAACATGCGAAGACGCTCATACTGTACTAAGTTTAATGAGTTGGCATTCTTAAACACCGCTCGGGCATCTCTAGCTTGAAGATTATCCACGCACAAACGAAGGGATTGCTCATTCAATTGACGTTCCACTGCGGCCAAGTTATCTCTATCCCGTACAATTCCCGGAGGAAGTACGTATGGGCTTTGGCCAGGACCACCTTGGCTATTTTCTTCAATATTCACTACACCTACTACCAAGTTGGAATTATCAGGTTCAGGGATTTCAAAGAAACCTCTTTCAAATAAGGACTCTTGGAATACACGCCACTGACTGGCTACCAAACGGAAGTTGGCCATACGTAGTACCACTGGTTGCTCAAAGTCAGTCAGGTAGGTTCTCATAAATCGGATGGATTTGAAACCGCTGATGTCTCCCTGAACACGATCAGGGGTACGGATAGGAATACGGAACAAATACCAGTCCACTTGCTGCCCATTGATAGGGACAGTGGTTACTTTATCTACAATGTAATTTCGACCTACTTCCAATTGCCCTGGGCGAAGATCGATTTCATATTCATAGTATGCCTCTAATTCATTGATGGTGTTGTCACTGTTCAAGTCTTCATTATTCGGCAAGTTGGACCCAGCAGGCGTAAAGCCTAAATTGACATTTCCTGCAACCGGGGTGTTGCCTTCCATACCATTGAAGAATTTATGTCTTTCCAAGATTTTAGCGTCTTCTTGATCAAATCGCTCATCTAGGTAATATCTGAAATCATCAGCAGAAGGATCACGGATAATCTCCTGTAAAGCCTGTTGACTGACATTGAGTCGGTTAATGAATCTATCTCGAAAGAATTCTGCTTCGTCCTGATTTCGTAAACCATCCAACCCCACATCTTGATTGGCTCGAGCTTCGGGAGAATTATCAAATGCAGGTAGTAAAAATTGGTTTCTAGTGATTCGGCCCCATTCGGTGGTATTGGCATCAAGCGGATTTCCATCAGCTGGTAGTCCATTTTCGAATCCATGCCTACCATCCCTGATTACATCTTCTGATATCTCCCCTAAATTAAATCGTAAAGTACCACCCGTTGTATTGTTTTGATTAAAAATACCATCCAACACACGACCATTTTGTCCCTCAATAAAAGGATCTAATAACCAAAATTCTATGTACTCAATGTTGGTTCTGTCAAAATCAACCTCGGTGGTGATCGCCCTTGTTACTCCTCCATAATTTTGACGTGGATTTGGTAACAATCCATTGGTGGTTAAGCCAGGATTATAATTGTACATACCCCTTTCATGAGGAAAGTAAGCCAATTCAAATAGTGGTTCAGGTACAATAATCTGATCTCGGTCACGCTGTTGGAAGATTTCTTGTGGAATTACTCTTCGTACATAATGGTTTTGCCTGTCTTCTCGGTTTAAATTTCCTGGAACTCCAGGACCTCCTTCTCTGTAGAAAATATTGTCGATATTATACCAAGCTACTTTTGCTCTTCTGTAGGCATTTCCTAGGCGGTCTTCCGTTTGATCACTCAAATCAAAGGCATTGTTATCCGTTCGTGGAGTCGCTGCCAAATGCCAAGTTTGAGCGGCAGCACTACCTAAGCCAAATGGGGTGATCGCTGTTTCGAAGTCATCGATGTAAATAGCAGGCTCACCTTGGACTCTGACAGAAGTCCCCGGAAGTAATTGGGCAAATTCCCCACTAAACTGGACTATGGACTTTTCTTTGGTATTCGTAAATGGTAAAGCATCCGCCAATTTTGTTAGGAAGCGGGACTCATCATTGAAATTGGCATCTAAACCCCACATACTGTTCCGAAGTGTTTCCGAACCAACTGCAATCCTTGTAATGTTTGGTCGTTCATTGAGGTAAAGGAAGGTACCCCCTACATTTAACTTGGGATTGACCATGTAATCCAATCGTGTTCCGAGCATACTCCGTGTTTGGAAAGAAACAAGGTCTGCTTTTTCAAAACTGATGGTAATACGTTTGCCTGATTGCAAAATCGCTTCATTGATGATATTCACCCGACCAATATTATAATCTACAGTAAAGTCTACACCCTCAGTTAGCGGAATGTTACCAGCTGATACGATGACAGAACCCGGAGAAATATTCAAGCCTGGAAGCAATATTTCTGAGGCAGAACCTGCTGTCAACCGACCTTTGATAAAGAATTTATCCAAACGGGTTACCAATTCTGCATCAGCCAAAGTAGTTCGGTAGAGCGTGTCAAAAACATACCGATCAACCAAATTGGCTTCGTTTGGTAGGAATAAATCGCTCAGTGTTCGGCCAAAAGGTTCGAGTACAGGAAAAGCAATCAATCCCCTTTCAGGAAAAATTGTAATGCCTGGGATAAAGTCAAAATTCCCATCGGGTGCAGGGTCATTTTGAGGATTTAACCGGTCCAAGCCCATCAAGCGAATCAACGGTCTGTTTCTTACATTTTCACCTTCTAAGAGGGTAGGGTTGTCCAAGCCTGTGCGGTCATCTCTATAGATTACCTGTAATTGGAAACCATCTTGTTGGATTTGATTAGCATTAAGATTGTAGATGTTTTTCATCATCAAATCCCAAGTAGGAATTCGGATATTGATCCTTGCCGGACGAAGCATTTTTAAGAAAATCACTTCATTGGCGGGTCTGCTTTGATAATCCTCAGATAGTTCACCGACCTTAAAAACCTGACCGTTGAAGGTGTATTCAAATGAAACTCCCAATACCTCGTCATTCTGTAATCTTCTGTTTAAGCTAATATACCCTAATTCACGATGAAAAGTGAATTCAGAAGGTGCAAGCAATCTTGCACCATTAACTTGTTCATAATCTACTCCCCGAATGATATTTAAATTACTTTCAATTGCTCCAGAACCTGTATCGAAGGGCCTGAAGGCAGGGTTATTACTCAAATTTCTGAAGAGTAGGTTAGCATTATTACCTGCAGGAGCATTTGGTGTACCTTGACCTATATTGGGGTTGTTGGGATTGAAAAGCCTTCTGCCTTCACCCAAGTCCATAAATGCCATGAAGTTTCTGAGGGTTTCGGTATTGTTTGCCCGGTTCATTACATAGACTTCCACCCGGGTAATATTAACACCTGAAAGAATCTGAGGTAAGCCTCTTAACCAACGCTCGTAGTTATCTCTGAAAAAATGCGCTAAGAAAAAGTGCCTGTTTTCATCGTATTGAGATCCTTGGATTTCAAACATTCTTCCTTGCGTGCCACCCTCCAATACCAATTCATCTCTTCTGCCTCGTTGGGTAGAAGCTACGGCTGTGACAAAGAGATTGCCAAACTGCATTTGAGTTTTTACTCCAAAGAGATTTTGAGCTCCCTGAATTAAACTGTTTTGAACAGGCATGCTTACATTACCGATTTCAACTGACTTTAAGATGTCTTCTTTAAAACCATTATACTCCAACTTCAACTGGTTTTGGAAGTCAAAGGAATTGTTGGAGTCGAAGTTGGCTCCTAACCGTATCTTTTCTCCAATATTTCCAGTGACAGCCATTTGGATCTGCTGATTGAAATTGAAGTTTCCGTTCTGTTGCTGTCGGATAGGAATTGCTGGATTATCAATTCTCCGGAAAATTCCTCCTAAGTCTAAGTTGACAAATCCATTGGGAACAATATTGATTTCATCTCCTCCAAACAGCCTGTCAAACTCAGGTGTCATCACCAATGGTGGAATTAAATCCCATCCACCTACAGGACTGTTTCCATCTCTTCCCCTAGATCTACTGCGCCAATATTCCTGCCTGATTTTATATTCCTGAATTCTGGAAAATTCATCAAAGTCATACATCACCCCTTGATTGACCGAAGTACTGTCCAACTCGTCCTGAATTTTGTATTGCAGGGTAGAGTCCATTTCTACCCGGACGCGTTGATCAAAAGAAGGATTCGGGTAAAAAGGTGAATAACTTGGGTTATAGGGGTTAGTATTTGGAAACAAAGGATTCGTTCTATACGTAGGCCATAAGAGGTAAGAAGGAATTCGGGTTCTTCTTTCCAAAGAATCGAGTCTTGCTTGTTCCAGGGCAGCTCTTTCAATAGAATCTCTTCGAGCTTGTTCTAGTAGTTGGATTCTTACGCGTTCAACTGAATCTATTCTACTGATATTCAGGCTGTCATTGCTTGTTTGTTGGGAAAGACTGGGTGTGGAAATAAACAATAATAAACATGCCATCAATACTAGTGGTATTGTTGGGTGCTTGGATAAGCTGTCTTTCAAAAAAAAATTCAGGTAATGCAAAAGACTCGAAATGTTAAGAGATGTTAAGTTGTCTTTAAAGATGCCTTAATTAATTCTTCCAAAGAAATATTTGAACCTGTTTTTTTGAGTACAGTCGCAATATTTTTTTCGGCGGCAGCTTTTGGGAAACCAAGAGTTACCAAGGCTTGTAACGCTTCTTCTTTCAAATTCGTATGCGATACATCAAATCCTTTTCCAAGACTTGTAGTATCCAAACTCGTCTCTTTTCCTATTTTGTCTTTGAGTTCTAAAATAATCCGTTGTGCGGTTTTTGCGCCTACACCTTTTACTCCTTGAATCACTCTGACATCTCCCTGAATAATGGCAACTTCTAGTTCTTCTGAACTCAAGGAGGATAAAATCATCAAGGCTGTATTAGGTCCAACTCCTGAAATTGAGAGGAGATGTAAAAAAAGTTTTTTTTCTGTTTCTTCTTTAAATCCATAGAGGGTATGTGCGTCCTCTTTGATATGTAAAAAGGTGAGGAGCATCACCTGCTCCTCATCCTTAATCTTTGAATATGTTTGTAAGGATATCTTTACTTGATATCCAATTCCATTGATATCAATGATTACAAACGTTGGGTCTTTATAAGCTAATTTTCCTTTGAGATAGGCGATCATAATTGTTCCTGACTTTGTGCATCCACTACTGCGATAGCCACCATGTTTACGATTTCTCTGATGGAGCTACCAAGCTGTAATATATGTACAGGTTTGTTCATTCCCAATAGTACCGGACCGATTGCTTCTGCATTTCCTAGTTCGGAGAGTAACTTGTAGGCGATATTTCCGGAACTTAAATCAGGGAAAATCAACGTATTTGCCTTTTGACCGATCAAGGAAGAAAAAGGATAATTTTCTCGCTGAATTTCTTCATTCAAAGCCACATTCGCCTGCATTTCCCCTTCAATAATGAGATTTGGATATTTTTCTTTTGCCTTAAGAGTTGCCTCAGCTGTTTTGCTGGCGATTTCTCCTTTAGCAGAACCGAAATTAGAGTAGGACAATACAGCTACCCGCGGTTCAATATCAAAGAATCTTACACCTTTGGCAGTGAGACCAATAATTTCTACCAATTGAGCTGCATTTGGATTGACATTTACAGTGGTATCAGAGAAGAAGAAAGGACCTTTGGAGGTGTTCATGATATACATACCTGCTACACGGTCGGTTCCCTTTTTCACACCAATCACATGTAATGCAGGAAGGATAGTTTTTGGATAATCTTTGGTTAAACCAGAGATAAGTGCATCTGCTTCTCCTAATTCCACCATCATGGCACCGTAGTAGTTGCGGTCTCTCATCAGACGTAGACACTCTCTTGGAGTTAAACCTTTCCTCTGACGTTTTTGATGAAGAATATTGGCGTATTGCTGAAGTTTTTCTTCTTCTTTAAATGGATCGATGATGGTCACACCAGATAAATCAAGGCCATGCTCTTCGATCAATCTGTCAATTTTCTCACTGTTACCCAATAAAATCGGAATAGCCACTTTCTCCGTCCAGAGAAGCTGTGCTGCCTTCAAGATTTTCACATTGTCAGCCTCAGCAAAAACTACGCGTTTTGGATCTTTTTTAGCTCGGGTAATTACTCGAAGCATCAAGCGCTGATCGATTCCGATACGCTCCTGTAATTCTAACTCATAAGACTCCCAATCCGTGATATGGTATTTCGCAACTCCTGATTCCATAGCAGCTTTGGCTACAGCTGGAGCAATGGTGGTAATTAAGCGAGGATCAAAAGGTTTTGGAATCAAGTAAAATTTACCAAAGGAAAGTTTTTGATTCCCATAAGCTTTGTTGACAATTTCAGGTACAGGTTCTTTTGCCAATTCTGCGATAGCTTTGGCAGCAGCCAATTTCATTTCTTCATTGATAGCTGTAGCTCTTACATCTAAAGCTCCTCTGAAGATGTATGGGAAACCCAATACGTTATTTACCTGGTTCGGATAGTCGGATCGTCCTGTAGCCATGATGATATCATCTCTTGTGGCCATAGCAAGGTCATAAGCGATCTCAGGGTCTGGATTAGCTAAAGCAAACACAATTGGATTATCAGCCATTTGTTGGATTTGTTCTGGCTGCATGATATTACCCGCTGATAAGCCGAGAAAAACATCTGCACCAATCAATGCTTCTGTAAGTGTATTGACATCACGGGTAGTAGCAAATTCCCTTTTGATATCATCCAAGTTTTCACGGTCTGCACGGATAGCACCGTCGCGATCGCACATCACAATATTTTCTTTCTTTACACCTAAGCTCATGTAGAAGCGCGTACAAGAAACAGCGGATGCACCTGCACCATTAACCACAAGCTTAATGTCTTCAATATTTTTACCCACTACCTCCAAGGCATTCAATAAGGCAGCACCGGATATGATAGCTGTTCCATGCTGATCATCGTGCATCAAAGGGATATTCATTTCCTCTTTTAGGGTAGTCTCGATTTCGAAGCATTCTGGAGCTTTGATATCTTCCAGGTTGACACCGCCAAAGGTTGGTTCAAGGGACTTGATGATCTGAATCAGTTTCTTTGGATCTTTTTCATCTATTTCGATGTCAAATACGTCGATACCGGCAAATTTTTTGAATAAAACACCTTTACCTTCCATGACAGGTTTAGATGCTTCAGGGCCTATGTCTCCCAAACCTAATACAGCTGTACCATTGGAGATAACGGCAACCAAGTTACCTTTGGAGGTGTATTTGTATACGTTTTCCTTATTTTCTTTAATCTCAAGACAGGGTTCTGCTACTCCTGGTGAATAAGCCAAAGCCAAATCTAGTTGGCTGGAAAGTGGTTTCGTTGGTACCACTTCGATTTTTCCGGGTTTTCCTTGGGTGTGGTAATTAAGGGCGTCTTCTTTACGAATTTTAATTGCCATATAGGTTTATTGTTTGATAGTTTCTTAATCTGTTGCTAACTGATTGGAGATTTCTGTCGCTAGCAAGATAGTTTCAATTTCACGGATAGCTTCTCTGTGTGCTTCATTTGGATAATACACAAAGCCTTCCATGTAATACATTTTGCCGTGTTCATTGTCCACCAGTAAATAGCCTAAAAACGAACCGCCCATACTAAGGTTGTTTGTTTTCCATCCTCCTCTGATTTCGACCGCAAAATTATCATTTATTTTGAAGTTATTAAAGACGGGACTTGGATCTACGCGTTCGGTGACAATGTAAGAGTTGCGATTGCTAGGATCTCCATAGATGTGTTGCTTGGTTATACTTTCCCTTAGCGCCAATACATTTTGTGGAAATACTTGATCCTCTGAGGTATAGTCTGTGCTGTAGAAAAACAGACTAATATCCGGCTTGTCACTTCGGGGAGTTGGCTGTCTTAACCAAAGAAAATTATTGTCTGATTTGGCAATTTGATAAGATGCCGGGACATTGATTTCTAATCCAAATTCTCTACCAGCTACTTTTGCGGCAGAGTTTTTACGAGACAATAGGATTTTTTCCAATCGGGCTCTTTCCCTCACTTGGAAAAGATTCTGTAATCTGGTTTTATTTTCCCTGATATTTTGAATTAAAGTTTCTTCATCTCTTCCAAAGAGATACACCACTTCTTGTCCTTGCGCAAATTCATCTTTGCTTCGTAACATGTATAAACTTGGATCTGCTGCAGCTTTTTCTTTCGCTTCTTTAGTAAACGTGGCATTGATATTTTGACTGGCGGAACTTCTATCGTCAAATGTGGTCACATAGATAATGTTTGTGGCCATTTTGAGGATTCTAGTCATTCCTCTAGGGTCAACTTTGCGGACATCAAAAAGGTATTCGTCACGAATAAGCCCCTTTTGGTCTTCCATAAAAACTTCCTTCAACGCTTTGCCGACAGGACCTTCCCATTTAGCAGAATCGATGGCTAAAATGATTTCACCAATAGCACCTCTTGCTTTTGGCTTAGTAGAGGAAGAGCCTCCCTCACCTTCAGGTTCACATGCACTCAATAGGCCCATCATTAAGAATAGGCTCAACAAACTGGATATACTAAGGATTTTTTTCATAAGACACTAGTTTACCGCTCTAAGGTAAAAAATCAACCGAGGAATAAAAAGTTTTTTACTATTTTTTTAGTTTATCCTATGATTAATTTTTGACCTGGCTTGATGGTAGTGTTTTGTAAGTTGTTTAATTGTTTGATTTGTTCCACTGTTAAACCATTGGATTTTCTCGATATTGTCCATAAAGAGTCACCTGGCTGAACGGTGTAAAATTTAGGACTGCCGCTGGGTGAATTGTCGGCAATGCTGGTATTCGTTGCTTGGTTAGTGTAAATGTATAATGTCTGACCAACACGAATGGTATTTGAGCTTAAATTATTCCAATTTTTTATGTTTTGTACGCTGGTACCATGATTGGAGGCAATTTTCCCCAAGACATCTCCTGAGCGCACTTTGTATGCAATTCTTGTCTGTCCGGCTGTGGAGGCAGCTACAGCAGTTGTATTTACTGGTGTGGAGGTACGAAGGGCTACTGCTCGCTCAGGTTTTAACTCAATGGCTTCCTTAAACAGGGTTTTATTTTCTGTGATATAGGTGGATTTGGTTTTTGGAACTCTCACCGCCATATGTTTATTGCTGCTTGGAATAAGTTTATTTTGAATGGATGGATTCAATGCTTCCAAATCACCTAAGCATATATCTGCCAATTGGGCAAGTTGTTCTAGATCAATTTCCTGATTGAATTTGATGCGGTCGTAAGCAATAGGGAAGGTCGGATTTTCCAAAGCAAGATTATGTTCATCGGCAAAACGAAAAATATACATCATGGCTTGGATTTGAGGAACATAACTGCGAGTTTCTCTTGGAAGCCAATTATAGATTTCCCAAAATGTGCGCTTACCGCCTGATCTAGAGATTGCTTTACGCACATTTCCAGGACCACAATTATAAGCCGCTAAGGCAACCTCCCAATCCCCAAACATGCGATAAAGGGATTTTAAGTATTTGGCAGCTGCCTCAGTCGACATTTCTGGATCCATGCGATCATCAATATCACGGTTTGCATGGAGGTTATACATTTTACCTGTGGCTGGCATAAACTGCCATAAACCCATGGCGCCCACTCTGGATTTTGCTTTTGGATTTAAGCCAGATTCAATGATTGCCAAATACTTGATATCATCTGGCATATCGTGCTCGTCTAAAATCTCCTCAAAAAGCGGGAAATAGGTGTATTGTCGCTGCATGACCATACGAGTATAATCCCTGTTTCTTACCACAAAATAATTGATGAAGGCAAATACCCGCTCATTCAATTCGAAAGGCATACTAGTCTCCATGGAGCGCACGCGCTTAGCTACTTGTTCGTAAGTGAAATCAGGAATGTAATCGTAGTTGTATACAGGCTGTAATAATGGCTCCTCTAGGCCAATCTCATTGAAACTGTATAATTCCTGCGCATGAATAGTATCTGTACTTGTCAAGACAACGGTAAACCATGTCAAGGCGAAGAGGTAGATAGATTTTTTCATGCGCGTTGAATTTAAGCTTGATTAATATCCATTAAATAGTCTGCAAAAGCATAAAGCTCTGCTTCCTTGAAGGAGTTGGCAATAATTTGAATACCGATTGGCAAGCCTTTTTCATCTTTTCCATTTGGAATAGAAATGGCTGGTACTCCAGAAACAGAAGCTTGCACGGTAAATAAATCTTCTAAATACATGGCTACTGGATCATTGCTGTGCTCCCCAAACTTAAACGCTGTAGAAGGCGTAGTCGGCATAACAATGTAGTCAAATTTATTCAATAAATTTTCCGTAAACTCCTTAATTAATCTTCGAACTTTCTGAGCTTTGGTAAAGTAAGCATCGTAGTAACTTGCACTCAAAACGAAGGTTCCTAACATGATCCTTCTTTTTACCTCTTCTCCGAATCCTTCAGAGCGTGTTTTTTTGTACATACTTTCCAAATTATGGGCTCCGCTGGTTCTATAACCGTATTTTACGCCATCAAAACGAGATAGGTTGGAGCTTGCTTCTGCTGTCGTCAGAATGTAGTAAGTGGGAAGTACATACTTCAATAGAGGGAACTCTACTTCTTCAACTTCATGACCTTCGTTTTTAAGCTTTTCTAACAAGGCTAGGGTATTGGCCTTGATTTCTGGTTGCAAAGCCGGAGATTCGATGGTTTCTCTCAAATAAGCTACTTTTACACGCTTGTCAAAGTGTAAAAATTGACTGTAAGGAGGAACAGCTTTTTTTGAAGAAGTACTGTCAAAATTATCAGGCCCAGCCATGATTTCCATGACGAGTGCGTTGTCTCTGACATTGCGTGAAAA
Source organism: Mongoliitalea sp. (assembly GCF_054166905.1). Taxonomy (NCBI): domain Bacteria; kingdom Pseudomonadati; phylum Bacteroidota; class Cytophagia; order Cytophagales; family Cyclobacteriaceae; genus Mongoliitalea; species Mongoliitalea sp. The sequence continues at coordinate 37,764 of NZ_JBSZCK010000047.1, read as the reverse complement.
AATTCCGATGGTATCGAATGAAGAAGCATAAGCAATCAAACCCCAACGCGATACTCTGGAGTAGGTTGGTTTGATGCCCACAAGTCCCGTGAAAGCTGCAGGCTGTCGTACTGACCCACCTGTGTCAGTTCCCAGAGAAACTGTGCAAAGGTTGGCTTGAACGGCTACAGCAGAACCTCCCGATGAACCACCTGGCACACGGGTTTCGTCTGCAGCATTCAATACCTTGCCATGGCTGGAATTTTCATTGGAACTACCCATACCAAACTCATCACAGTTTAATCTCCCGATGATCACAGCATCTTCGTCGATTAAGCGCTGCACAGCTGTAGCAGTAAACTGAGAAACAAAGCCTTTGAGAATGTTACTTGAGGCATTGACCTCATGGTCTTTGTAAACCAATACATCCTTGATACCGATAACCATGCCTGCCAATCGGCCTGCTTTGCCTTCCGAAATTTTTTGATCCACCGCAGCTGCTTGAGCTAAGGCTGAATCCGTATAAACTTCAACGAAGGCGTTGAGGTGCGCCTTCGTTTGAATGTTTTGGAGATAATAATTTACAATCGCGGTTACAGAGGTTTCCCCATTCTCCAGCGATTTTTGTATATCGTCAAAAGAAAGAAATTTTTCCAAAATCAAAATAATTGCTAAGCGTTAGTCTTTTTTCTTTTTATCGTTGAGTCCTTCCTCCAAGTCATTTTGAATTTCCTTGGTGGCATCTTTGAACTCACGGATTCCTTTGCCCAATCCTCTTGCTAATTCTGGGATTCTCTTTGCTCCGAAAAGAAGCAGAATCACAAAAATGATAAGGATCATAGACCCTGGGCTCATTCCTCCGATAAATCCTAATGTAGTCATAATAGATCTGTTTTAGATGAATATTCCTTGCAAAGATACAGAACTGCATAGCTATCACAAAGGAAAGCGTGGCACAACTGTTTCTTTTTTTGTAAATATACGGATTATTTATTTTACCGTCCTGCTAGCCAAATGGATGGATCCATAGGAGAGAGCCCCTTCCAAGTTTCGAAATGCATTTCCGAAACGCCGTCTTTGTTGGTATACACCTGTCCAATCACCTGTTTAGCTTTGACTTTGTCACCTGTTTTTACAGAAATGACCTTCAGTTTACTGTACAGGGTGTAATATTCCCCATGCTTGATCAGAATGGTGCCACCGTAACCTGGGACTGTGGCGACTTTCACCACTTCTCCATCAAAGACAGCGCGTACACCTGCATTAGGAGTGGTTTGTATATCGATACCATCATTAGGCTCTACTACACCTTTGAGGGTTGGGTGAGGCTGATTGCCAAATCGCTTAGAAACAAATCCAGATTCCACAGGCCAAGGAAGCTTCCCTCGATTGCCTGCAAAAGAACTGGACAAAGCAGCTGCCTCGGGTGTCAAGGGAATAGAACTGCCTGACGCTCGGGAAGCTGTAGAATTGGATTTTTTAGCTTCAGCTTCCGCTCTTCTGATTTCTTCCTCGATGATGGAGCGAATCAATCGGTTCAGGTTTTCCTGTTGCTTACGCGCAGCTTCAATCTGCCTGCGGAGATCCTGTTCCTGTTTATTCAAAGAATTCACAATTACTTGCTGCTCTTGCTTGGCCTTGTCAAGTTCTCGTTTTTGTTGTTGCTCCTTTTGAAGCACTACCTGTTTTTCCTCTTTTTTTGAAGCCAGATTTTTCTGTTCTACTACTAATTCTTCCGTTACCTTTTCAATCTGATCGGCTTGCTTTTTTCGGGCATCCGAATACTGTTTGAGATACTTCAAGCGCATGTAAAATTGCTTGAAAGTAGTGGAGCTAAACACAAATGCAGTCATGGTCATGCCCTGATTCAGCTTTGCACTTGTATAAATCATCTTGGAATACTCATCTTTCAAGTTCTGAAGCTCGTTTTCCAGAGCTTTGATTTTCAGTTCGGTATTTTTGATTTCCCGATCGATAAGCTGCACTTCTCGGCTAAGCGTACTGATATAAGTGACCCGAGCTTGTAGCTGACGATTGACAGCATTCAGCTGTCCTACAGATACTTTTTTAGTCTCGGTAGTTTTCTTTAAAATCTTATCAAATTCTAGGAGTTTTTTTTGAATTTCAGCTTTTTCCCGTTCAAGTTCTGCACGTGATTTTTTCGTCTGAACGATGTTTTGTCCTTGAGTAGAGAACCCAAGGCATGTCAAAAAAAGAAAAAGAAAAAGCTTCTTCATTAGTTAAACTGAAATGGAAAGGTCAAGGAATTGTTGCTTCGCTCGATTCTGGATATTTCCAAGTGTACGACTGTATTCTGTGCTTCTGCCCCTTCTCCCAAGATCAATTTGAAGAGCATGTTATTAGGAAAAGGTTGCCCTTCTACATCTTCAAAGGTACGATAACTTGCTGTTAATCCACCTTTTTCATTAAGAGGATTACTTGTCAGTTCGGTAACTTTTCCATGACTTGTACTGATTTTGGAATGATAGCGTACGCCTTCTCTGACCTGTGTCAAGTCAAAAGAACTCCCTATACGGATCAGTCGATCTCTATAGCTAAATTCATGAGGTACATTGGCATAGGCCAAGTTTTGAATCAAATCAAAGGATAAGTTTAAGTCAAATCGATCTTTCAACTCAGCGAAGCTCATATTTACATCTTCTCCATTGAGTCGGTCTTTGATGCGGATATAATCTTTGGTTACAATGCCTCGTAAAGCTTCAAGCCCTAAGCCTGGGGTAACTGAAAACCAAATCACACTATCCTTTTTCGCGCGGAAATTGATCGTGCCTTTGGTGACTTTTCCATTGGATTCTTCTAATACAATCCTTCCTCTTGAACTTAAGTAAGTAAAATCAAAGTAAATACCTTCAAACTCCTGCATAACCTCGTCCGAGGTGTAGAGGTTTGGTTTTTTGGCGCAGGAGAAAAGAACTAGTACAAGTCCGGACATGAGAAGTCCACGATACCACTGCTTAATCATAATACTTTTGATCTCTTATTTTTTTGATTAAAACCTCGGAGATATCTTCTCCTCCCTCCGCTTTTTTCCAATAGGAAATTGCTTCGTTTCTTTTGCCTAGATGGTATAGGATGTCTCCATAATGCTCAAACATGACACCGCTGGGGTTTTCTTCCTGTTCCAAGGCTCGCTCCATATATTTTTTTGCATCTTCATACTCTTGTAATTGGAATAAAACCCAAGCGTGTGTGTCTAGATAAGTGGCGTTTTTAGGAAATCGTTTCACTAATCCTTCCGACATTTTTTTGGCCTTTTCTAGGTCACGCTTTGATAAAGAAAGAAAATACGCATAATTATTGAGCACATGTTCATCATCCGGTTTTTCGGCCAAGACACTTTCATACATTTCAAAGGCTTCTTCTTTTTTGCCTGCTTGATGCAAAGCATCTCCTAAAGAAGCTTTTGCCAATAGGTCTAGCTGTTTGTTTCGTCCTCGGTTCAATTCTATTGCTTTTTCCAAGGACTCCACTGCTGGCTCTCCTTTCTTTTGAGCAAGTTTTGCTGTGCCATCAAAAAACCAAAACTCTGGTCTTTCAGGAAATTCATCTACGGCCATGATGGTGTAGGTTTCGATTGTAGCAAAATCCTGGGTGGATTCAAAAAGATTCGTAATCACCCCCTGCAATACTTGCGCGTTGGAAGGATTGATTTGAAGAGATTTACGGTAAAGCTCTAATGCTTCCTCCTTTTTGTTGGCAAAAAGGAATCGATCACCTACTACTGTTAAGACATCTGCATCAGTTGAATTATGTGCTAGCATGGACTCTTGCAAGTTATCCAGCAGACGCTCTCTTCTCTCCGTTCGCATTTCTTGCAAAATTTCAGCAAATGCCTTTGCTTTGATGGATGGATCCAAGTCAGGATTGGCAAATGCTGTTTTGATAAAATCCTCTGCTGTTGTCACATCGCCTCTTTCCCGATAGAGGGCATAAGCTGCCATTTGCAATTCCGCCTGATTAGGGTAAGCAGTAAGGTTTTCTTCGATCAAAGCAATGGCTTCTTCTGATTTTCCATTATTGAAGAGAATCTCTACCAAACTGATTACATACTGCGCATTGCCTGGGCTGGAGTTGATGAGCTTTTTACCTTCCTCTACTGCAGCTTTCAAATTATTTCTCCGTAGGTAAATGCGTTGCTTTTGGAAGATAAGCTGATCGATAACCCCGTAATAGTCCTCTGCCCGATCCAGGGCGCTCAGGGCGTTGTCCATATCCCCGGCAGAAAGATACAGGGAAGCTAAATCCAGGATATAGTTTTGATTTTCTGTAGTATTCGCCATCAGGTCCTCCAAAATTTCAGCGGCCTTCAATGGCTGCCCTTGTTTGGTATACACCTCGGCCATTACCAATCGGTAATATTTATTGGTAGGGTCAGCAGCTACTGCTTTCATCCCATAATCCAAAGCTTCATCCACTTGATTGGCTCTCAGAAGAATTTCTGCAATCTTAAAGTTAGTTGCAGGCTCTTTGGGAGCTATTTCGAGCGATTTTTTGAAATAAAAGTAAGCACGATCGAAGTCTTCAAGCATCATGTAGCGTTGACCATCGATAAACAACCTATTGGCCCGAATCTGCTCCAATTCCTTTTTTTTGGCTTTCCGTGTAGGCTGCTGGGCCGAAAGCATGGAAGGGAACGATAGGATGGTAATTAAAAATATACTGATTTGAAGGATTTTCACTCGTAGAATCGATTAAGTATTATTGGTAGGGTATTGATACTTGTACAGCAATACCTCTGATTGTCTTTTCTAACGCAAACTTAATGCCTTTTTGTTTAGCAAATTCATAAAAGATGTTAGCATTAGGATTTTCCAGTGCTTCCATACCCACCTGCTCCACGCTCTGTATCAGATAATGTCTCGGTGAGTTGCCAAGCGATTTGTTCATGTCTGGCGATGACCATTTGTGCAATCCGCTCTCCATCCTTTATTTCAAATGGTTCTTGGGATAGATTGACTAAAAGGACTTTGATTTCACCTCGATAATCTGCATCTACTGTTCCGGGGCTGTTCAATACAGTCAAGCCATGTTTGAAGGCTAGCCCACTTCTCGGGCGAATTTGGGCTTCAAAGCCTACCGGAAGCTCTAAGAATAAACCCGTTCCAATTAATTTTCTTTCCAAGGGTTGCAGGATTACAGCTTCTTCTAAATTGGCACGGAGGTCCATTCCTGCGGAGGCGGCAGTTTGATAAGCTGGTAATTCGTGCTTGGATCGGTTAATGACGTTGACTTTCATAGATAGTAATTGGATGAATGATTATCGATTTTTCAAGCGCTTTCGGATAGTTGCAACCTCCTCTTTTTCCAATAGTAACACCAGGCCTAGGAAGAGCAAGATAAAGCTATTTTGAACAGCAAACTCCAAAATAGGATTCTCCAATACGGTGAAGTATCCTGCATAGCTTAAGCCAAATGCAAGTAAGAGGTAAAGGATTCCTTTTCCAGTCTGATAGGGGATAGGGAAATGCTTTTGTCCCCACCAAAAACACAGGATGCTCATAACTAAGTAGCAACCCAAAGTACTCAGAGCGCCTCCCAAAAAGCCAAGGCTTGGAATGGCTGTAAATAGGATGAGGATAGTTACCAAAGCACCAATAAATGTAATGTAGAAACTGTATTTTGTTTGATCTGTCAATTTGAACCAAATGCTCAAATTAAAATAAATTCCCAATAATAGGTAGCCCATGAGTAAAACAGGTACTATATGGGTAGCCATACTGTAACCTTCATTTCTCAATAATAAGTTGCCCAAAAGCCCTAAATTGACCGAAACTGCAATCATCAAGGTACAGCAAAAGATGATGAAAGCATGCATTACACGGGCAAAGAGTTTGGGACTATTTTTGTCAGCGCTTTGATTGAAGAAAAATGGTTCTGCAGCATATTTGAATGCTTGAATGATCAAATTCATGAAGATCGCCAGTTTGAAGTTGGCTCCAAAAATCCCGCCTGCTTCTCTTCCTGTCAAGCCGGGGTAAAAATTTTCCGGAATCAGGTATTCAAATAAATTTCTGGACATGGCCTCATTGACTACGCCCGCCAACCCCATAAATAAAAGCGGGAATGCATAATGCCACATGGGTAAAAGATAACTACGGCTTAATTGAAAACTGAATTTTCCCATATATTTGAAAAGTATTGGGATCATTAGTGCATTAGCAATTAGATTGGACAGCAGAATAAATTCAACTTCCCAGTCAGGTCTGTAAAAGTTACTGATGAAAGGTTGTAGTGCGGAAAGCCATTCACCTAAATAGATTTTTCGAAATACTACAATAAAGAGAATGTTGAGCCCTACATTGATCAGAATATTGGAGAACTTGGTCAGCGCAAATTGAAGGGACTTGTTTTCTTTTCTGAGTCTAGCATAAGGAATAGCTAGAACTGCATCTATTGCTAAAATCCAGGCAATCCATTGGAAAAGGTATTCTTGTCCGGGATAATTCATTACCTCCGCCAACCAAGGTGCTGAAAAATAAATCAATGCACCTAAGCTCAACGAACTGGTAATCAATAGTGATTGGATTTGATGATATACCTTGGTGGGATCCAAACCTTTTCCAGTGGCAAACCTGAAATAGGTGGTTTCCATACCATAGGTGAAAATGACATTAAATAAGGCGATGTTTGCGTATAATGCCGTGTAAGCCCCCATTCCATCTTTGGAAAGATAGGCGGTATACATTGGAATAAGTAAAAAATTGACTGTACGGCCAAGGATGCTGCTGATGCCGTAAATAGCCGTTTGGCCAGCAAGATTTTTTAATTGACCCATGATACAAAAATAAAAAAAGGGGAAATTATTCCCCTTTAAAGACTGGTTTTCTCTTTTCGAGGAATGCGCTTGTTCCTTCTTTATAATCCCCTGATTTTACACAGCGGGCAAAGCTATTGGCTTCTATTTGGTAGCCATCCTCATTGGTGCTGTAGACGGCATTGACACAATCAACAATCATTCCGATAGCTAGGGGCGCTTTGCTCATGATTTTGCGGATGATTTCTTCAGCTTTTACCATTGCGTCATCTTTGGTGTCGCATACATGGTTGACTAAACCTAATGTTTTTGCTTCGTTTGCATCGATCATATCCCCAGTCATCATGAGTTCATTAGCTTTTCCTCTGCCTACTAGGACAGTGAGACGTTGAGTTCCTCCATAACCAGGGATAATTCCCAAATTAACTTCTGGCTGACCAAATTTTGCATGGGCAGCAGCTATACGCATGTGACAGGCCATAGCCAATTCACAACCTCCACCCAATGCGAAGCCATTGACGACAGCGATTACAGGCTTGGGACAAGTTTCGATCAGGCTGAAAATTTCCTGACCATTTTCCGCAAATTTCCTTGCATTCAGTTCGCTCAATTCAGCGATCTCGCTGATATCTGCTCCAGCTATAAAGGCTTTTTCACCAGAACCAGTGATGATGACAGATTTAATGTTTTTGTTATCCACAACCTCTTCGAAAATTGTACGTAGTTCTTCAAGGGTTGCAAAGTTGAGTGCATTCAATTTGGATTCTCGGTTGACGGTCAGATATAAAATCCCGTCACGTTCTTCCGATAAGATGTTTTTACTTTCAGCCATGTTAAAAGGTGAATGTTGGAGGTCAAATATACGAGTGAGGCGTGCATTCCCAAAGGATTTCTTAGAAAAATACAATGAAAGTGAGATAGACGGATAAAGATTATGAAAAGCACTTGTGCCACATTTCTTTCGTTTAACTGCTAATTTATCATAGGTTTATCCTGCCTTTCTGCTTAAATTTTATATTTTTGCAGCGCCAAATAGTAATCACAAAAACCCAATTATATATGTCTTCAAAAACGAAAATTACAGTAGCCTACGGTGACGGTATTGGACCGGAAATCATGCAAGCAACCTTGGATATCTTGGAAGCGGCAGGAGCTCAGTTGGAATATGATGTTATCGAAATCGGTGAAAAAGTATATTTAAAAGGGATCAGTTCAGGTATGGAGCCTAAGGCTTTCCAATCCTTGAGAGATACCAAAGTATTTTTAAAATCTCCCATCACTACACCTCAGGGTGGAGGTTTCAAAAGTTTAAATGTTACTACCAGAAAATCTTTTGGACTTTTTGCCAATGTAAGACCTTGTAAGGCTTACCATCCATTTGTAAAAACCCACTTCCCAAAAACGGATATGGTTATCATCCGGGAAAATGAGGAGGATTTATATGCAGGGATCGAGCACAGACAAACGGAGGAAGTTTATCAGACCTTGAAATTAATTTCTCAGCCGGGTTCTGAAAAAATCATCCGTTATGCATTTGAGTATGCCAAGAAATATGGCAGAAAGAAAGTGACCTGTATGACCAAAGACAATATCATGAAATTGGCGGATGGTTTATTCCACAAGACTTTTGACGAAATCGCAAAAGAGTATCCGGAAATCGAATCAGATCACAAAATCATTGATATCGGTTCGGCCTTGATTGCTGAAAGACCGGAAATCTTCGATGTGATTGTTACGTTGAACTTATATGGTGATATCATCTCTGACATTGCCGCTCAAGTGACCGGTTCTGTTGGTTTGGGTGGTTCTGCCAACGTGGGTGCTGAAGTAGCCATGTTTGAGGCGATTCACGGATCTGCTCCGGATATCGCTGGCATGGACATGGCCAACCCATCCGGTTTGTTGAATGGTGCGATTTCCATGTTGGTGCACATTGGTCAGCCGGAAGTTGCGGAGAAGGTTGCCAATGCATGGATGAAGACTTTGGAGGATGGTATCCATACGGGTGATATTTATCAAGAAGGTCTTTCTACTCAAAAAGTAGGTACTAAGGCATTTGCACAGGCAGTGATTGATCGATTGGGTCAAGTTCCTGTGAACATGGTGCCAGCCAAGTTTGACAAATCAGACACTACGCCTATCAATATCAAATTGAGACCGGTAACCAAGGCTAAGAAAGAATTGGTAGGAGTAGATGTATTTATCGATTGGGATGAAGCAGGAAGGAATCCGGATGTAATTGGAGAAGGTTTGAGAAAAGCCAATGTATACGGCTTGCAATTGCATTTGATTACGAATAGAGGAGTAAAAGTATTCCCAGAAGGACAGCCTGAAACTTTCTGTACGGATCACTGGAGATGTCGATTCAAAACAGACGATCAACGTGCGATTTCTCACGAAGATGTGTTGGAATTGTTGAGACAAATCAAAGCGCTTGGTTTTGACTTTATCAAAACAGAGCATTTATACACCTTCGATGGTGTCAGAGGCTTTAGCTTGGCACAAGGAGAGTAAAAAACTTGAAGCTCCGGAGATTTTCTTCGGAGCTTTTTTTTATCATTGTTATTTAAGAGAAAAAGAAGCTATGAGTATAGATGTTGCCTTATTGAGCAAAACCTGTGAGATTGCGGGTGCGCCGGGATTTGAAAAAAGAATTCGGGATTTTATCATAGAGCAAGTGAATCCGCATGTGGATGAGGTTCAGGTGGATAATCTGGGTAATGTGATTGCCATCAAAAAAGCCAAGAACAATCCTGAGGGCAAAAGGGTCATGCTGGCTGCCCATATGGATGAGATTGGTTTTATTGTGAAGCATATTGACGATAATGGGTTTTTGAGGTTTCACACCTTGGGAGGCTTTGACCCCAAAACCTTGGTTGCCCAGCGAGTGATCGTTCATGGAAAAAAAGATTTGATAGGAGTGATGGGTACGAAGCCTATCCATGTGATGTCTCCAGAGGAGAGAACCAAAATGCCTCAGGTAACAGACTTTTTTATTGATATGGGAATGCCTAAATCAGAGGTGGAAAAACACATCAGCATTGGTGATCCCATCACAAGAGACCGGGAACTGATTGAAATGGGGGACTGTGTCAATTGTAAATCCATCGATAACCGGGTGGCAGTATTTATCCAACTGGAAACCTTAAAGCAATTGGAAAATCCAGCCTACGATGTTTATGCGGCCTTCACCGTACAGGAGGAAGTAGGTATTCGTGGTGCCAATGTAGCTGCTCATCAGATCAATCCTGATTTTGGAATTGCCTTGGATACCACCATCGCTTTTGATGTGCCTGGAGCACAGCCACATGAGAAAGTGACTGAATTGGGTAAGGGAACAGCCATCAAAATCATGGATGCGATGACCATCTGTGATTACCGCATGGTGGCCTTTATGAAAGCAACTGCTGAAAAACACGAGATCTTGTGGCAACCTGAAATCCTTACTGCCGGAGGCACAGACACCGCAGGTGTGCAGCGCATGGGTAAGCAAGGAGCGATAGCAGGAGCTATTTCTATTCCTACCCGTCATTTGCATCAAGTGATTGAAATGGCACATAAGGAGGATATTGCGAATTCTATCCGTTTATTGAAAGCTTGTCTGGAGGAGATGGATTTATGGGATTGGAAGCATTGAGGGAGAAGCGAGAGATGAGAAGCGAGAAGCGAGATGTGCGAGATTAGACTTAAGAACCAAGAACCAACAAACAAGAGCCAAGAAACATCATGTTGTGACAAAACTGTCACGGAGAATTATCATGCTTAATAGATTTGTATGAAAATGCTGATTGACTACAGCGTATGCATTTGTTGTTAATGCCGAAAATCCCGACCTCGAAGAGGTCACATGTTTATAGCTAAATTATTTTGAGCTAGAGACATTCGACTCCGTTCGGAGTCGCACCTGTCCCTAGACATATTGTAACTAAAAATTGTTGATCCCGCTGGGATCGAAGATTTTGTTTAAGCATTGAAGAATTATAAAAAAATCTCAAGAAATTCAGGATGTGAAAAAAGCCTGTCCCGAGAATCGGGAAAATATGATCTTTGAGATTACTCAATTACATATGAAGCGGCCGTGGCGGGTGTCGTTGCGGCCGTTGCGTGAACTTGAATCGGGTTTTGTGGTTTTAATTGTTTGATTATATGGGGATTTACAAACCGGAGTCAAATAAGTCATCTTTGACAGATTCGGTAGAAAAGTTAATAGAAGCTTGTAAGCAGGAGGATGCCTACAATTCGGTCGGTTCGAAGGCGATGAAGTGGGTATACATCCTCTTTATGGCGATTTCGATTTTAGCAGCTTGGGTTGTATCTATCGAATCCTGCGATTGTCCGTTTGATCGGGCAATTGCTTACTTCTTCCTGTTTGGTGTTGCTTACTTTTTAGTGTATCTGCTCTGGGAGCGAAGAACAAAAGCAAAATTTAGCTATGATGTTCCGCTAGCCAAACTTTTACCACTGATTATAGCGCGTTTTAATGGGCAGGTAAGTAAAATGGTAATACTCCTTCCAGCCTTGTTAAGTGTAGGAACTGCCTTATCACTGGTGGTTAACTATCCTAAAGAAGAAGCTTTCAATTGGTTTAACTTTTGGCTAGTTTATGGTTTATTTTTGTTTATCATGGTCATTTCTGCATTTGTTGGTTACCGAATTTGGAAGACTAGACAGCAACCCTTGGTGGTGGAGGCTAAGAGGATATTAAGAGAGATGGATTCAGTCTTTTAGCTGGATTTAAGTCAGGTTAATTAAATGTTTTTCGAGGAGAGGAATACTCATAGTCAAGAATTTCAATTTGGATGTCAGAAATAGTTCAAGCCCATGTATTTAAACCAAGTGAACGATTAGAGTTGTTGGATAAACGGAAAAATTTAATTGGTTGGGTTTTCGTTTTATTGGCTGCGTTACTTTTCATACTTGACCATGCTTTTATAGGATTGGCTATAGGGCTTAGCATATTTGCTGTTTGCTATTTTCAAGCGTTTCTAAAATGGGGTCAAAAAGAAAAGGTGTTTGGTTCATTTCCAGTAAAATTGAACTTTTATCCTGATGGTTTTAGCTTAGATGGGGAAATTTTCAGGATTGATGAAATCAAGATAACCAAGTTTATTTGTTATGACTATGAGGGGAGGGATGATATAGGTTATGTCTTTGTGGTTAAATTTCCTATGCGTTCAAGTGGCTCATGGAATCACCTTTCGTTTATTTCTAATGGTCGAGAAGTAACCATGCGCTTTAGACTCCGTTCAGAATTGGATAGTAAGAAATTGACAGAACTGAAGATACGGTGGGGGATAGTTGACTAAGGATTACTATGCTTTTTCAGTAATCAAAATAACAGTACTTTTAATCATGACTATTCAATACGCCTCTGACCTCCATTTGGAATTTCCTTCAAATAGGGAATATCTTAAGCGACAACCTTTGCTACCAAAGGCAGATATTTTAGTGCTAGCGGGGGATATAATCCCTTTAGCGATTTTGCATAAGTATCAGGATTTTTTTAACCTCCTATCGGACAATTTTAAAATCACCTATTGGCTACCAGGGAATCACGAATACTACTATTTTGATATAGCAGAAAAAAATGGATTTATTAATGAAGCCATTCGCAGTAATGTGTTTTTGATCAATAATACTTCGGTAGTATATGATCATGTTCAACTCATTTTCACTACCCTTTGAAGCCATATTGGTCCAGGTAGTCAATGGCAAATAGAACGTGGTCTAAATGATTTTCATGTAATAAAGAATAAAGGTTTTCGCCTTTCTACGGAGCAATACAATCAAATGCATCTTGAAAGCATGGACTTTTTGATCGAAAATTTAAATGGAAGGCAGGCAGATCAGGTGGCTGTTTTTACCCATCATTGTCCAACCTTTTTCAATTATCCTGAACAATATAAGGATAGTATATTGAATGAAGCCTTTGGAGTCGAGCTCTTTGACCTTATTACATTTTCCAGGATAAATAGTTGGGTGTATGGACATCATCACAGTAATATCCCCGAATTCCAAATTGGTACCACGAGGTTATTGACCAATCAGTTGGGTTATGTAGATCGCAATGAGCATTTGCTTTTTGAAAGGGATAAAGTAATAGTGTTATGAAAATCAAAGCTGAATAAAATACTTGCATAAATAAGTTTTTTCGCCATTGTTATTTTCAATAAAATGGTTTTACTCCATCAACCCAACCGCCTTCAGCGCAGCTTCTGCAATAATTCCATCCTGTGCGGAAGTGACTCCAGAAATTCCAATGGAACCAATCAGATCGCCATTTTTAAATATGGGTAGACCTCCTTCTACGGCTGTAATCGGCATGGTGGTGAGATGAACTGCCCCATTTTTGATCATATCTTCAAATATCTTTGTTGAGCGTTTGAATTCGAAGGCAGTTTTGGCTTTTAATTGTGCGACTTCAATACTGCCTATTTGCGTGCCATCCATTCTTTTGAGCAGGATAAGGTTGCCCCCTTGATCCAAAATTGCAATTACTACATTCCAATTTTCGTTCACAGCCTTTTCCTGTGCTGCATCCGCAATTTTGGTGGCCCACTCTAGGTTCATACTTGATTGAGTTTGGGCAAAAGCACCTCCAATTAAGCATAAACCAAGTGCAAGTGTAGTAAGTATGTTTTTCATCGATTTTTTTGATTGATTTTTAACTGTATACGATTTTTTTGTGTTTTTGATTCTGTTAGGGTATGTAAAGGACGGGAACTTGTGTCTTCTCGCTTCTAGTCTCACATTTCATCCTTCTGCCTTCAACCTTCCTCCTTTCACATATACCCCGCTACTTTGTACATCCCGATTCCGACCCACTCCTTTACTAGTTTATGCCACATAAAAATGGCATAAGGGTCGGGGTAAAATAAATTCGGGATATCCCATTTGGGATCGCTGGCATAATAATCTGTGGGAAAAGGGAGGGTTTCTAGGCCTATTTTATCAAAACAACCTTTGGCTCGTTTCATGTGAAAAGCAGAGGTAATTAAAATAAATGATTGATTCACAGGAATATCAAGTACAAGTAGCGTTTCCTTTGTAAATACAGCATTCTGATAGGTATTTTTGGCTTGATCCTCTATGATAATATCGGTTTCTGGAACACCCGCAACCAATAAAAAGTCTTTCAAGAGTTTAGCTTCCGTATTGGGGTTGGTTGGATTAAGCCCTTGCCCTCCCGTTATAAAAATGCTGTTGATTTTGCCCTCTTTGTACAATTGAAGGGCATGGGTAATGCGGTCGGCTCCTTTGTTGAAAAATGTTCGGTCATAGGCAGTTTTACTCAAGTTGGTCACACCTGTCAATACGATCCCAACTTCATGATGAGGAACTTCCTTCATCGGGATAAAAGCAGGTTCCCACTGTTGCATAGCCCAGTTAGCGATAAACTGATTACTGAAAAAATAGAGGAGTAGTAAGCTAACACCCATTATTAGCTTACCTTTTTTTCGATTGGGGAGAAAAAAGCCTACAGTCAAACCTATCAATACGATGCTCAGAGGCATTACGAGAAAACTCAGGAATTGGGAGAGGATGAAAAACATGAATACATCTAATTAGCTATCAACAAGGAGTTTTGAAATACTGAATAACAGCACCCAGCCCAAAATTAGTAAAGAAAGGAATATACCAATAGTAGTTTGGGCGCTATGATCCTTGATTTCCTAAAAAAAGGTTAGCAATAGTTTTCAGTGTTTCATCCAATAAATAAAAATAGAATGAGCGCTATCAACGCCATTCCAAGAAATATCCCCAAACTCAGTTTTTTTTGAAAGGACTTTCGACGATCCCTGTCTGCTATCAACGAAGCATAAATTTCAGGGTCTACTGAATCTGAACGATTGGATTTACCTTGTTGGTAGGGATTATCTTTCATAGGTGAGCGACCACTCTTGATACTCCTATTATCCTTGAAGGATTGAATCATATTAAAACCTGAAGTTCCGCCTGCCATACACCTATAATTTGAAAGCATTATACTAAAAAATCATGAGAGACACAAGTCAACATGGTTCAAGACTTAGTCTTGGACCTGAGTTTTCAACAGTCTTCAGACTGTTAAAGTGCAGTCTGAAGACTGCGGTAGTGCTAGTCCAAGTCTGAAGACTTGAACTATCCTATTTTTTCCATGATTTCTGCGACTTCTTCGAGAAAAAATCTTTCAATTTTCCAAACCCTCAAAATTCTCTGTGTATTTTTGAAACATGAGTACAAATTCCACAAACCTGTTGCCTTTTTTACAAGCACTTGCTACTTCCTTGGAGGGAGAGTTGAAGTTTGATTCCCTGAGCAAGACCCTTTATGCCACGGATGCTTCTGTCTATCGGGAGATTCCATTGGCTGTGGCTTTTCCCAAGTCTGAGAGGGATATTCAGCAGCTCATAGCTTTTGCCAAAAAGCACCAAACTTCCCTGATTCCCCGTACAGCGGGAACTTCCTTAGCAGGCCAATGCGTGGGCAATGGGATTGTAGTGGATGTTTCCAAGCATTTCACAAAGATCCTTGAATTCAATGCGGAAGAAAAATGGGTTCGGGTACAGCCCGGTGTGGTGAGAGATGAATTGAATCGTTTTTTGAAACCACATGGACTGTTTTTTAGCCCCATTACATCCACTGCCAATCGGGCGATGATTGGTGGGATGGTAGGAAATAATTCCTCAGGGACCACCTCCATCGTGTATGGGGTTACCCGGGATAAGGTGATGGAATTGAAGGTGCTCTTGAGTGATGGAAATCCTGCGGTTTTTGGCTCACTTTCTTCGGATGAGTTTGAACAAAAACGCTCCCAACCCGATTTGGAGGGGAAGGTTTACCAACAGATTTGGGAAGAATTAACATCTGAGGAGGCCAGAAAAGAGATTCACGATCAATTTCCCAAAAAGAGCATTCACCGTAGAAACACGGGTTATGCGGTAGATGAGCTCCTGAAATCTGAGATTTTTGAAGGGGATGAGCCTTTCAATTTTTGTAAGTTGTTGAGTGGTTCAGAGGGAACCTTAGCTTTTACCACAGAGATTAAAATAAGTTTAGATCCACTTCCAGACCCCATAGAAATTGTGGTGGCAGCCCATTTTGAAAGCATCCATCAAAGTATGAAAGCCGCTCAAGTGGCTATGAAACATCCGGCCACCGCAGTGGAATTGATGGATAAAATCATTTTAGACTGTACCAAAGAAAGTATTGAATATAGCAAAAACCGCTATTTCGTAGAAGGAGACCCGAAAGCCCTTCTGATGGTGGAATTCACAGGAAAATCGGAAGAAGAAGCACGGGAAAAGGGGGAGAAATTAATCGAGGATTTAAAAGCTGCTTCATTGGGGTATGCCTATCCTGTTATTGGTCCCGATAAAACGAAGGCTGCTTGGGCACTCCGCAGTGCGGGTTTAGGTTTATTGGCCAATATTCCAGGTGATCCCAAAGCGGTTGCCTGTATTGAAGATACGGCAGTCGATATCGAAGACTTGGCGGATTATATAGATGAGTTGGATGAAATCCTGAAAGGTTTTAATCAAGATCCAGTGCACTATGCCCATGCTGGGGCAGGTGAAATACACATGCGTCCTATCTTGGATTTGAAAAAGGCGGAAGATGTGGAGGAGTTTTATAAAATCTCTGAAGCATCAGCTAAGCTGGTGAAAAAATACCAAGGCTCGCTTTCGGGGGAACATGGGGATGGGCGTGTGAGAGCTCCTTTTATTCCCTTGATGGTGGGGGAAAAGAACTACCAATTATTCAGACGCATCAAATACACCTGGGATCCGGATAATATCTTCAATCCAGGAAAAATAGTGGATACGGCTCCCATAAATACTTCCCTAAGATATGAAGTAGGCATGAAGACTCCCGAACACGATACCGTTCTGGATTTTTCACAGGTGGGTGGAATCCTACGCATGGCTGAAAAATGCAATGGAAGTGGAGACTGCCGCAAATTACCGAGTTCTGGGGGAACAATGTGCCCAAGTTACCAAGCAACCCGCAATGAAAAGGATACCACCCGAGGTCGTGCCAATACTTTACGGGAATTTTTAACCCAAGACAAGCCATCCAATGCTTTTGACCATCCGGAAATCAAGGAGGCACTTGATTTGTGTTTGTCCTGCAAGGGTTGTACTTCCGAATGTCCCTCCAATGTGGATATGGCCTCCATGAAGGCTGAGTTTCTCTATCAATATCAACAAACCAATGGAGTTCCTTTGCGATCCAAGGCCTTTGCGCACATCAATGAATTGAATAAATTAGGTTCTTTGCTTCCAGGATTAGCCAATTTTTCCTTGAATAATTCCTTTACAGGTGGCCTTTTGAAGAAAGTTCTGGGAGTAGCACCGAAACGGAATCTGCCGTCCATTGCACCACAAAGCTTTCGACAGTGGTTCAGATCTGAGGCGGCTGCAATCCCTGTGAAGCAGCCGGTTATCAAAAGCATCTACCTCTTTGTAGACGAGTTTATCAATTTCAACGAGCCAGCCATTGGAATTACTACCGTGAAATTGTTGAAAAAACTGGGTTATGAAGTTATCGTGGTGGATCATGAGGAAAGTGGGCGTTCGGCGTTATCCAAGGGTTTGTTAGAAAAAGCAAAAAAGCATGCCAATGCCAATTTGCGTATTTTCAAAGACTTGGTCAATGGCAATGCACCTTTGGTGGGAATTGAGCCATCCGCAATCTTAGGATTTCGGGATGAATATCCCCGCTTGGTGGATAAGGACTTGGTGGAAGCAGCTAAGAAGGTGAAGTTTCATACCTTACTGATAGATGAGTTTATAGGACGGGAAATTGCCGCTGGAAATATAACTTCTGAGGCCTTTACCAAAGAATCCAAAACCATCAAGTTGCATGGACATTGTCATCAAAAAGCCTTGTCTTCCTTGAGTTGGACTCAGAAATTATTGAGCTTACCAGAGAATTATTCTGTAGAGACGATTCCTTCAGGATGCTGCGGCATGGCTGGTTCCTTTGGATACGAGGAGGAGCATTACGAATTGAGTATGCAAATAGGGGAGATGGTCCTCTTTCCAGCAGTGCGTTCCGCAAGTCAGGAGACTCTCATCGTGGCTCCGGGAACTTCCTGCCGCCATCAGATTGCTGATGGTACTCAAAGAAAAGCCTTGCATCCGGTGGAGGTGTTGTATGGGGCGTTGGTGTAAATAAAAAAATTCTCCAATTGCTTGTTGGATTCACCAAAGATCAGAGTTCTGGAGGTAGGTCCTGTCACCTTATAGCTTTTAATTTGTGTTTGGGTAAGGAGGGCTAGATGCAAAAACAATTAGAGTTTTTGATTAACTTTCGTTTATGAATATTCAAAAACAGAAAATAAATCAAATTATTGAGCTTTGTAAAAAAAACAAGGTCAAAACTCTTTTTGCCTTTGGGTCTGTAACAACAAATGACTTTAATGACAATTCTGATATTGATTTAATTGTGGATTTTAATGAAGACGATCCATTTAAATACACAGATCTATATTTCAGCCTAAAAAGTAAACTTGAAGAAATTCTCCAAAGGCAGATTGATTTGCTTGAAGAAAGAGCCATTAAGAATCGATATTTTCGGGAAGAGCTCGAGAAAAATAAAGTGATGATTTATGGATGTTAAAGTAAAAGTATGGCTTCTTGATATTCAGAAATCAATAGATGAAATATTTGAGTTCTTAGAAGAAGGTAGAACCTTTTCATCGTATCGTTAGGATCTAAAAACGAAAAAAGCAGTCGATAGAAATTTGGAAATTATTGGAGAGGCTGTAAACCGCATTCTAAAAATAGATGAAAACTTCCCGATAAGAGATGCGAAAAATATCATTGGTACACGAAATCGAATCATACATAGTTATGATAACATCTCGGATGAAGTAATTTGGACCATCATTATAAGGGAGTTACCTGCTCTTAAATCACAAGTGGACGAATTCCTCAAAGAAATCTGAATCTTTTCACTTACAATAGCTGAATGGCTATGGTTTACCCCTAGGAATTTTTTCAAAATCACTTTCTACTTTCAAGATGCCTTTAAGTTTTTTGACTTTGGAGGAAAGTTTTTCTTCCTTCAAGGCCCTTCTGTCAGCAGTCAATAGCTTAGAACAATTTTCAACCATTTCTGACAAACTTTGCCCATGCTCCTTTGCATATTCTTTAAAACAAGCAGGCTTTGTGGCCCCAAGAATCAAGGAACCACAAAGCCATGAATACTTTATTTGTGTGAAGCTATAGTAAGTGTTTCTTCAATTAATCGGGCCAATTCAGCCTGAATTTCTTTGCCCTTATCGGCATTGTACCAGTTTTGGACAGAAGTCAGTACCTCTTCAAAAGGTGCATTGCGTTCTTTCAACTCATTGTAAAGTGTCTGGCAACCCGCTGGGCGTGGGCCCCAAGTGGCCAAATCATTTCCTTGTTCGTCCCGGATAACCAATTTTGGGATGGATTTTGAACCGTTGGTCAGGTATTTTTCTATACTGAATGGAGCAGAATCCCTCAATTCAAATGTCAAGTTGATGAGGCTATTTTCCTTGGCTGCCAATAGAATGAATGGATTCACATGTGCCGCATCTCCACACCAAGGTTCGGTAATCACCAACCATTGCTGTGGGCTTGTGATTTCGTTTAATACAGATTTCAATTCTTCGGAAACCGTCTGCGTCTTCAACCAGCGGGATTGTCTGCTGGTGTTGAGTTTGGTGTATTCCATGTAGTCAGCCTTGTTATAGGGAGCTGGATTTTCTTCCAATGGTGTACGGACAAGGGTATTCATGTAAGCGAGGTATTGTTGCTCATTCATAGCGGTAATTGAATCGTTGGTTTTAAATAAAGCGGGCTTCCAAAACCCATGTTATGAAATCAATTTGGGCTACTGAAAGTTCAGAATTCGATTCAAAAGAGCTTCCTAAATATGGGTTTTGATGATTATTTTTTTTGAAAAGTAGGATAGGGCACAAATTTATCCTCTTCACCTTTTATTTTATCAAATGCCTGATTGCTCCATTTTTCTTTGGCTGACTTGATAAGGTCCTTATCCGATATCTGCAGCACGTTCTTCTATTATTAGATCAATGTTAGACATGGTGAGTTGGTTTGGTAGTGTTTAATCAACAGTATTTCAACTAGAGGCGAACTTTGCCTGAGTCAACATTTTTGGCCATGCGCAGTGCTTGGTAAAGGTTGGCGATTTTCCCACTTCGAGAAGCTTGATTCAAGTATACTTTTTGTGGGTTATCCCCATTGACAGTCACCTGAAAGTCTGGGCGTACTCCTGATTGCATGATGATTTGCTTAACTTGAACAGCAGTCAGATCCGGGTAAAGACCTCTGATTTTTGCAGCTATCCCAGCAACTGCCGGTGCTGCCATGGAGGTGCCACTCTGAAAATCATATTCGTCTTCAGGCATAGTGGAATAAATTTGTGCTCCAGGTGCAAATACATCTACATTTAGACGACCGTAATTGCTAAATGAAGCAATCATATTTTCACCCCAGGCAGGAGCCAAAGCACCTACGGTAATAACATTGGGTGCAAATTCCGGCTCATTTAATAATTTATGATCATTTGGGAAATTTGGGTTT
This sequence comes from Mongoliitalea sp., assembly GCF_054166905.1. Classification (NCBI taxonomy): domain Bacteria; kingdom Pseudomonadati; phylum Bacteroidota; class Cytophagia; order Cytophagales; family Cyclobacteriaceae; genus Mongoliitalea; species Mongoliitalea sp. The sequence continues at coordinate 17,448 of NZ_JBSZCK010000047.1, read as the reverse complement.
TCCGGATCATCTAAATCTTGTCCATCATTGCCCGCAGCATGTACTAACAGCACATCTTTCTCTGCGGCATATTTAATCGCATCATATACCCACTCGGCATTAGGCGAGAACGGCTTTCCAAAACTCATGTTGATTACTTTTGCTCCATTGTCTACCGCATAGCGAATGGCCAAGGCAATGTCCTTGTCATACTCATCCCCATTCGGAACAGCCCTCAGGGCCATGATTTGGGCATTGGTAGCAACTCCTTTGATACCCCTGTTATTGTTTCTGTCGGCTGCGATGATACCGGCCACATGAGTTCCATGGCTTTCATCCTTTACCCGATGCATGGGGTCTCCATTCCCATAGTTGGTATCAGTAATGTCATAAGGATCATCACCCACCATGGCTCTTCCGTCAAAATCCAACTTCAAATTGTAATCCAATTGATCTTTGTAGTACTTGATGGCTTCATCAATTTGATCAAATACCACTTGAATAGTACCCTCTGATGAAAGAATATCTTGCATCAATTCAATATGCATGGGCGTCACTTCTGCATCCGTAGGGAAATTTTCCAAGTCTTGGGCTGTGTAGAAGTTTTTTCCAAGCTTGTTCTGAATGAGTTGGTCTGTATATTGAAAAATCTGACTCATCATGAGCATCTCCTCAGCTGAATTGGCAGCCTTGGTCAGGTCTTTCTCAAAACGTGCCCTTGCTTTTTCCTGCAGGGAAGCATCACCAATTCCCAAGTTGACAATACGGGTAGCTTCTAACTGTTCATGATAGGACTCTCCCAAAAAGTTGTAACCATGAATATCGTCTATGTACCCATTCCCGTCGTTATCTTGCAAATCTTCTGCGATTTCGCCCGCATTGATCCAGAGGACTGTTTGTAGGTCTTCATGACCTAAATCAATTCCCGAATCGATGACTGCAACGATTACCGGAGCAATGGACTGGTTTTTAATGATTTTTTTGTAGGCTTTATCCACAGACATCCCGGGAACTTTATCTTTTTTGGGATCCAAATGCCCCCAAAACTGAATGGCATCGGGATTTTTGTCCAAGATACTTTTGGAACTGCTACAAGAGGCAATCAATCCTGCGAATATCAAGACCGATAGTCCTTTTTTTACTTGGGTGAAGAGTTTATTGTTATTAATAATCATGTGTATGTATTTTCGAAGCCACAAATTGAGAAATTTTTTTTGAATCAGCCTATTTTTTTCACGCAACGTCCGCAAAGTGTTATCGCAACGACTCCTATGAGAAAACTTTTCCTGAAACATCAATGAGTCAAACTTTGAAATAAGAACAGGTCCTCATCTGTCAACTAATAAATGGTTGATTCATCAGTTTTTCTCCCAGCATCCCTACTTGGTACCTTGTACTTGGTACTTGGTACAATAATTACGACAACCTCCGTCATTCATTTTTTATTCAGCACAAAATGAACTTGATTTGCTTAAACCATTTTTGACAGCATGGAACAAGCACCTTTTATCATCTATAAATCCTCGGCTGGATCGGGTAAGACCTATACCCTGACCTTGGAATTCCTCAAAATTGCCTTGGCATATCCAGGTGCATTTAAGGGTATTTTGGCAGTAACTTTTACGAATAAAGCTACCCAGGAGATGAAATCCCGTATCCTGGAGTACTTGGAGCGTCTTTCACGAGAAGTTAAACCCGAGGAGTTTTTGGATCAGGAGTTGATGAGACATTTGGATATCGATGCTCCGACTTTACAAGAAAAAGCTCATCAAACTTTATTGGATATTTTGCATGCCTATGGTTACTTTTCTGTCAGTACTATTGATGCCTTTTTTCAACGGGTCATTAGATCCTTTGCGAAGGAAATGGATCTGCAGGCCAAATTTGATTTGGAATTGGATCAGGAAGCGGTATTGGAGCGCTTAGTGGATCGCTTGATGGAGAAGGTGTCTTCGGATGAATCTTTGAAAAAATGGATGGTGGAATACGCAACCGAACAAATTCAACAGGGGGGTACCTGGGATATCCGTGGAGGCATACAAACGCTGGGTCGGGAGATTTTCACGGAGGGATTCAAGGCCCATCGAAGTACCTTCCAACAGGCTATGGACCAAGAGGACTTTGTCAAGGAACTGAAAAAGCAGCTCTTGGAACAGAGAGCCCTACTGATTCAAAAAGGATTGGAATGGAAGCAACAAGCGAATGATATCCGCCTGCAATTTGGTTTGGAATGGACAGATTTCAGTGGAGGGAATGGGAACCAAAATTTCGTTCGAAAACTGGATAATCTGGGAGATAAGGACAATCCTTTCCCAAGCTTCAACCCAAATCAACTATCCAAAGCAGCAAGTGTGGAGGGATGGTATACCAAAACCAGCAAACAGAAGGCTGCCATAGAAGCCGCAGCGAATGCAGGCTTGCGGGACATGATAGAGAATTGCCATGTGCACATGGTTCAATGGGAGACCTATAGTACTTTACTGAAGCAGTTGAATGTTTTCGGGATTTTCAGAGATCTGATCTTGGAACTTCGGGATCTGAAGGATGAGGAAAGCATTTTGTTGATTTCGGATGTCAACGATTTTTTGAAAGAAATTACCAAAGACAACGAGGCTCCATTTGTCTATGAAAAGATTGGTAATCAATACCGTCATTTTCTCATCGATGAGTTTCAGGATACCTCCGACTTTCAGTGGGCAAGCTTCCGACCATTGTTGGAAAATTCCCTTGCATCCGGTCACACCAACCTCCTGGTAGGCGATGTGAAACAATCCATCTATCGCTGGAGAGGAGGAAAGTTGGAGCTGCTCTTGGAGGAAGTGGAGCAGCAGATTTCCAAGCAGCTGATAGCGATAAAAAATCTGGATGTCAACTACCGAAGTTTGCCCAAGGTCATTGATTTCAATAATTCCGTTTTTGAGCAACTCCCAGGCTTATTGGAAGAATACATGTTGGCAAACACGGAAGTAGCAGCTGAAAATCTACTGCAAAAAGCCTATGCAGATGTGAAGCAGCAAGTGCCTTCTAAAAAGCGGAAACTTCCTTTTCAGGGAATGATTCAACTTGCATTTCAGCAAAAGGCAGGTAGAGGAAGCAGTGATAGCGCCTCCCTAGAGGAAAATGGGGAGGAATCCGAAGGTACAGGTGTATTATCAAAGCTTCCCCAGCTCTTGATGAACCTGCAGGATCAAGGCTATCAATTAAGGGATATTGCTTTTTTGGTGCGTAAGAAAAGCGAAGGAGCAGCGATTGCAGATTTTTTAATGGAATATGTGCAAACAGAAGCGGCTTCAAACTATCGCTTTGATGTATTATCGGAGGAGTCTTTATTTATTGATAAATCCATTGCTGTGAAAGCCATGGTGGCTTTGTTGACCTACCTGCGAAATGCCGATGATACGGTAGCTTTGAAAACTGCTTTTTACTACTACGCCCTCATGAAAGACCTTCCTTTTTCCCATGAGCTCTTTGAAAAATTCAGTTTGCCGGGAGAATTGAAAGGAAAATATAGGGAATTGCAGGGATTGCGTGGCCGTTGGTTGCAGTATCCTTTGTTGGAGCTGATCGAGCATGTGGTGCAGTTTTTGGATTTGACAAGAATTGGAGCTGATTTGGCTTACATCGCTGGTTTTAAAGAGGCGGTGTTTGATTATGTGAAAAAGAATCGAGCCGACCTGAATGGCTTGCTGGATTGGTGGGAATTGAATAAAAGCAAGCGCACCGTCAAAATCCCGGAGGACCACGATGCCATGCGTATTTTGACCATCCACAAGTCCAAAGGCTTGCAGTTTAAGGTAGTCATCATGCCTTACCTCAATTGGGATATTCTCCCCCCGTATTCATTAGCCCCCATTCTTTGGGCCAATTATGAGCATAATGGCCTTCAGACTATTGCCCCTATCAAGCAACAAAGTAACCTTACCAAAACGCTCTTTGCAGAACTCTATGCCCAAGAGGTGAAGTTGGCCTATATGGATACCTTGAATATGTTGTATGTGGCCTTTACTCGGGCGGAGGATATGTTGTGGGGATTTTCGGATTACACAGTTACCAAAGAGGGTATTCAAACCAAAAGTACCGGTGGGGTTTTGAGAAATCTGATGATGCAAATGGGAACGGAAGCAAGCATGGAGGGTATGACTTGGGATGAAGAACAGGAGCTGTTTGCTTGGGGTGACTTGGAGGGAATTAACCTTGAAAAATCAGAAAGAGCCATTGCGCCACCCTTGTTGCGCTGGGAGTTTCGGGACTGGAATGAGCTGTTGAAACCCAAAGAATATGCATGGGATTTTTCTCCACAAGGAGTGCAGGACCGCTCCCAACGAAGAATCGGTGTGTTGGTGCACGAGATTCTGGAACATTCCAACCGGTTAGAGGATGCCCTTGGATTGGTTCAGGAGTATGGGTTTGAAGGACGTTTTACCTCAGAAATTCAGCAAGAAGTAGAACAGCAATTGAAGGAGTTATTCGCCCTCCCACAATTACAGGCTTGGTTTGGTGAGGGATATCAATCCTTAGCTGAACAAGGAATTTTAATTCCCCAAGGTGGGCAAAAGCGACCGGATCGAATCTTTATCTCCTCGGAGGAGGCATTGGTAGTAGATTTTAAGACCGGGGCAAGAAAGCCTCAACACCAAGCACAGGTCCGCTCGTACATGGACTTGGTTGCCACCATCGTGCATAAGCCGGTGAAGGGATATGTTTGTTATTTGGAGCCTACAGAATTAATTGAAGTGCTATGAACAGTTTTTTGAAAAATACAGCAGAAAAAGTCCTGAATTCAGGCAAAGACCTTAGCCAATTGGTTATCGTATTACCGAACAGAAGGGCAGGCTTGTTTTTTGTCAAGTATTTGGAGGAGTTGATCGAGTCTCCTACTTGGATGCCCGAGGTGAAAACCATTGAGCAGGTTTTCTCAGGCATTGCCAAGCAGCGGAAAGCAGATGATCTCACGCTGATTTTTGAGTTGTACGATGTCTATCAGCAGCTCCAACCCGAAGCAGAAACCTTTGATCGCTTTTATTTTTGGGGAGAATTGATTTTAAAAGATTTCAATGATTTAGACCAATTTTTGGCAGATGCGAAACTGGTGTACAGAAATCTATCCGAAATCAAAGCCATTGAGTCCGATTTAAGTTTCCTGACTGAAGAGCAGGTTGCGCTGATTTCTCAATTTTGGAAATCCTTTCAGGCACAAAAACCGGAAGAAAAGGAGCGATTCCTTCGCTTTTGGCAGATTTTGGAAAAGTTGTACGAGCAGTTCAATGCACAGCTGGATGTCTTGGGTTTAGCTTATGGTGGGAAGGTATATAGAAAGGCTGTAGGCAAGTTGCCCGAATTAGCCCAACCGGAGAAGCAGTATGTATTTGTAGGATTCAATGCTTTTACCTTGGCAGAGGAAAAATTGATCAAGCATTTTATCAAGGAATTTGGAGCGGAGGTCTTCTGGGACGTGGATGCTTACTATATAGAGGATAAGCGGCAGGAATCTGGGCTATTTTTCAGAGATTATATCAAAGATCCTGTATTGGGACCTACATTCCCACAAGAATTACCTCAAACAATAGCATCCAAAGCGAGGAATATTCATACCTATGCGATTCCTTTAAAAATCAATCAGGCCAACGTGGTGGGTAAGTTATTGGAGACGGTAGGGGCAGAGGAGTCCTTGGAAGAAACGGTCGTCATCCTGCCCGATGAGCAATTGCTCTTTCCCTTGCTTCATGTTTTGCCAGGGAACGTGGACAAATTGAATGTGACCATGGGGTATCCCATTCGGAATGCGCCTGTGTATGCATTCTTGGATGCGATATTGGATTTGCAGCGGTATATCAAGGTGAAGGATGGAAAAGTGACTTTTTATCACAAGCAGGTATTGGACCTTTTGTCTTTTCCTTACCTACTGGACTCTAATCCGGAGTTTACTCAAGCGCTCAAAGTCAAGATTCAATCGGATAACTTGATCGAATTGTCCATCGAGCAATTGCACGCAGGAGGAGGGCTTTTCCAAGAAGTCTTTCAAAAGGTAGCTTCCCATGAATTGGTTAAGTACCTGGGGAAATTGATGCAATTGCTCGCGCAACAGTTGAAAGCGGACAGTATTCAATCGAGCTATCTATTCCAAGCATTCAAGCAATTGAACCGAATTCATGAAGTATTGTCTGATCACCGACTGGGGGATTTGTCTCTGGAGTTTTTCCTGAAGCTTTTCCGGCAGTTGTTTCAGGAAGTTCGCCTTCCTTTCGAAGGGGAACCTTTACAGGGACTGCAGGTGATGGGGGTATTGGAGTCTCGGAACTTGGATTTTCGAAGGGTGATTATCTGTGATGTGAATGAGGGGAGTTTCCCGCCCGGAGGTGGTATCAATTCCATGATTCCTCATAACCTTCGTAGAGCCTTTGGCCTGCCTGTGCAAGAGCAAAATGATGCGATCTATGCCTACACATTTTACCGCTTGCTGCATCAGGCAGAAGAAGTGCATTTGATTTACAGTACAGCATCCGACCAAGGGAAGAATGGAGAAATGAGCCGATTCCTGCAACAGATGCAAGTAGAGTTGAATATAGCAAAGCCACAAGTACAACTCTTGCCCGCAGATGTGCGCATGGGGAAGGAAATTGTGGTTAGCAAAGATCCTGCTGTAATGGAGAAGTTGGCTGCTTACTGGCTATCGAGCGAGGAAGATGCCTATCCCCGTTCGCTGTCCGCCTCTGCCATCAATTCCTACTTGGATTGTCGCCTACGTTTTTATCTGCGTTATGTGGCAGGTTTGAAGGAGCAGGAGGAGGTTGCCGCTGATGTGGATGCGGGTGTATTTGGGACGATTTTGCATAGAGCCATTGAATTGCTGTATTTGCCGGAAGGAGACAAAGCACCCAAGTTGATTACTCCACATGAATTAAATCGGATTCAGCCGATGATTGCCCCTGCTGTGGATGAAGCCATACGGGAGTTTTACCATGTGGAGAAAGGGCAAGAATTTGTACCAAGCGGTCAGATGCAGGTCGTGCGGGAGATTTTTATCGAGTACATTCAGGCGATTGTGGATTATGACCATGAGGGTGGAGACTTTAAGGTCTTGGGTTTGGAGCAGAAGCATACCACCAGCATTCCGATTGAGGTGAATGGCAGGAGGGAGGATGTTCGTCTGTTTGGGCTGATTGATCGGGTAGATGAGAAAGATGGTGTGGTGCGCTTGTTGGATTACAAGACAGGTAAGGATGAGAATAAGTTTACGACGATTGCCTCCTTATTTGACCGAGCGGATTCCAAGCGGAATAAGGCTGCTATGCAGACCCTGTTGTATGCCTATTTCTACCAATTCTCCAATCCTGCCAATCAACAGCCCTTGAAACCCGGTCTTTTTAATGTGAAAGAGATTTTCAAGGAAGGCTTCAGCCCGTTTTTATTGATGGGGGAAACACGCAGCAAGGAAGAGCTTCAAAATTATTTGGATGTTGCTGAGGAGTTTGAACAAGGTTTGAGCGACTTACTCAGCGAATTATTCAATCCAGAGATCCCTTTTGACCAAACAGATGATCCGAAGAAATGCCAGTATTGTGCGTATAAGGAGATGTGTGGAAGGTGAAGTAGGCTCGCGGAAGGCGCGGAAAGCGCTGAAATCGCAGAAATAAATTGAAATAAAGTTGAAATATACGTTGTGAAATAATTTGAAATAGGGGGAAATCGATGGTTGGATACTGTGCTTCTCGAAATTTGTAATTTCGGGAAACAGATAATTGGGATTTGCAATCCCATACCCTGAACCGTCAGTCTATCTTTAACCCGGTTTTTTCTTATTTCTTCGCTTCCCCTGCTACCGTTATTGTTTTTAATTGTTCGTTTGCCTGAATGGTAGGGAAATACATCAATTCTATGGTGGCAGGATTGAGGGTGTATGTGCCTTCAAATCGTGGAAGAATTGAAACTGTAAACGTGTAATCTCCTTTGGGTAAGCGCTCACAGAAAATCGCCGTTTCGTTGATGAAATATTCACGGTGAGATTCCCGTCTATGAGCGGTTTTTTTCTCTCCATAAGAACAACCTCCGGGGATGGGGATGTTGATCATGACGTAGGAGGCATCTTCATGTACCTTTACTTGAACATCTATAGTAACCTCTTTACCCGCCTGCAAATGCATCTGACTTCCGTCCGAAAAAGAGGAACTGATTTCAAAGACTCCATCGGATTTCTCAGGTTTTTCTTCCCAAAATCGTTCTACATAGGAATAATAGAGTGGTTCTGCTCCAGTTTTGATGAGGGAAATGGATTCATCCTCCTGCAAGGTATATTCCATTGGAAACTTATCTATTGCTAGGGTCTCCTTCCCTTGCAGACGAACGCTAGGGAGTCCATTGGCTTGCATGGCCAAGACATCGGGAAGGATTGTTTCGATGATTTGTGCACTTTCATAGGTATTGGTCCAGCCTTTGTTTCCACGTTTTTCAAGCAGGTAGTTTTGCATACTTCGTAGCGTTTCTTGGTCTTGAGGCGTGAGCTTTTTCAGGATTTTGTAGGCGAGAAGGGTGCTTTGAACATCATTTGACCATATGTCCACATAGGATGTTGCATTTCCAACATAGGTATTCCCCAAAATAGAGCTTCGCTGATGACGCCTCACGAAGTCGATGCTAAGCGGTAGACCTATTTTCGTTTGGAATTCCATCAAGCGAAGCTCTTCCATAAGACCTCCTTTCATGGAACTTTCCAAGCTGCTGATGAGGGATTGCGCGTCAAAAGCAGTTCCAAGGGTTAGGAATATTTGCCCGATTCGTAACTTGGAATCAAAGTTGTCTGTATATTCCAGTTCCCAGATTAATTGCTGCTGCAATTTCGATTGATTGATGGAAAGAGGATATCCTTTTGCATGGGCTTTCACTAAGGCTTCTATCACATGCAGGGTGATCCAAAGGTTGCCAGGGGAGCTTTTCCACCAGCCCCATAAGCCTTTTTCTCCCTGATTTTTCTCCAAAAGACGGATGATTCGAGTAACTTCTTTGCTTTCTTGGAAGGGTTGACTGCTCATAGCCGAAAGGTCTTGCATGGCTAGCAACCCTTTCAATTTGGAAGCCAGTTGTTCGTTGCATTCGTACCTGTAAGCACGCAGGAATTGCATTTCTTCCTCCAAAACTGAACGGAGATCAGATCGAAGGCATAGCGTTCCGCTTGCAAGGGCTGGATCTTTTTGAATCTGAAGAATAGTATCTCCATTTAAAACGGCAAAGTGTCCTTGGGTTCGCATCATTCCTTTGGGAAATATTGGAATGTTTCTCAGCTCGCCATCTTCATAGCCATCCGATTCCCGCACTAATTGATAGCTGATGGATAAGGAATCTTGGGCGATTACTTGTGCACTGTCAAGGAAGAGTTGACTCAAAAATCCTTCTTTGATACCAGCTTGCTTTCCATTAACCTCGAAAGACCGTCGAACCAAACTGGAATCTGAGCGGTAGTTGATACTTTTGCCTAAGACCGTAGCTGTATCATTGCTCACCAAAAACCGTGGAACACTCAATTGTGCTGCCAGGGGTAGGATGGCTTTGATTTGGCCCTTGGATTGCCCGGTCTGCTTTCGGTCATTCATCGCAAGATACATGGTTTGCCAACTTGTCAAATCATCCGGGAAGGTGGTTTTGAAAGATACTTTGCCTTCTTTATCCGTACGTAAGGTAGGCTGCCAAAATGCGGCATCTGAGAAATTTTGACGAAGTGAATTTTTCGTTTTCAAAGCTTCCCCCCATTCACTATCACGTATGCTTCCTTCCATTGTTCGGATAAGGAGTGCTCCAAATTGAGCAGCAGTTCCGTATTTTTTGACTGCTTCTTCCTTGGTCAAAAGTTCTATGGAAATGATTTCTGAGGAATTGATTGAGGTGATATCCCCGAGGAAAACTGACCCATCCAGTATAATTAAAGGAAGTTCATTTGCATTACTGCTTGCTAATCCGCGAATGAAGACTTGTTTGCTGCTTTCCGAGCCAGTAGCTATGCCCATCACCTGTCCTTGCAGAGCGTCTGAATAGGACATACTTTCAGAAAAGTTTAAAGGACTGCTGACACTATTTCCAAAGATCAAAGACTCTTTATTGGATGCAGCATAACCTGTCACGACCACTTCATAGAGTGGGCTGTAATCGGGCTCCAAAAAAAACGAATCTTGATGGATCTTATCTACTGAGATCTCTTGTCGATGGTACCCAATAAACGCAAAAACGAGTGTATTTTTATCGAAGGGCACAACCAAAGAGAAGAAGCCATTCAGATTTGTAGTGGTTCCAAAATTGGTCCCCTTTATCATCACCATGGCTCCAGGTAAGGGTTGGGAGTCTTCCTTGTCCAGTAGATATCCTGAGATTACTTGTCCAGGACCATTGTAGGTGAATTTTTGAAAATAGCTTTTATTGATTTCAGAAATCAGTTGGGTTTCATCTGAAATGCTGATGCTTTTGGCAAATACATAGCGCTCGAGTGCTTGCGTGATTTCACTACTGAAGACATCCTTTTTTTCAAGCGCTGCAACAGGCAGCTGCACGTAATTCCAACCATTCTTTTGAACTTCCACCGAATCTATGTGGATGTATTGCATACCTGGAAAGAATAGGGTCACTTCGTAGAATCCTTGACTTAAATTATCCATTTGCGATCGACTACTAGGATACACCCAAAGGTCCAAGGGGTTTTCTTTGTGTCTCAATACAATGCTAATGGGTTGGGCCTGCTTTAGAGCGTCATTTTGAATGAGGTCTAGCCGAAGTTTCCCTGTGTTTTGACGTGCGTATTGGGGGTAGCGGAAGATAATGGATTCTTTCCTTTTTTCTTCCAAGTGCTTTTCCCATTCTTGTTCCAGTTGTTTTTCAGTCCATGCAAAATCTTGAATGGGCAGAAATCGGGAGCGAGCATATAAGTTCCTAGGGTAAGCATTGGTTTGCAACTCTCGCATTTTTACGACCCCGGGAAAAAACTCATACTCCATACGAGGTTCATGTCTGAGTTGATGGGAAAATCCATCCACCACCTGATAAGTGAAATCTCCATAGATCGGACCTGTAAAAAGTCTATTGCCAAACTGGGTGCCAGGCATTCCCAGGAAGTGAATTTGGTTCCCTTTTTTGAGATAGGCCATACGTTCGCTTGGGATATTTCGGAGGGGAAAAACATAGGGGTAAAGTGCAGTTTTTTCATCTTCACTCAAGACAGGTTTAAGCAGTTCTTTTTGGAAGGCCCCTTGGTACTCGTTCAAATCTATGGAAAAAATGTTTTTCATTCCTTCCGCTACGATCAAGTCATCCAAGGTAATCAGGTAATGAGGAGTCCTGATTTTGATTTGATGTTTGCCGGCACTGATCGGGAATGCGTAGGGTGTCTGAACAGAATTCCATGCAAAATAAACCGGGACATTATCCACGTAAATAATGGAGGGAGCTTCTGGTTTCCCGTTGATAAAGAGGAATGGAGCGATTTGGGTAAGTCCCTCATGTGCTTGGGTTTGGAAGCGATACATGTCCTGCTGAGGATACATAAACTTATAAAACTCAATCGAATCAATTTCAGCCAATAGTTTCCATGTGCGGTAGTCGAGTGGCTGTGTGTTTTTAAGTTCAGAAGGTTGATGGACTGTAAAGCTATTTATTAGCTTTTTCCCAGGTTTTGGTTTTTCAAAATCAGGGACTCGCGGTGGGGTAAAGCCAAATTTATTGGTCAGTGCAAAAGCTGTGATGTCTACATCCTTTTGTGGACGTTTTTTGCTATCTGTCACTTGAATCTGTACCTCAGCTTCCTGTCCTGGGACTACAATCAGCGGTTCATCAACCTGAATAGTCAATTGTTTCTTTTTGTAAGCAATGCGATATGTTTCCTGAACCATTTTTCCTGCCCATAGGTAATTGATATTCAGGTAGTAATTTTGTTTGGAAAGAGTTTTGCGCTCAAACGCTAGCGAATTGCCATAACCCGAAGCAACGGGTGTGTTTTTTTTGAATAAATGATAAGAGAAAGGAAGATTTCTGGGGTTACGGACTTGTATGTTCAACTGCTTAGCATTACGCTCGGCAAACATTTCCACCCTGGAATTTGCTTCATTCCAATCAAACTCCTGAGATTGTTGGGAGGATTGAACCCGAAATTTACTGTATTGTGTCTGAATAGGATAGGAAAAGGGTAGCATGCCTTCTGTAATCAGCTGCCCATTGCCAAAAGCATCCAAACCAATCAGTTGAGTAGTAGCTTCAGCAGATTCGTTGAGCGGATGTCTGTCGACAATCAACGAATCCAGTTGGAAGCCCAACAAAAAAGGATTTCCTGCATGCTGATAGGCTATCTGTATCCTTTTCTTGGCAGATTCATTGTCTGCTGTCAACAAGCGCACATCAATGCTGTATGTAAAGTCCGCTGTGGGAAAATCATCGGTATGAATGAGTAACTCGGTAACTTTGTCCGGAAGTAGTTCTTGGGTAAAATGCTTCAATGTGTCTGGAATAAAGACAATTGGCTGATGAACCTGGGTAGCTCGATCAGTCAGCAATGAAACCTGAATGCGTGCATCCTTTAAATTTAAGCCATTTTCGTCGGTGGCACTTACTTGAAATTTCAATGATTCCTTTTGCTGATGTATGGGTTGATCAGATTTAACATCTAGGGTAATTTTATTCAGTTCGTAAGCTTCATAGTAGAACTCTTCGAAGATAAGTGGTGACTTATTTTTATTTTGAAGAACGAGCCTATACGATTTGTCCAGCCTCAATCCCAACGAGTCGTGGAGGAAAAAACTGTGTTCAAATGCCCCTCTCCGGTAGCTTTCAATTCGCCCAAGAGAGATGGGTTTGTCTCCACCCAATAGGTAAGCCTCTGCCTCTTGGTGTATAGGTTTACCTTTGGCGTTGGTGATAAACGCTTTAAAAAACACGCTATCCTGTGGCATGTATTTCGGTTTGTTGAATACAAGATAGCCTTTGGTAGAAGGGAGGTTATACCGTCTCCAGTTACAGTGTGCGGGATCAAAAAGGCAGGCTGTCCGATGGTAAGCTCTTTGGAAAAAGTCAGCTGTCTGATAAATGCTGCCTGTGGTTGAGTGTCGCTTGATGGATTTGTAAGCATCTACCGGCAGGCTGATCACAAAATATACTGGTTTCCATACATACTGAAGGGGGCTTTGGTACAGGATATTTTTGCTTGCTCTTCGAATCCACGGGTTGTCCTGTTGCTTGGAAAGCTCAAAGAAGGAAGTAGAACCCTTGTGATTCACTATGAGAAGTCCGTCTTTGTTGGACTTTCGATCTATATAGGATTGAGTGGCTTCATCAAACTTGAGCTTTTTGTTACCCAAGCGCACCTGTGCATCTGCTATCAGCTGGCCATCCGTGTCCAATAGTTGCAAGAGGAGATCTTGTTCATTGTTGAGGATGAAAAGTTGGATGTCTTGGATAGAAAGCAGGGTATTGACTTGCTGATTTTGTGCAGCGAATGTCTGTATGTAATGTCCTTTGGGGAGGGTTTTATCGAAAACAGCATCGGTGGGAAAGGAATCAACAAGGATATGGAAGTAGCGTGGGTTGATGATTGGGGGTTTGTCTCGGTAGATTTTCTCGGCTTCTTGGTCGGTAAGTTGATAGATGTAGGTGTAAAAACTGCTTTGCCTGCTTTGAAGGAGGTCTTGTGCATGTGATGTGCTAGTTGGCAACCCAATCATAAGAATCAGCCAACTGAAAAGGTAAGTCCAAGAAAAATGATTGTATGAGGAGTAAGATTTGTTCATTGGAAAAATCAGGTCTGCATTTTATTTTAATCCCTTAGTTAGTGAAAAAATCACGAAAAAGCAAAGCTGTCTTCGATATTCAGGGGAATTGGAATTTGGTTTGTGAAATAAAGTTGAAATAAGGTGGAAATAAATTGAAATAGGGTATTCAAAAGATATTGGGATAACTTGTCCCGACCCTCGGGATTAGGCTCCTACGCTTCTCGAAATTTGTAATTTCGGGAAACAGATAATTGGGATTTGCAATCCCACACCCTGAACCCTCCGCCTATCCCTTCCCCTTTTTATCGCTACCTGCCATTTAGGAAATTCATCTTACGTATACTATCATTCTAAATTTTTAATTCATCATTTATTTATGGTCCACAGATTACTCAGATTTGCACAGATGGGGATGAGGGATTTTGGGAGTAGTTGAATTTTTGGAGACCTAGGCTTATTTAATTTATTCGGGAAATAAAGGGAAATAAAGTTGAAATAAATTGAAATAGGGTATTCAAAAGATATTGGGATAACTTGTCCCGACCCTCGGGATTAGATACTAGGATATTGGGGGAGGTGTGGAAATAAAGTTGAAATATTGTGGAAATAAATTGAAATAAGGTCTGGCTTTGATATTGGGATATTAGATAACTTGTCCCGACCCTCGGGGCTAGGATATTGAGAATACCATCTGGAAAGAAGATTACTTTTTGAAATACTAATTGGGTACTAACTAAAGATTACAAACCCCGAAAGGGGTTGAATACCGCAGGTTATTAGCCCCGAGTCGCTACTCGGGTTTTTTTGATAGATAGTTTATTGGTTATAGCAACCCCCGGTTGGGGGTTGAATTTTCCTTGGGACAGAGGGATAATTTTTTAGACACAGATCTAAAAGGTGATTTTCACGGATTTACACAGTGCTTTTGCTCACACAAAAATGGTCCAATCAGTGCGCGGGTGAATCAATCCTTCCGATGGATTACTTTATCTGGGAAGATGGATGGTATCCCATTGGTCGTGGGAAATACCCCAAAACTGTTGTTATTGATAGGTTTGATCGTATTTGAAGGATTGATCGATTGGATGCCATTAGTAGTCGGGAATACGTTCAATCCTCCAGAAGACGTAGGTTGCACACGTTGGGTAGGGAAAATGCTTTGAATTCCATTTTGTGTTGAAAACACGTCAAATCCACCAGTATTGGTAGGTTTGATGATTTGGCTGGGTGTGATTTCTGGGATTCCAAATTGGGTGTTGAATATTTCTTTTTTCCCATTGGGCTGTACACGGATAACTTGAGAGGGGGCAATGTTTTGGATCCCATTGGTATGTTCGTACACATGGAAGGTATTACTCTGTCCCGATGCAGGGCTGATGGTTTTATTTGGGAAGATGGATTGCACCCCATTTTGAGCAGGAAAGTTTTGGAATGTTTGCGCCTGCAAACCCATCAAGCAAGCCAAACTGATAAGAGTTGTTAGGAAGGTTTTCATAGGAATGTTGTTGTAATGGAAGAAGGAAATAGGATAATAAAAAAACCACCTAATCAAGTAAACCGGTGATACCGAGCGCATGTATATGTTTATACGGAAATTTGGAAAAAGGTTTTGCTTTCAGAAGACGCGGAAATAAAGGGAAATAAGGTTGATATATGGTGGAAATAAATTGAAATCTGGACTGATGTAGATATTGGGATACTAGATATTAGGATATTGGGAATACCGTCTGGAAAAAAGACAATTTTTTGAAAAACGAAGTGGTGGATTTATTAAGGATGAAAAACCCCGCTAGGGGTTGAATACCAAAGGTTATTAGCCCCGAGTCGCTACTCGGGGTTTTTTGATGGATAGTTTATTGGTTATAGCAACCCCCGGATGGGGGTTGAATTTCTTTGGGGCAGAGGGGTGATTTTTAGACACGGATTGAAAATGTGATCTTCACTGATTTACACAGATGCTTTGCTGGCGCAAACTATTAGTTTGGCTCGCGGAATGCGCAGAACACACGGAATCAAATTGAAATAAAGTTGAAATATGGTGGAAATAATTTGAAATAAGGTCTAATGGAGATATTGGGATATTTGTTAGATGCTAAGATATTGGGTTTGTGGCTTGCAAAGAAGATTACTTTTTTAAAAATATGGTCGAAATATGGGGATGTTGTTGCCTAGGGGGAATTGCTGTTTAAAAAAAGGAATGTCTTGTGTACAATCATTCCTAATTCCTCATTTTTCATTCCTAATTTAAACTGCTCACTGTTCATTACTCACTTTTAACTAATCACTCAATCAACTAATTACTAAACTCCCGTAGATTTACGAAAATTTCGTAGGTTATTTAAAAAACTAGTAATACATTTGAAACTATGGAAGCATTGACAGCAAACGAAGAACAATTGATGCAGGTGTTTTGGAAGTTGGGGAAGGGGTTGGTGAGGGATGTCTTGAATGAACTGCCAGAACCGAAACCGCCCTATACCACCTTGGCATCCAGTATCAAGCAACTGGAAAAAAAGGGATACCTGTCGCATCAGACCTATGGGAATATCCATGAGTATTACCCATTGGTCTCACAGGAAGAGTACCGCAAGAAGAGTTTCACTCAATTGGTAAACAACTACTTTGAGGGCTCTGTACAAAATGTATTGTCCTTTATGGTGAAGGAACAAGGGATTTCCGACAAGGAACTGGAAGCACTTAAGAAGTTGATCGATGACTACGATAACTCCCAAGAGCCATGAATTCATTAACCAATTATCTATGGGAAGCGAGTGTGGCGCTCCTAATCCTGTATGGATTTTATTACTTGTTCCTAGCTCGGTTGACCTTCTTTAGCTGGAATCGGGCGTACTTGATGACCGGGTTGGTTTTTGTGGTCAGCTTACCTTTGATGCAGTTTAGCATAGGGCCTGCGCAGAGATTGATGCCTGAACTCTTGGAGTATGCCTTGCCAGCGTTCCAAGTAGGAGTGGAGCCGGTTCAATCGAGTTCGCTGAGTCTGGGACATATCCTTTTATTAGTCTATGTGCTGGGTGTTTGTTGGAAGTTGGGTGTCTTAGGTATGGGCTTAGTACAGCTTGTACGTCAAATCCGTCGAGGCAAGCATATTACACAGGATGGCTTGACCTTGGTAGTTCATCCGGATTTTCAGCCGGCTTCTTTCTTTACTTATGTTTTTTTGCCGCATGCCGCCACGGTGGATGCTACCATGCAACCCATCATCCATCATGAGTCTGTACATGCCCGCAAGGGCCATACGCTAGACTTGCTCTTCTTTCAGTTGGTGCAAGCCTTGTTGTGGTTTCATCCAGTTTGTCGCTACTACGAGGCGAGTATTCGGGAAGTTCATGAATACGAAGCAGACCAGGTGGTTACCAGTAATTACCCCAAATCCGCCTATGCTCGCCTGCTTTTGGGTCTGTTGATCAGCGAAAGCCATGGCAGTTTAGTTAATAATTTCAACCATTTTCAAACCAAAAAACGAATCCAAATGATGATGAAATCCAAACCATCCCCTGCCTTCCAAAAGTCTCTATTTTTGTTGGCACTCCCCTTGATGGCAGCGATGCTGCTGGTTTTTGCATGTGAAAACAAGAAAGAGGAAGCCGTAGAAATAGTCGAATTAATAGACGTACCCATTGCAGAACCTCAAGAGCCAGAAATTTTTGATCTGGTAGAAGATGCGCCCGAGTTTGTCGGTGGGATGGATGCCCTCAATGCCTTCCTTTCAGCCAAC
>NZ_JBSZCK010000046.1:0-21726 GCF_054166905.1 Mongoliitalea sp. | reverse complement strand
TGATATCAGAAAGGATGATGCAGAACTATCTTGATGAATTCTGTTATAAGCTCAACAGAAGATATTTCGGTCAAAAACTATTTGACAGGCTCATCATTGCTTCTATTTATCCATACTGGCATGATTGCGGATAATCATATTATTTATATTATCCTGTTCATCCCCCAGTGATCCTACAGAAAAATTTGATTTAAATAGTGTTGAAAATACCTCTTACAAGGAGAAAATTATAAATTTCAATACTATAGAGATGACAACTGCTCCAATTTTGACTTTAATCGGTGATTATTTATTTGTAACAGATCTGGCAACATCATCTGGCAAGGGTATTCAAGTCTACAATAAAAACAATTTGGATTATGTCACAAGTACTTGTGAATTAGGAGAAGGTCCTGGTGAAATAATGAGAATAGGAGAAATTGCAAAAAGCCACAATAATAAGGAATTTTGGATGCCTGACTTTGCAAAGTTGCAAGCGTTTAAATTTGATATTGATTCATTAATTACTGATAAAGAATATAAACCAGGATTTTCTATTCCAATAACTAATGATTTTTTTCTTACCCGTTTTAATGTTGTTTCAAATAGTGTTGCAATAGGCTCAGGTGTAGAAGTTCTAAGTACCGGAACTTTTAGAGTAAGCTTGGGAAAATGGGATTTAAACAGTAATCAAACTGAAAAATTTGGCTACGAACATCCAGAATTATCAGGTAAAAGAACCAATGCCTATTTCACCTATTCCCAAAATCAGTCATTGATGGCTCTATCTTACATCAACTATGATATCTTAAGTGTTTTTGACCCAGATGGAAATTTACAGTACAACATAATTGGGAAAAATGAACTTACCGAAGAAAACCAAAAGTTACATTTCTTTGGTCCCTCTATAATCACTGACAATTTTATTGTAGCTTCATACTCTGGAAAACCAGCTTTTAAAAGAGATAAAAATAAAAGACCAATAAGTGTAGAGCCAACTAAACTCCTGTTTTTTGATCTTACCGGCAAATTAAAAAAAGTTTTAGAAACTGAATTTGGAATTATTTCTTTCGTAATTGATGAAGATAATAAACGAATTATTTGCAGTTTTAGCGATCGGGAAAATCCAATTGGATATTTCAACTATGAATAAATACATACCCCTGGGAATTTTATTCCCCATGACAATACTAACATTATTATTTGCATGTGAAAGTAAGAAAGGAGTTACATCTTTAGCCGTACCTGAACGTTCCGCAGTAAATTTCAACCCTGAATTAAAATATTTGTTTAAAGGTAAATTGTATGCTGCTGATTCAATTTTATCCCAAGTAATTAATAAAAAGAAAATTGTCTCTATTGTAGATGGAGTTTGCATGAAATGTGTCATAAATGATCTCAACCAAGCAGATTCTATCTTTCAAAAAATCACAAAAGACAATATTCTTGCTCAAACTATTTATGTGTTAAATGTACCACCCTCTGATTCAGCATATTTTAAAAGACAAATTGAGCCTCATATTGACGTAAATGGCTTAGTTCTTTGGGATGAAGGCTACACCTTCGAAAATACCAATGAGTTACTTACCGCTGATAGAAATCTCCGCACCTTTCTACTTGATGAAAATAACAACATTAAATTCTTTGGTCATCCACTATACAATCCAACCCTAATTGAAAAATACAAAAATGAATTGAATGATATTTTTTAAATTTCCCAAGGAAGGCTATAAAAACAATTTTCTATCCAAAATATACTCTTCTACAGGTTTTGGAAGTAAGTATTTTACCGAAAGACCATTTCTGATAGCATCTCGGATATACGTAGCCGAAATGTCCATCAATGGAGCTTCTACCAAATGGATATTAGGATGGTCCCATTGTTTGGTTTCTCCTGGTCTGGGGTATACATACAGCCCATAATGCTCCAAAATCTGCTCATGATTTTTCCACTTATGAAAATGCGTCAAATTATCCCCTCCTACAATCAAGCGAAACTCATGTTGGGGAAATTTATCGGAAAGGTAAGTAAGAGTGTCAATCGTATAGCTTGGCTTGGGCATGCGGAACTCAACATCACTGGCCTTAAAAAAGAAATGATCGGCGATGGCGAGCTCTACCATCTTTAGCCGATCATGTTCGTGAAGTAATGTCTTTTGTTTTTTAAATGGATTCTGTGGACTGACAATAAACCAAACCTCATCTACATCGGTTTTGTTCAGAACCGCCTCTGCTATAATCAGATGCCCCACGTGAATTGGATTAAAAGATCCGAAAAACAACCCGATTTTCAAAACGTTGAATATTAATTTTTTAGAAAATCTCCTACGAGTTTTTCTGCTTCCTGGAAAGACTGCTCTTTATTATCATTGACGATAATCACATCAAACTTATTTTCAAAAGACATTTCAAATTTCGCCTTGAAAAGTCTTCTCGATAAACTCTCCTCTGATTCAGTCCCCCTATCTTTGAGCCGTTCTTCCAAAATTTCTAACGAAGGCACCTTTACGAATATAGCCAAGGCTTGATCTCCAAAATATTTTTTGAGATTCAACCCGCCTTTCACATCTACATCGAAAATCACATGTTGACCGCTATCCCACAAACGCTGAATTTCTTCCTTTAACGTTCCATAAAAATTACCCTCATACACTTCTTCCCATTCAATAAAAGCATCTTCATCAATTTTTTGCTTGAATTCTTCCGGGCTCAAGAAGTAGTAATCTTTTCCATGCTGCTCTGTTCTCCCACGCCTATCACGTGTAGAAGCAGAAATAGAAAACCCAAGATTGGGAAAATGTTCCAATAAATGTCTGACAATGGTTGTTTTACCCGAACCGGATGGAGCTGAAAAAATAATGGCTTTGCCTGAACCCATAACGATTTATTTTATTTCCTGAATGTTTTTTCGGATGTTTTCAAATAGGTCTGTTGGCGTAATCTGATGGCAACACTTGGTTTGCAAAAGCTCTTTAATTGCTCTTTCCAAGTGAAAATGCTTGTAACAGGGTTCACACTTTTCTAACTTTTCCTTGAGGATTTTATCAGCCTCTGGAATATTTTCTCCATCCAAGATGCTTTCCAGCAACTGAAAGCATTTACTCTGTTCAGCACAGCTAACTTTCTTGTCTCCTGCCGATGATAAATTTGACTCCATTGTAAACTTTATAATCTAATTCTCTAAATCCAACTGTCGTTTGCTCACTTGTCAGGAGTACTTATTCCTCCTCATCCGTATTGTAACCCATGGTCTGTGCATAGGAACGTAATTTTTCCTTTAATAAGTTCCTCGCCCTGTGCAATCTTGATCGAACAGTCCCAATCGGAATGTCCAATATCTTGGCCATCTCTTCGTAGGTAAAACCTTCCAAATCACATAAAATGATGACTGTACGAAAGTCTACCGCCAGACTATTCAATGCATTGGAGATCTCATCACCCAGCATATCCTTAACCATATCCGCACGCAAATCCGTGGTACTGCTATAGTCCACATCATCGGAATTATAATACGTTTCTACCTCTTGGTAATCTACTTTGGCAGGCTGCTTACTCTTTTTCCGATAATCATTGATAAATGAGTTTTTCAGAATGCGAAATAACCATGCCTTAGCATTGGTGCCTTGCTCAAAAGAATTGATAAAGCGGTAGGCCTTCAAATAGGTGTCCTGTACCAAATCTTTGGCATCGTCCTCATCAAAGGTCAGGCGAAAGGCAAAGTTGTACATGGAGTCTATGTGGGGCATAAACTCTTGGTCGAAGATGTGATTTTTCTCCTGATCGGAATATTTTTTTCTCTGTACTTCAGACATAAAGTTCAAAAGTAATCAATGGGCGAATTTATAGCTACTATTTTTGGAATAAAGTCGAGGCTTTTGGTTTATTTTGAAAATTGTATCCAAATCCCTTGTCAAAAAGGCATGATTTTCTTCAAACTACTTTCATTATTGCCCCTTTCACTGCTTTACATCCTCAGTGATGGAGTATATCTATTAGGATACCATGTTTTGAAATACCGACAAAAAGTCATCCTTACCAATATCCAACATGCCTTTCCTGAAAAAACAGCTCAGCAACATCAACGGATAGCTAAAGCATTTTTTAGAAATCTGACCGACTCCTTTGCAGAAATCATCAAAGCCTACTCGATGAGCAAAAAAGAATTCAATAGAAGAGTTCAAATCATTCATCCAGAAATTGTAACAGAGCATATTAAAAATGGAGAAGTTTTAATTGGAATGACGGGCCATTTTTTTAATTGGGAATGGCATTTACTCCAAATGATGGCCAATATTGACAACCGGGTTGATGTTGTCTATACCAAAGTAAGTAGTGCATTTTTTGAAAAGTTAATGATGACCATTCGCACACGCTTTGGAGGGCAGATGGTGGAAAAAGATAGTTTCCAACGGGATTACCTCCGCAAGCGAGACCAACCGCGCATGATCGTATTAGCAGCCGACCAACGGCCAGGAAATCGGGATATCCGTTATTGGCGGGATTTTATGGGAAGGGAAACGGCGTTTTTTGAAGGTGGGGAAAAACTGGCTAAGCGATTCAATCATCCAGTTCTTTACGCACATGTATCCAAACCCAAAAGAGGCCACTATATATTTCGATATGAATTAATGGCTAGCCCACCTTACACGGAACAAGCAGAACACAGTATTACAGACCTTTTCATTGAATTATTGGAGAAAAATATAAGAGAACAGCCGGAAATCTACCTATGGAGCCATAATCGATGGAAATGGAAAAAGGGGGAATGATTTTTAAAAGCATGAAGGTATTTTTAAATCCACAATTAGTCTTTAATGGCTTCAATTCGGTCTGAAAATACAACTACTAGCTTACACTCTTTAGTAAACTCCAATACATCAGGCCACTGTATACTTATCGTTTTGTGAAACTCTTTAAGTTTCATATTACCAAATTTTAAATGAATTACCTTCGGAGGGGGTGTTGAGAGAATTATTTTGTTGAAAAAGTCAGTGTCTTTCGTAATTATGGTAAGATTGTTTTTCTTGGCGTATTCCCAAATTTCATTATCTGTCCAAGAGTCCCCTAAATCAATTTGATGGATGTAATCTGAATTATTCCATGTTGAAAAATAATAGGGCAAATTAACATCGATTAGAAATTTAGGCATTTAAGCTACAGATTTAACTGTAAAACTACTTCCCATCACCTTAGAGGCAAATGCCAAACACGCTCTAATATCTTGCTCGGTTAAACTTGGATATTGAGCAAGAATATCCTCAATGGTATCTCCAGCAGCCAAAAACTCAAGAATAGTTTGTACCGTTATCCGCATCCCTCGAATAATGGGTTTCCCATTGCAAATATCTGGATTAATTGTAATACGTGATATTAACTCTTCCATGTTCGAATTTAATAATTACAACTTATTAAACACTAGCGATCCCCATGTGGTTCAGACAAATTAGTTGAATACAAGATAAAATCCAAAACGGTAGCCAGACTTCCATTCCAAATTCCCTAAATTTGAAGCCTGTTGGAAAAAAAGAAGCATGGACTATTTAAAAGGACTGAATCCCCCACAAAGAGAAGCTGTAGAACATACCGATGGCCCCGTTATGATTATTGCAGGTGCAGGCTCGGGAAAAACACGGGTACTTACGTACAGAATTGCACACCTCATTCACGCCAAAGGGATAGATGCCTTCAACATTCTTTCGCTTACGTTTACTAACAAGGCAGCAGCCGAGATGAAGCATAGGATTGAGAAACTCATCGGTTTGGAGGCCCGCAACACTTGGATGGGCACTTTTCACTCTATCTTCGCCAAAATTCTCCGAGTAGAAGCAGATAAAATCGGGTATCCAAGCAACTTCAGCATTTACGATACAGATGATAGTAAATCCCTTATCCGTACCATTGTCAAGGAGATGAAGTTAGACGATAAGGTATACAAACCTAATACGGTACTTGCACGAATTTCGGGAGCTAAAAACAGATTGATTTCATGGGAAACATACCTGAATGACCCTTACATCAAAGCGGATGATGATGCGGCCATGAAGCCCCGCATGGGTGAAATCTATAGAACCTACCAAAAAAGGCTCTTTAAATCCGGAGCGATGGATTTTGATGATTTGCTCTTTAATACCAATGTTTTGTTCAGAGATCACTTGGATGTGCTCAACAAATACCAACAGCGCTTCAAATATGTGATGGTGGATGAGTTTCAGGACACCAACGTTTCCCAATACCTCATTACCAAAAAACTAGCTGCTGTCCACCAAAATATCTGCGTAGTAGGTGATGATGCCCAAAGCATTTATGCTTTTCGTGGTGCGGATATTCAAAACATCTTGAATTTTGAGCGGGATTATCCGGATTTGTTTGTAGTAAAACTGGAGCAAAACTACCGCTCCACCAAAAACATTGTTCACGCAGCCAACAGCATCATCGCCAAAAACAAAGCCCAACTCAAAAAAACTGTCTGGACCCAAAACCAAGAAGGAGACCAAATCGAATTGATGAAGGCGAGTTCGGATAATGAAGAAGGCCGAATGGTAGCAACGACCATTTTCGAAGAAAAAAACAACAAAAAGCTCCATAACAGCGACTTTGCCGTACTCTACCGCACCAACTCCCAGTCACGAGCGATAGAGGAAGCCTTGAGGAAAATGAACATCACCTACAAAATTGTCGGTGGGCTTTCTTTCTATCAGCGTAAGGAGATCAAGGATTTGATGGCTTACCTCCGTTTTGTGGTCAATCATGACGATGAAGAAGCCTTCAAACGTGTTATCAATTATCCCAAAAGAGGCATAGGAGATACCACGGTAGAAAAAATTCTTGTGGCTGCATACGAACATGATATTCCCTTGTGGGATGTCGTGACCAATGCTAATTCATTCTTGAGCGGAAGAGCTGCCAATGCTGTGGATGACTTTGCCACCATGGTCAAAAGTTTCCGCATAGAAATGGAGCGTAAAGATGCCTTCGAAGTTGCCTCCAGTGTAGCCAAACAGTCAGGGCTATTGAGAGATTTGTACGAAGACAAAACCATCGAAGGACTTAACCGTTATGAAAACGTTCAGGAATTGCTCAACGCTATCAAAGAGTATGTAGACAATCCTGAAAATGAAGAGAAAAGTTTGGGTGCCTTTTTACAGGAAATAGCCCTGCTCACGGATAATGATCGGGACAAAGATGAAACAGACGCTGTTACCCTCATGACCATCCACTCCTCCAAAGGCTTGGAATTTAAGCAAGTATTTGTGGTAGGTATGGAAGAAGACCTCTTTCCTTCTCAAATGATGATGCAAAGCAGGGAAGACCTTGAAGAAGAACGAAGACTGTTTTACGTAGCGACCACCCGTGCGATGGATCGATTGTATTTGACCTATGCCTTGACCCGCTATCGTTTTGGAAGACTGCTTAATTGTGAACCCAGTAGATTCTTGGAGGAAATAGATCCGGGTTGCATTCGAGTAAATAAAAGGTTTACCGCATCACCATCGGGTTCACTAAGAACAGAATCTATAGAACCAAGGTCTGGTTTTATTGGAATCAAGAAGAATCCATCAGTCAGGCCAATGACCACGGCGAAGGTCCACACACCAAGTCCAGATTTCAAACCATCCAACACGAACAACTTGCAGGAAGGCATGAAAGTAGAGCATCCAAAGTTTGGTTTTGGATTGGTGCAAAAGATTGAAATAGAAGGAATCAATAAGAAAGCCACGATTGTATTTGATAATTTTGGAGAAAAGGTATTATTACTTAGCTTTGCAAAGCTCCGAATCGTATAATAATAGTTGATTGGTAAGTTTTTTACCCCTCACCAATCCAAGCCAAGGGCATACATGGAAAATAAAGAAAGCAATAATTACTCCGTAACCTTGAAGGAATACGGTAAAAACATTCAGCGATTGGCTATTCACATCGCAGGAATCGAGGATAGGGAAAAGAGAACAGCCAGTACTTACACTCTCGTTGAAATCGTCAAACAATTGAACCCACAAATGCGTGGAGAGTCTGACCAAAAAATTTGGGATGACATTCATATCATGTCAGGTTTCACATTGGATGTTGATGGACCATTTCCTAAGCCGGAAGAAGACTTACTTACGCGCAAGCCAAAATCCGTTGGTTACCCTAAGGGTGAAGTGAAGTTTAAGCACTACGGTCGAAATATTGAAAAGTTGATCGAGAAGGCCATTGAAATCGAAAATAGTGAAGAACAGGAATCCGCCATTATTTATATCGGGCAGTTGATGCGCTCTTTTCACTCTACTTGGAACAGAGACAACTTTGATGATGCCATTATTTTGGATGATATCAAAACCTTATCCAAAGGCAAGCTTCACATTGACTTGGAAAAAGTAAAAGAAATGGGGCTGTTCGAAACCAATACCCGCAGAGATTTCAAATTACCTTCCGATATGGAAAAAGAGAAGTCCAACGGAGATCGTAGAAAGAATTTTGGGAAAGATAGAAGAAGAAACGGCGGTCACGCAAAAAAACGTAGGTAAATGTCATCATTTAAAGTAAAAGGAGGCGTACGTCTCAAAGGGGAAATCATTCCTCAAGGAGCAAAAAATGAAGCGCTACAAATCTTGTGTGCAGTTTTATTGACTCCTGAAAAAGTCACGATCAACAAAATACCAGCTATCCGCGATGTAAATAAGCTGATAGAGCTTTTGTCAGATATGGGTGTAAAGGTGGAGCAAATTGGGCCAGAGTCCTACACCTTCCAAGCTGATACTGTCAATACCAGCTATTTGGATACTGACGAATTTTTAAGCAAAGCATCCTCCCTAAGAGGATCTGTTATGATTTTGGGGCCCTTATTGGCTCGATTTGGTCATGGAAGACTTTCAAAACCAGGTGGTGATAAAATCGGAAGAAGGAGAATGGATACCCATTTTTATGGTTTCCAGAAACTCGGTGCCGAATTCCACTATGACAGCAAAAAAGAGATTTATTACATCGACGGAAAAAATCTTAAAGGAGCATACATGCTCCTGGATGAGGCTTCTGTAACCGGTACAGCCAATATAGTCATGGCAGCTGTCATGGCAGAAGGCAAAACCACCATTTATAATGCAGCCTGCGAGCCTTATTTGCAGCAATTGTGCGACATGTTAAATCGCATGGGAGCAAAAATCACCGGCATAGGTTCTAACCTGCTTCATATTGAAGGTGTCAAAGAATTAAAAGGTACAGAGCACACCATGCTGCCTGATATGATCGAAATCGGATCCTTCATAGGCTTAGCAGCCATGACCCAATCTGAGATTACTATTAAGGATGCGCAAATTCACCGATTAGGCATTATTCCAGATACCTTCAAACGTATGGGTATCAAAATGGAGTTTAAAGGAGATGATATTTTCATCCCAGCTCAAAAGCACTATGAAATAGAGACTTTTATTGATGGATCCATATTAACTGTTGCAGATGCAATTTGGCCAGGTTTTACTCCTGATTTATTGAGTATCGTATTGGTCACAGCTACCCAAGCAAAGGGTACCGTATTAGTACATCAGAAAATGTTTGAAAGCCGCCTTTTCTTTGTCGATAAATTGATTGACATGGGC
The DNA here is from genome assembly GCF_054166905.1 of Mongoliitalea sp. Lineage (NCBI taxonomy): Bacteria > Pseudomonadati > Bacteroidota > Cytophagia > Cytophagales > Cyclobacteriaceae > Mongoliitalea > Mongoliitalea sp. Next base: position 12,172 of record NZ_JBSZCK010000046.1, on the reverse strand, counting down.
GCGCAGATCATTCTCTGCGATCCACATCGTGCTACAGTCATCGGATTGGATAGAAAGTATCCGCTGAGAGGCATTCGCATGACATCACCAGATATCAGAGCTGGGGTATCCCTTCTAATAGCAGCCATGTCTGCGGAGGGCACCTCTATCATCGACAACATCGAGCAAATAGACCGAGGCTATCAATACATAGACCAGCGTCTCAACGCACTCGGAGCAGATATCCAGCGAGTTTAACAAAGAAGCCCTTTTCACTTACTGAGAAGGGCTTTTGCAATTTAAACGTTTAAGTTGCAAAAGAAACATCGAATTACTTTTACTTCTCCCTATTTTTAGTCTAAAATCAAATAATTTTTATTATGTGGGACTATAGAACTAAAAAGGAAATTGACGAATTATCTTATAAAATCGTTGGTGCTATCATCGAAGTTCACAAAATCGTTGGCCCGGGCATGCTCGAAAAATTCTATCAAAGATGTTTAGCTAGGGAATTTCAACTCCGTGGTATTTCCTACGAAAACGAACTCATCATTCCCTATGACTATAAGGGAGAGTCTATTCATTTGAATCTCATCTGCGATTTCTTTGTGGAAAAATGCATCGTTGTGGAATTAAAGGCAGTACAAGAAATGCATCCCATTTTCAATGCTCAAATCATCAGCTATATGAAGGTACTAAATGCCCCCAAAGGAATACTTGTAAACTTCAACGTTGAAAACATCTTTAAACAAGGTCAAAAAACATTCGTTAATAAAATCTATGATCGGCTTCCTGATTATTGAGAAGAACCACATAGGACACATAGGTAACATAGTTTTTGTTTTGGGGAGTCTTATAAATCAAACATTTAGTGAAAATCTATTCATCTCTATTGTTTAACTGTTATTTTCAACATTAAACTATGTGGTAACATCCTTATGTTCCCTATGTACCTATGTGGTTCTAAATTAAAACCCTTTCTATGTGGTTTGATTCTTTTTTTCAGAGGGATAATAATGTATCTTTTGGAAGATAAGCAACAAATAACATGTATATGAATTCAATTGCTAAACCAGTTCCTCATTTTACGGCTCCTTGGAAATTAAAGGGTGAAGGGTTTATACTGGTGTACCGATTCACCAAAAACTTCGTGTATGAATCAGGTTTTCTTAGAGAAGACCAACTAGGTAACTTCAAAGGTGGTTTCGGATATGTGATGTTGGTCAATTATGAAGAATCGCCTGTAGGACCCTATAGAGAGTTACTTTTTATCCCTGGAAAATTTGGACCAGCAAACAAACAATGCATCACTAAAATTTATGTAGACAGCGACGCAAGCACAGAGAACGGACGGTACAATTGGGGAATCCCAAAGGAAACGGTCCCATTTATTTGGAATAGAAACGGAAACCTGACCACTATTGCTGTAGGAAGGGAAGAAAACCCCATCTGGTTTAGCAAACTAAAGACAGGTGCTTTTCCTCTTCCTGTCTCCACCAAAATTTTACCCATCAGCCTGCTTCAAAGTTTGAATGAGCAAAACTACCACACCCAGCCCGAGGGGAAAGGTTGGGGAAAACTTGCGCAGCTCGAAAAAGTCCATATTGACCCACAAGGATTCCCTGATATCAGTCGCTTAAAACCACTCATGTGCGTGCATGTGAAGCCTTTTTGGATGTCCTTTCCAACTCCGACGCTGGTATGAAGATCGTCCATAAAAAAATCTTGATTACAGGAGCTGCTTCAGGTATAGGAAAGGCTTTGGTAAAATCCCTGTACAAAGAAAACCAAATTCTGGCAGTAGATAAAGACGAAACCGCTTTACACAGGTTGAAGGAAGAGTTTGACTCAATCCTTGTTGGATCTATCAATTTATTGGAAAAGGATGCAGTCTTGAATTCAATTAGTCTTGCTGAACAATCTTTTGGAGGGATTGACATTTGCTTTGCCAATGCAGGGCTAGGATATTATCATCAATGGCAATCTATTCTACCGGAGCAAGCCAAAGAAATCTTTACACTAAATGTGCTTGTTCCAATGGAATACGCACATCTGTTGAAAAATAAATTTCCTCAAAATACCCCGAAATTAATCATCACCGCTTCCGCCATCGCTTTTTGGGCCATTCCAGGCTATAGTTATTACAGCGCTAGTAAGGCTGCCATCAGACAATTTGCAAAAGGAGTTTGGTCCGAGCGAGATGGAAAATGGCTGACCTTAGTACATCCCGTGGCTACCAAAACATCCTTTTTTGAAAAGGCAGGAAAAGGGGTTCCTATGGCTTGGCCAGTACAAACAGCTGATGCGGTGGCACTAGCAATTATTCAAGGAATTGAGGCAGGCAAAAAAGAAATATTTCCTTCCAAGCTGTTTTGGTTTTCTATACAGCTGAACAAAATTATTCCACTAATAAAACCTATTTACCAAAGCATTGAACGCTCAAAGTTGAAAGCCTACTTACAAAAATCTTCACCTTCTTCCAAAACCAATTAAAAACACCTACTCCCCTCAGTAACAAAAGGCTTGTAAGCTTGTTTCTAGTCTTGTACTTTTCACTTAAAATCCATCTTATGAGAAACTTACTAATGCTGGCTTTGCTCCTGCTAATTGCTAGCTGCCAATCCCCGAAAGAAGAGCTTTCGCTGCCAATGAAAGTAGCCAATGCTTATGGTTTTGATAAGTTTGACAAGGTATCGTCCATCGGTTATACTTGGAATGTACAAGTTGGTGATGAAGTACGCACACGTCGCTGGGACTGGGATGTAGCTGGACGAATGGTAACCTACACCACCGCTGACACAAGCTATACCTATAGTTTGGACCTGCCAAAAGAAGAGCTTCCACCTGCAGATGCAGGATTTATCAATGATAAATATTGGCTGCTATACCCTTTTCAGTTGGCATGGGATACAGGCTATTCCTATGAAGAGACAGCAGATGCAGTTGCACCTATTTCTGGCAATGCTAGTACCAAATTGACCATTAGCTACAATAATGAAGACGGTTACACCCCAGGAGATGCTTATGATCTATATTTGGATGAAAATTATATGATCAAAGAATGGACATTTCGTAAAGGAAATGCACCCGAAGGAAGAACCTTCACTTGGGAAACTGAAAAAGATTTTAATGGAATCAAAATCGCTACCGAACACCGAAATGCAGAAGGTCAGCTATTTATTTGGTTTTCGAATATTGAGGTGAATTGATCAATAAAAAGCCTTTTTCCATAGATCAGAAAAAGGCTTTTCAATAAAATCATAGCGTTAATTCATAAGAACCGGTCTAGATGCCGTTATGACGTTCCCGAGGGTATCTGTTGCATAAACATAGATTCGAGAAGCATTTTTTGGAATTTTCAGTTCTGCAAATTGATTTTCAACCTTAGAATTGACCACAGGACGGAATCTATTCCAATCCTTATCATAGATTTCCCATTCATACTCCAGTTTACCTTCATAATCATTAAGCACTTGAGCAGAAAACCATTGTGTGGAGCTTGGCTGCAATTCAAGCCAAGGTGCAACAATGACAAGTTCTGGGAACTTGATTGATTCTTGCATAGAATCTGGATTCCATACCTCTTTGAGAGAATAATATGTTGGCTTAAGCCTCCCCTTATGGTCTGTTAATCCAAACCAAGTTGCAGAACCCTCATATCGATCCTTCCAGCTAAATGCCATCCCTCCAAGATTTAACCCTTGGTTTTTTTCAATATAGTCTACCCATTGCTTTTGATACCAATCAGCCTTATTTATGGAGGAACGCTCAAGTAATATTGAATCACTTCGGTAATCTCCATACTCTCGATTCCAATAGCCAATAGGGCCGAACTCAGTGACCACATAAGGGATATCAGAAAACTTACTTTCAAAAATATCACTTAATCCCTTGACGTTTTTTTCGTAATAAGAATTCACACCAATGACATCTATATTCGGGGCAAAGGCTCTGTATTGATAAATAGCCGCAAGTAGGCGTTCGTTATCATGTTCCTCCGAAGAAAATACAGGTCTATCTGGATCGATTTTTTTTATTTCAATTGCCAGCTCATTCAAAAACTCAAAATAACTTCTCCTAACCAAACTTAAGTAAGGTTCAGCGTTATGCTTCTTTAATAAACCCCATGTTTCATTTCCTATATTCCATGCGAGGATGGTTTTATCATCTTTCAGCTTTTTGACTGTTTTCAGGACCTTTTTCTTATAGTTGCGAAGACTTTTTTGATCCTTTAAATAATCAATTTTTGGATCAAACCAAAAACCATACATTACTTTCAACTCCTGATTTTTTGCTGCTCTTAAAATATTCCGATCAAAAATACCAGGTTCATACCTTCTAATAGTATTCGCTCCCATTTCTTTAATTTGAAGGAAATCGCTATTCAATTGTTTAGCAGATAATGGGTGAAAACCTTCCTCCCAATCATGACCAGGATTATAACAAACACCTTTAATATAGAAAGGCTCTCCATCCACCAATAATTGATGATTCCCTTGCTCTGTTAGAAGCATTTTAGGGTTATGTTGGTTGTCATTTTGCTGAGGCAAGTAGTTTCTCCCCTTGAATACATCAAAAGATTTATAGGAAAGGTGGATATCTTTCAAATCAAACGTCCAATCTATAAACTCGGCATCGGCATCAGGTCTCCAACTGGTTATCCAGTTTCTATCCCAATCACTAAAAAAATGTATCACAGCTTTGATCTCCTGATGTTTTTTTTCTATTTCAGCTAATGATTGTTGAACCCATTGCTTCCCATCAAAATCATACGATGTGGAACCAAACTCCGCTAACATCACGGGCAAATCCAATCCTTTTTCTTCAATCTTTTCTTTGAATGGAGCATAAATTTCCTCAAACGTTCTGACTTGCTGATTTTCGGAAGCAAGTCCATAGTTTAATGCAGTAAGTCCAATCCAATCCACATATTGGGTTTGAGAACCATCATTTCCATAAGGAAAATAAGACTCAAAACCCTCTGTAGACCAGGGGCTCCAGATCCATGATACATTTTGAGCACCGACGTTTTCAAATCTAAAATGTACATATTTCCATGCATCTACAAACTCTTCAGGAGTATTGCCACCTGCTTCCGACCAAGGATACATGGGGTTTTCCATTTCATGAGCAAATCGTAAAAATACAGGAGAGTTTAAATCCCTCACCGCTTCTGCCATTTGATCAATATATGCATCAAAAAAACCCTCCGTTATGTACTGAAAAACCTTTCTATTGTTTTGCAGATCTTCAATGTGAGCATATTCACTAAATCTATTTGTCCACGGCTCCCAGGTAATCATAGGAATGGCACCATGATCAACTATTTGCTTCCATTTTTCAACAGGAAAAGATTCATCTCCCCACGCTAAGTAAGAGGACAGAATATTCCATTGCATTTGGCTTTCTGACTCCAAATTACTGATGAGTGAAATATCCTGCGTGTAATCAAAGTGAGGTTCATAAATTCCTGTGTAAAACCCTCCTAAACGCTTTTCCAAAGGAGTTTTCAATCGAGGGTTCAGATAATCCTCAGATCCACCAATAAAGGAAGTAACCAAGAATATCCCACCAAACAAAAAAGAACCAATCAAAAGTATATTAAATGAAATCCTACTGATTTTCACATACGAATAGTCTATGTAAGACTTAATCCAACTATTTTTGACACCCCTCCATACCTTTTGAAGTTTGGTCACAAAAACTGTTTGCCCTGCGATAAAAGCCATGAAGAAGATTAAGGCGTTTATTCCTGCAAAAAAAGCCATTAGCATGCTGTATGGCTGCCAATCTCTAGACAAACCATAAATAATGGCTAACACAGAAATCGTTGCAATAATCAAATTTGGCAAGCCTAATGCAAACTCCCCTTTGGTTGAATGCTGCTTTGGTGTAGGTAAGTAGGGTACTTTTTTATTGATAAGGGTATATAAAAAACCCAAACTAAATACCCACCAAGTACCAACTTTTAATACTCCACCAAAAAAGTGTAAGCCTTTTTCCTTCTTTTCATGCATCCACGACTGTGAATAGGCTCGATACGCTAAGGACATGAGGATAAACGGAGTAAAATACGCAAAGAAAATCTTTGGTTCTAAAATCCACGGGTATTCTCCCGTAACAAGCGAAAAAATCGGAATCAATATATCAACTAAAGTAACCAGCCCAAGTAAATAATAGACAGGTATCAATCCATAATGAATCTTTTGCCTCCAGGTAAACTTCGTAAACAATTTAGGATAGAGATTGAACCAAAGGTCAAATGTTCCCCTGCTCCATTTCAACTGTTGAAGGTAAAACGCTGAGAGACTACTAGGCACCAGACCTCTAGACAAAATTACCGGTTCGTATACAGATTCCCAGCCTTTGGCATGCAACAACATAGAGGTATGCATATCTTCAGTCAAGCCTGGCGCATGTCCTCCAATAGAATCCAAGGCTGATCTTCTAAAGGTACAGTTGGCACCAATGGCCTGAGCGGTTCCATAGCCACTCATTGCCTGCATAAAGGGGCCATAAAAAGCATATGTTTGCTCTGCTGCAGCGTGTGCAACCATAGAATCAGTTTGATTGCCATAAGCTTGTACTACTTGAACATATCCGATTTTGGGATTATCAAAATGATGCAATACATGATCAAGAAATTCTGGGAAAGGAGCATGGTCAGGATCCAAAATAACACATAATTCCCCCGAACATTGCTTCAGCGCGTTATTAATATTCCCAGCTTTGGCATTTTCATGGGTTTCCCTTGTCACGTGAATCACACCCAGGTTTTCACAAATTTTCTTCACATAAGGATCATCACCCTCATCACACAAATATGTTTTATGAGGATACTTTACAGCGACTAAAGCCTTTAAAGTATTTTCCAGCATGTCATACGGCTCTCCCGGACAGAAAGTAGTCAGCATATCAACCGTGTAGTTTTTGGACGGTTTCTTCGGAGTCAGCTTTTGTTCCTTTGGCTTTGGTAGACCTGCATAGTGATACCATTCAAATCCCACTTTCAAGAGTTTGAAAAATAAGGATACCGTCAAGAGACCATACATAAGTCTGTGTCCCACTTGCACTTCGGTAAAAAAACCGTAGATAAAAGCAATCAAAGAGACAACACCAGCAACTAAAAGGGCTTTTCCTAAAAATTTACTCTGTTTCATGGTTCGTAAAATGAGACACAAAATACTTTATTTTATTTTTGAAATGCAATTTTTTGGATTTAAAATTTCTTGTTATTCGAATTATTTTTAATTTTACAGCAGTTTGTAATCTATCTCTTATGGTATTCTTTCGTAATCATTCATGGCTGATAATCTTTTTGTCAACATGGACTTATCTTTCAAGTTGCTCTTCCAAGCCAGAAACAGTGGAAAATCCAACTGTAGAAATCAAATATATTGGAAATAAAGCTGTTTTGTTAAGACAAGGTGAACCTTATGTAATCAAAGGGGCTGCCGGTTCCGAATATATGGAAAAGGTCGCAGAATATGGGGGAAACTCCATTAGAACTTGGAGTATAGATGATGCGGATTATATACTAGACAAAGCACATGAACTTGGTTTAACAGTTACTTTAGGCCTTGAAATAGGTAGACCGACGTGGGGTACTGATTTTAATTATTGGAACTTTCGGGAGGTAAATAGAAAAATTGAAGAATTGCGACCTGTCATTGAAAAGCATAAAGATCATCCTGCTTTATTGATGTGGGGTGTAGGAAATGAGGTATATCTTTTTGGCGGAGGAAAGCGATTTTTTATCTTTTATTTCATCAATAAAGTCGCCAAAATGATTAAAGAAGTAGATCCTAACCACCCTACGATGACGACAGTACCAGGGGCGACTACTAAAAATAATTTTATTCCTTTTCGGTATATCATGCCTTATATAGATGTTATGGGCTATAATGCCTTTGATGCTATTGATAGAGTGTATGATAGAGTGTATGAAAAAAGAGGCTGGGGCAAAGCTTTTATGTTATCCGAGTGGGGACCATCAGGACACTGGGAAACAAGAGACACCGAATGGGGAGCTCCAAAAGAACACAGCATGCAAGAAAAAGTCCGATTGATGGAAAGTTATTGGGAAACCCTTAACAAGGATGATGTATATTTTTTAGGTAGTTATGCATTCTACTGGGGCCATAAATTTGAAATAACCCATACATGGTTTAGCATGTTTTCCGAGGAGGGTTATGAATCGGATCAAGTTAAATTTTTAAAATACGCTTGGTCTGGAGAAGAATCAGAAAATAAAGCTCCAGCTATTTCACATGTATCGATTGATCCGGGTGCTAAAAACGATAACGTTTACCTTTATGCATCCCAAAAATATTCTGCTAAGGTATTTGCGGAAGACCCTGATTTGGATTCTCTTTCGTACAGATGGGAATTACGACAGGAGGAATATGATTTCCGAAAAACTGATATGTATCAACATAATATGAAATACTACTTTTTGCAAGACAGTTTACCTACCATTGAATTTATGGCACCTAAAGATGAGGGAGATTATAGATTATATGTTTTTGTTTTTGACAACCAAGGGAATTACACTTCTCACAATATTCCAATTTACGTGGTGAAAAAATAGTGTTTTTTTATTTCGAACTGACTACCCTCTGCTAAACACTCAAACCAGATTTGAAAGCAGCAAATAAAAGAGCCTAGAAAAAACCTAGGCTCTGATTTACTCTAATACCTTACTTTACAAAGCTTAACTGTAACTGCAATCGGACCAAAACAGGTAATCCAATGTCAAAAAAGTCATCACTTTCTTCTTCTTCCAACACTATGGTCAATTGATTGTTGGAGAGGGTTCTGACTTGAAAATCCGTAGAAAAATCTTCCCCACTTAATCTCAATAAAGTATTACCATTGAGCAATTCATAGGTGCCAGACTCATCTAAGTTTCCATTGACCCTAATTTCATAGGTTCCATCCGATCGAAAATTTAATGTTGTCCCTTCAAAATCCCCCGCTGAGAAAACACTATCCCTAATTTCCGCGGCAGCAGCTTGTGCTTCTTGAGCAGAAAGTCCAAATATTGTTTGTAAAAACTGCACTAATGGCTGACCATTGATTGTAATGTTCAACTGAAAATCATCATAGCTCCAGACACCGACGATAGGAGATACCTCCGGTTCGTCATCATTATTACAAGAAGAAACAGTAAGCATTAGAAATACCAACAAAAGCGGGAAAAATTTAGATAGATTTTTCATACGTTTAATTAATTATGATTTATGCTAAATTATTTTAATTAAGTCAAAAAATCATACTAATTGAAATAAAATTTACTTCAGAGAATCTTAGAAAACAGTAGATTAAATATACACCACCCAGAAAAGCTCCCCATTACGAGAATTTCGGCGTATTAATCAACGTAAAAAAAGACGTTGACAAACGATCAGCCAAGCAATTTTAAAATTAATTTACTCCCATATTTGCATTGTATGTATAAAACCCCTACTTTTGTACCACGATTTCAGCAAATGGCTGACAAACACAGAATCTAGTAGATAAAATATATTGCGGGATGGATCCGCCGCAGCGGATCGTCGGGATCATATCCGCCACGGCGGATACAGGTTCGAGTCCTTAAATAGTAAGATTTGAAATTATAAAAATATATCGCGGGATGGAGCAGTTGGTAGCTCGTCGGGCTCATAACCCGAAGGTCACAGGTTCGAGTCCTGTTCCCGCTACTCAGAACCCCTTATACTAGCTGTATTTGGGGTTTTTTACTTTCAGTAGGCCGTACAGTAGGCCACTAAAAAATTAGGGGTTTTTTACTTTCTTTACAATAAATGAAATTAGGGGTTTATTCTTCTGAATTATTCTCCCTTTTTGAATTTCTATATAGATCCTTTTGTAGGAAGGAAATTGAAATTTTTTATCACTGAAAAAATCTTTTTAATTAAAAAATCATATCGTGTAAAGGCCTCAATTGCTTCTCAAATATTCTTTTCTTAAAAAGAAGTCCAATAATTGGAAGTATAAAGAAATTCAAAGCTCCAATTATTGCATTTATTAAGCTCTCAATTAAAAAGATTGGCCCAACTGTTAAAAATAAACTTAACTTTTTTGAAATACTGCTTGAACTGGAATATTCCCAAATGTTTTTAGGTTTATACCCTAATGAATATGCTGTTTGCCAGAATATAAACTCTTTATAGTGAGATTCCCCATTCAATTCTTCAAGTTTGACTAATTCTTGGTCTATTTCTAAATCATCCTTTTTAAAAACAAATGTGTTATTTTGAAAAGTTACTAAATCTTCATTCCTTGAATCATATTTATCGCTTATTCCATATGTAGCAACATAGTTTTTTTCCAATATATTTCCAGTTCCAAGACTAGCGTTTAAAAATATTGACACTAAATTTAGTAGGATTCCAAGAATTATAATAACCACAAAATTCAAGTTTATTTCTACAATAAAGCTTTTTAATTTAAAAAGTATAATTGTAAGTGGGATTAAAGACCAAATTAAAGCATAAATTGATTGAGTAAAGCTTTGAAATAAAGCATTAAACAGGCCAACCAACTCACCTAAAAACATGAACATAAATGAGAACAAAAAAAATATAAATAAGAACTTTAGATTCTTTTTAATTTTGCTAATCTTGATTTGACTCAGCATATTTTCTATTTGTATTAATCATTTAAAAGAATGTTTGGCGTTTTTATTAGGTATAGAATCCGAAATTCAATTTCTTTTTTTTAAACCCACTCGGTCAATTATTATTGATTTTTCTTTACCCGATAAAGACTAAAACTCTATATATAGTCCAGTATTTACAATCATATAGAACACTAATCTCTGAACCAATCAAAATTTATTTTATACTTTTCTCGGACATAATTTTTAACCAATGTTTTAAAGGCTTTTGCTCCTACTCCATGCTTGGCTAAAATTCTTCCACAATGTTCAACAGCTGCTTTAAATTCTATTTCTGCCTCCTCTATTTTCCAGTCTATATCATTATATTGTAATTCATCTTCTGTATAATCCCCATAGGCTAGTTTTATGATTTCAAGGCTTTTGGGATTTGCAGGTAAGGAAATATTCCTGAATGGTTTTTCTTTGTCAAAAAAGAGGGTTGTAACATTCATAGTAGTGCTTCCTATCATAACTTCCCCAGGGGTAATGACTGCCTCAAATTTTTCCCTATGATAATCTTTCACCAACATATCCCATTTCATGGCACTCATACTACTTCTTACATTTCCTGTAGTCTCCGCTGGAATGTGTACTACAAAGCCAGGGCCAGTGATTTCAATTTGACCATCTAAAACAGTTAATTGCATTTGTACAGTTGGCCTATAATTACCTGAAGCTTTTAAAAGCTTCCTTATCCCATCAAATTCTTTTTGAATCAGCTTTGTTTTTATTATGAATATTTCCATGCTAATATTAATAGGTTTATGGGATGATTTTATGCTCAATAAATTATCAAAATCGCATTTTATTAAATGATTAAATTTGAAAGTAGTTTATAAAACTTAATTTTAATCTATTGAATGTTAAAGCTTTCTAAATAGCCGAAATAAATAATCATTATTATCAAGATAATTAAGCTTATGTAATTATTAATTTCATACATCAATTCTTCTTTAGAATAGTACTCGATATATTCATTATTTTTTTTTTGAAGTAAATCGGTTAAGTTCTTTTCATTGTCTTTAACTTTTAAATTTTTATCTATGATAAATTCGTGATAAACATGATCTTCATCTTGTATTCGTTTTAATTTTTTTTTGAGAAATTTTGGTAGTATAATTAGATAAATTTGAAAAATAAGAAAGATTGAAAGTCCAATTAAATTAATGCTGTGATTAAAGAATATAGCAACCCATACTATTGCTGAACATATGCTAAAAAGAGGTATAGTTATAGGTACCAACCACAAATTAAATATTTTAAATTTAGGATGAATGCCAATAAATTTAAAATATATAATATTGCCTTCATATAAAACATGAAAATTTTTAGAGCATGGACTAGCTTTAATTATAATATTTAATTTTTCTTCCATTAAATTTTATTTTAAATTACTGTCATCCGACAAAAACACTGCGTGTTTTTGGATATCTTAGAAAAATACAATAGCGAGGCTATGATGCCTCGCTAAAATTTATGATGTTTATAGTCACTACACCAAAACATCATGTACAAAAATACAAAACTTGC
>NZ_JBSZCK010000045.1:0-86343 GCF_054166905.1 Mongoliitalea sp. | reverse complement strand
AGGGAGTACACGAAAATTAAAAATTAAACATAAACAAATAATATCACACCCGAATCCGACCTCGAAGAGATCAAATGTTTATAGCTAATTTCAACCCAGATAGCCACATTCGACCCTGCCTTTTGCCGGCAGGCGGGCCCATTCGGGGTCGTACCCTATCCTAGACATATCCCTATGATAAACATGTGATTCCACTGGGATCGGTAGAGAATAAAAAAGACGGCCTCTCAGCCGTCTTTTTTATTACCAATTACTTACCATGAATTACTTCACATCAAAGCGATCCAAATTCATCACCTTATCCCAGGCTTTGATGAAATCTTTGACGAATTTCTCTTTGGAATCATCCTGAGCATATACCTCGGCAATGGCTCTCAACTGAGAATTAGATCCAAATACCAAGTCAACTCTTGTACCTGTCCACTTCACTTTGCCAGTCTTACGATCTCTACCTTCGAAGGTATCAGGCTCCTTGCTGGAAGCATTCCAAGCAGTGCTCATATCCACCAAATTCACAAAGAAATCATTGGTCAATTGACCCGGTCTATCGGTGAATACCCCGTGAGTAGAACCATTGTAGGTAGCACCTAAAGCACGCATACCACCCACCAAGACAGTCATTTCAGGCGCACTCAAGGTCAACAATTGTGATTTATCCAACAACATTTCCTCATCAGGTACCGTGAAAGCAGCTTTTCTATAATTTCGGAAACCATCAGCCTCAGGATTCAATACGGAGAAAGACTCCACATCCGTCAATTCCTGTGTGGTATCATTTCTGCCAGCTGTAAATGGTACAGTCACATCAAAACCAGCATCTTTTGCTGCTTTTTCAACCGCTGCACAACCACCCAAGACAATCAAATCTGCCATGGATACTTTTTTATTGCCAGTCTGAGAAGCGTTAAATTCCTGTTGTACTTTTTCCAATGCACCCAGTACTCTATTCAATTGATCAGGCATATTCACTTGCCAGAATTTCTGAGGAGCAAGTCTGATTCTAGCACCGTTGGCACCACCTCTCAAGTCCGAGCCTCTGAAGGTAGAAGCAGAAGACCAAGCTGTATACACTAATTCGGATACAGACAAACCTGTTGCCAAGATTTTTCCTTTCAATGCCGCCACGTCTGCATCATTGATTACTTCAAAATCAACCGCAGGAATTGGATCTTGCCAGATCAAATCTTCTGCAGGCACCTCAGATCCGATATAACGGGTTTTAGGCCCCATATCTCGGTGAGTCAGCTTAAACCATGCTCTTGTGAAGGCATCTGCAAATTCCTCTGGATTTTTGTGGAAATGCTCGGAAATCTTACGATAAGAAGGATCCTCACGCATCGCCATATCTGCGGTAGTCATCATAATACCAACTTTCAACGATGCATCCTCAGCATCCGGCGCATGATCTTCGGGCTTTAGATTTTTAGGAACCCATTGATGAGCACCCGCGGGACTCTTGGATAATTCCCACTCATAGCCTAGCAACACATCAAAGTAACTCATATCCCAAGTCGTCGGTGTTGGCGTCCATGCACCTTCAATACCAGAAGTGATGGTATCTCTACCCATTCCACTCTTGTGAGCACTTTTCCAACCAAAGCCCATTTGCTCCATCGGCGCACCTTCTGGCTCCGCACCTACCAAAGCTGCATCTCCGGCACCATGCGCCTTACCAAAAGTATGTCCACCTGCTGTCAGAGCTACTGTTTCGTAGTCATTCATCGCCATACGGGCAAATGTCTCACGGATGTCTTTTGCAGAAGCCAATGGATCAGGATTGCCATCCGGTCCTTCTGGATTCACATAAATCAAACCCATCTGCACCGCTGCCAATGGATTCTCCAAATTTCGTTCTCCTGTATAGCGCTTATTGCCTAACCAAGTATCCTCAGCACCCCAATAGATATCCTCTTCTGGCTGAAATATATCTTCTCTACCACCTGAGAAACCAAATGTTGGAAGTCCCATAGACTCTATCGCCACATTTCCTGCAAGGATAAACAAATCAGCCCAAGAAATTTTATTACCATATTTCTGCTTGATTGGCCATAACAATCTTCTAGCCTTATCCAAGTTGCCGTTATCAGGCCAGCTATTCAAAGGAGCAAATCGCTGATTACCCGTGTTAGCACCTCCACGACCATCACCGGTACGATAGGTACCTGCAGCATGCCATGCCATCCGGATCATAAATGGTCCATAATGTCCGTAATCTGCCGGCCACCAGTCCTGAGAAGTAGTCAGTACTTCCTCCAAATCTTTTTTCAACTGTGGAAGGTCCACTTTCTTAAATTCCTCCGCATAATTGAAATCTTCTCCAAGCGGATTGGATTTCGGAGCATGCTGATGCAAAATATTCAAATTCAACTGATTGGGCCACCAATCTTTGTTCATGGTGCCACCTGCTCCTAATTTTGTGTTTGCTCCGTGCATCACAGGACATTTTCCTGCGGCTCCATTACCTGTTGCTGTGGCGTAATCGTGATGTTTATCCATATTTTTTCCGTTTATAAAGGGTTTATGTGTGCTAAAATATTAATTATTTTTCTGTATGCAATTTAAAACTCAATTGATAAAATCTATAAGTGATCATGCTTTTTCTATCATTGCTCGATAAACTGATTAAAAGATGTACTTCAATACTTACGGGAAAACCCTAGTGTAGGGTTTGGGCACTTAAAACTTCCTGAAATAGTTGTGGCACTATCAAAATCCTTCCCTTAGACTTCCAAGTTACGAATAAAAGACCATATTTTTGTTCTATGCAAGAAGCTATTTCATTGGTTACGCTCAATAAAATAATCCGAGACACCCTCGATACACAATTAGAACCTAGCTATTGGGTTATTGCTGAAATCGGAGAGTTGAAAGCGGGTCCAAATGGGCATGCTTACTTGGACTTATTGGAAAAAGAAGGAAACCAAACACTAGCAAAAATCAGAGGTACCATCTGGTCATATTCCTATCGAACGGTTGCTTCCAAATTTCAACAAGCCACAGGGCAACGATTACAGGCCTCTATGAAAATCCTTGCCTCTGTTACCGTAACCTTTCACGAGGTTTACGGAATCAGTCTCAATATCAAAGACATAGATCCTGCCTATACATTGGGGGAACGGGCCAAACTCCGACAGGCTATCATAGACCGATTGACACGAGAAGGTTTGATGGAGCAAAACAAGCAACTCAGCCTACCAATCGTACCTCAACGGATTGCAGTAATCAGTTCACCACATGCGGCCGGATATGAAGACTTTATCAATCAACTGCAACATAATAGTTACGGCTACCGCATTCATACAACACTCTTTCCATCTGTGATGCAAGGAGCGGAAGCGGGTAATTCTATCCGTGCTGCGGTCAATCTAGCTATTGCCACTGCAAATTTTGAGGCGATCGTACTAATCAGAGGTGGAGGAGCAGCCTTAGACTTGGAATGCTTTGACGATTATGCATTGGCTAAAACCCTTGCTGAGAGTCCTATACCTGTCCTGACAGGAATCGGACATGAGCGGGATGAGACAGTCGCAGACATGGTGGCACATACCAAACTCAAAACACCTACAGCAGTGGCGGCTTTTCTTTTGGATGGTTTTTTGGAATTTGAAGAAAACTTGCTTGTACTGCATAAGCGGATGGAACGCACTGTCTTTTTGCATTTACAGCATCAAGGCAAATTACTGGATCAGCATGAATTGCGAATCCAAAACCATAGCCGTCAAGAAATCAAACGCAGTCAACAACAACTGCAACAGCTACAGCATTCCCTCAAACTATGGACTGGGCAGGCGCTTAAGATTCAGTCCCTCCATATTCGGGAATTACACACAGCGGTTCAAAAATCTTGGAAGCGATTAGTAGAAGGTAAACAGCAACATTTAGAACAAATCGCTAAAGACATCTTTCGGCTGGATCCCCAAGAGCACTTCAAAAGAGGATATACCCGGACTGAGATCAACGGGACACCACTTCAACAACAAACACCCGCCGCAGGAGACTCCATGGTCACCTACACCGGTAAACAACGCATTGAAAGTATCATTCAACAAATCAACACAGATGAACCCACAGGAACTAAGTTATGACCAAGCGCTCATGCGACTTCAAGAAATCGTAGAAGCTCTGGAAAAAGGAGAAAAAGGCATGGATGAATTAACCACCTTGGTAAAAGAAGCTTCTGAACTGATGAAATTTTGCAGAAAAAAACTCCGCATGACCGAAGAAGAAATCAATCAGGCCCTGCAAGGAGATGCTGAAAATTAATTCCCAACTGTCACTTGACCAAAACGGAGCAATTTCAAATGAAATATCGAAGAAATTTGGGTGAAAAACTAGATTTTTTCGGCATGTTTGTAAATACTCGGCAAAATTCAAGTGTACGCATGAAATCAGTGAGTTTGATAAACAGAATCTTGTTTGCTTGTATAATAGTCTGCATCAGTCTATCAGCGCAAGCTCAAAGCTTTCACAGGGAGTTGATGCCCAAAACAGGGGTTTTTTCTATCGGCCTAGGCCCCTCATTTATTTACGCTGACAACGGAGCACAGTACCATCAACGAAACTTTGAAATCAATCCTGCATTCACAGTCGCTTACAGCAATCGCTTTTCTGAGCGCTGGGCATTAAGAGGAACTGGAGGATTGCAAATCATTGAGAGCGGTGGTGATCCAAGTCAAAATGCACAAAGAAGATGGCAAGAAAGCGGAGGGGCTTTTAGATTTAATGGGATGGCATACTTTGCGGATGTGATGCCTGTATTCTATTTCATCCCCTTTCTCAATCATATGAACCGTCCTCAAGTGAATTTCTATACAGGTGCGGGACTGGGAGTAATACACGTCCGACGCACAGAATATTTTAGCTTCGACCCCTCAGAAACAGGTTCTCAAACAAACATCACAACAGGCTATGTACCAGTAAGATTAGGTATTGATTTTAGAGTGGGTTCGCTTGATGATCTATCCTTAGAGTTAGGCGTATTGCTTTCATTTACCGACTATCTGGACGGAAATGCCGGTTACAATGAATTTTACGATCACTTGATCCATGGACAAATCAAATACAAGCGATTTTTAAGGAGTCGTTGAAATTTTACTTGGCTTTGTACCATTCCACTGTTCTTCCAATCATAGAAAATCCCACAAAACCACGTACCTCTAACACATCTGAATTCTTCTTTTTGATGGTACTAGAATAGTATTTACCATTGCGCGGATCATAAATCTTACCCTCTTCCCATACCCCGTTTTTATATTTAAAACCTTCAATCAGCTTTATACCTAAAATAGGTTGGTTGCGCTTACTTTTGTCCGCATTATTAGCGTCTAAAATAGGTTTACCATTTTCTGTTGGCTGCTCCAACCAAACAACCTTACCTGAATAAGTACTCCCTTCTTTATAAATTTCAATTTTAGCATCCCGCTCCGTGGTATACCATTCCCCTAAGATTGCATCTGCCTGTTGTGCGTAAATGGTGAATTGAACCAAAAAGAATGGGAGAGTAAAAGCAATTTTCTTAAACATATGCATAAGTTTGTGGTGTAAAAAAGAAGTTTTTCCTTCTTTCAAACGGAGAACTATTCAAATTGTTGAATGGAAAAACAGGAAGTTCTCCAAAAGTAGTTCAAAAGCATGCAAACAGTTACGTGGGAGAGAATAGCATTTAATTTATTACCCGAGAAAGCTATTTTCATACCTCAGGAAAAAAGTCTCTTGATCGCCGACGCTCATTTTGGTAAGGCCGCACATTTCCGCAAGGCAGGAATTCCTATTCCCGAAACCTTGCATGAAGAAGATTTAGTCAAAATCCAGTCTCTTATCCATCAATGGAATCCAATAAAGGTGTACTTCTTAGGAGATTTGTTTCACAGTGATCTCAACGAATCTTGGTTTGCTTTGGAGAATTTTTTAGCACAATTTCCAAGCGTACAATTTGTCTTAATCAAAGGGAATCATGACATCCTCCCTCCTGCCATCTATCAAGCCTCTAATTGGGAAATTATCCCGGAACAATTGGAATTGGGCAACTTGCTTCTGACACATGAACCATTGGAAAATATTCCGTTAACAAAGTTTAACCTCTGTGGACACATTCATCCAGGGATCCGGCTACATGGAAATGGGCGTCAAAAAATAGCTCTACCTTGTTACTTTTTCAGTCCAAATCAGCTCATACTACCTGCATTTGGAAGATTTACAGGTCTTCATATATTGTCATGCACCAAAAACAATCAAGCCTACGTTGTAACAGGAAGTCAGGTGATAGAAGCTAATTTAAAGTCTTAGTGTTTGTTTAATCGCCTTTGCTGAGTAATTTTGACATTTATATCACTATAACATGAGCCGCAATCAACGGAAGAAAACGAAACTAGGTAGATTCAAATTTACTTCTGTGCTATTCAGCACGACGCTCTCACTTTTTATTTTGGGCTTGTTTGGGGTGATTGTAATCCAAGCAAAGACCTTGACAAAAATTATCCGGGAAAACATTGAGATCCAAGTTTTCCTAAACAAGAATCTGGAAGAAAAAGATATCCAACGCATCAGTACTACCTTAAAAAACAAACCCTATATCATCCAAAAGGAGGATGGTTCGGGCTTTAAATACATTTCACAAGAAGAAGCTGCCAAAGAGTTTTTGGAAAACACAGGGGAAGATTTTACTAAGTTTTTGGATGACAATCCACTCCGGGACTCATTTACTTTGGCCATTGCAGAAGAATACCAAACATCCGAACTAATTGCCGACATCGTAGAGGAGTTAAGACTTATCGAAGGAATTTTTGAAGTTACCTACATGGCAGATTTGGTGGACTCCATCAATCAAAACCTAACCAAAGTAGCCTTGGTATTGGGTGGCTTCGTATTGATTTTGATCTTTACAGTGATCATGTTGATCAATAATACTATAAAATTGGCCCTGTTTTCACAGCGTTTCCTTATCAGAAGTATGCAGCTTGTAGGGGCTACACGAGGATTTATACGAATGCCATTTATTTCAAGAGCATTTTTATTTGGGATTGCCTCTGGAGTATTAGCCTCAGCTTTACTATATGGAATTATAGAGTATACCAAAGCGAATATAGATGGTTTTGCTTTGTTGCAGGATTACACTTTGCTCTATGCCTTATTTGGAGGGTTGGTAGTGATAGGTGCAATCTTATCGGTCTTGAGTACCTTGCAAGCAGTTAACAAGTATTTAAACATGTCTTTGGACGAATTATATTAAGATGGAAAATTCACACATGCCTTTTTCAAAAAAGAACTACCAATTGATGTTGATTGGACTTGGGATCATCACCTTGGGTTTCGTCCTCATAGGTTTGGACAAAGAACCTCATGGGTTTGGATTTTTGGGCTTAACCCTTGGACCAATCGTGACACTTGCTGGATTTATTTTTCAGTTTTACGCTATTTTCCACAAACCGAGTAATAAATAATCATGGATTTAATCGATGCTATCATCCTTGGAATTATTCAAGGATTGACAGAATTTTTGCCTGTTTCGTCCAGCGGACATCTAGAATTAGCCGGGGCCTTACTTGGAGAAAGTAAGCTACCGGAAGAAAGTCTGTTATTTACTGTAGTCTTACATGCAGCCACCGCCTTGGCGACGATAGTGGTTTTCAGAAAAGACATTGGGGAAATTTTAGCTGGTTTGTTCAAATTTCAATGGAATGAAGAAACCCAATTCTCTGTAAAAATCATCTTGTCCATGATTCCGGCTGTGATCATCGGATTGTTTTTTGAAGAGCAATTGGAACAGTTTTTTGGAGGACAAGTCATGTTTGTGGGCTTTATGTTATTGGTCACGGCAACCCTACTATTTTTGGCCGATAAAGCCAAGAATACAGATAAAAGCGTTAGTTTCAAGAACGCTGTCTTGGTAGGACTTGCACAAGCCGTTGCCATGCTTCCTGGTATTTCTCGTTCGGGAGCTACTATCTCAGCTTCCGTGTTGTTGGGAATTGATAAAAGTAAAGCAGCTCGTTTTTCTTTCCTGATGGTTGTTCCCTTGATTTTGGGAAAAATGGCTAAAGACATTTTAGATGGAGCACTTGCCTACAACAGCGATAGCTTCGGCTATCTTTCTGTAGGCTTTGTAGCTGCTTTTATTTCAGGTTATTTTGCCTGTACCGTGATGATCGCATTGGTGCGCAAAAGTAAACTGACGTACTTTGCCATTTATTGTACCATTGTCGGTTTAATTGCCATAGCAGCTGGATATTTTAATTAATCAAGTAATCCCAAATTTGATGGAACAAATCCCCTACGGAGAAGTATTCTTGATTAATAAACCTTTGGAATGGACCTCATTTGATGTGGTCAAAAAAGTACGCAATGCACTCAAGATTAAAAAAGTGGGGCATGCAGGCACATTAGACCCTTTAGCAACCGGTCTATTGATCGTCTGCGCCGGCAAAATGACCAAGTCCATCGAAACCTTTATGGGGCAGGAAAAAGAATACACGGGCACCTTCGTCATCGGAGCGACAACCGAAAGCTTTGACCTAGAAAAGGAAGTCATTCCTGTTGCAGACCCCTCTCATATTTCCTTAGAAAATGTGATGGATGCCGCAGCCCAATTAACCGGCGAAATCATGCAAGTACCGCCCATGCACTCTGCTATCAAAGTAGATGGCAAACGTGTATATGAAGCAGCACGAAAAGGACAAGAAGTCATCATTGAGGCCCGGCCTGTCAAAGTTTCGGTTTTCGAAATCACCAAATTTGAAAACCCTGTCATCCATTTCCGTATAGTATGCAGTAAGGGTACATATATCCGAAGCCTTGCTCGGGACTTGGGGGAACTGTTGGGTGTAGGCGCCTATATGTCTTCCCTATGCCGAACAAGAATCGGTGAATTTCTGTTGGAGAATAGTGAGGAATTGCCCGAGCTTATTACCAAAATTAAGGAACGTACTTCATGAAGATATACGAGGGATTAGCAGATTTTGCCCCAATCACCAACGCTGTTGTCACGAGTGGAACCTTTGACGGAGTTCATTTGGGCCACCAAAAAATCCTTCAGCGCATCCGCAAGATTGCAGATGAAATACAAGGTGAAACAGTCATGATTACTTTTTGGCCTCACCCACGATTAGTTTTAAAGCCTGACGATCATCAATTGCGGTTATTAAGCACTTTTGAGGAAAAAGCCAAACTACTCCGAGAAGCAGGCATTGACCATTTGCTCACCATCCCTTTTACCAAAGAGTTTTCCAACCTCTCCTCAGAGGAATTTATTCAAAAAATACTCATTGAAGGCATACAAACCAAGCGGTTGGTGATAGGATACGATCATCGCTTTGGAAAAAATAGAGAAGGCGGTTTTGATTATTTGAAGGCAAATTTGGCCAAGTATCCATTTGATTTAGAAGAAATTGCAAGGGAAGATGTAGATAATGTGGGCGTATCAAGCACCAAAATCAGAAAAGCATTGGAGTCAGGACGTGTGGATATCGCCAATGAATATTTGGGTAGAGATTACGAGTTGAATGGAATCATCATCAAAGGGCAGCAATTGGGTAGATCCATTGGTTTTCCAACAGCCAATATCCATATTCCTCATGATTATAAATTGATTCCTGCTGATGGTGTGTATGCTGTGGAAGTATGTGTAGAAGGTGAACGGTATCAAGGAATGTTGAATATCGGCAACCGTCCCACAGTCAATGGTGACACACGGACGATAGAAGTGAATATATTTGAATTTAGCGGAGATTTATATGACAAACGTGTAAGCGTTTATTTAAAATCTTATCTTCGCTCAGAAGTAAAATTTGAAGGATTGGATTCATTAAAAGCTCAGTTGGAGCAGGACAGGATAGCAGCATTGCAAGTATTGACCAATCATTTAACTAAATCCAAATAACACATGATCAATAAAACTGTAGCGAATGCAGCAGAGGCGGTGAAAGATGTTTTCTCCGACGCTGTGCTGATGTTTGGCGGTTTTGGGTTATCCGGTCTTCCGGAAAATTCCATTGCTGCACTCCTCGAAAAAGACCTTAGCGGTCTTACCTGTATTTCCAACAATGCCGGTGTGGATGATTTTGGTATCGGTCTGATGCTCAAAAAACGCATGGTAAAGAAAATGATCTCTAGCTATGTCGGAGAAAATGCTGAATTTGAACGTCAACTCCTGAGTGGGGAACTGGAAGTAGAATTGATCCCTCAAGGGACCTTAGCTGAGCGTGTACGTGCCGGAGGAGCAGGAATTCCTGCTTTTTTCACTCCTGCAGGCGTAGGAACAGAAGTAGCGGAAGGAAAAGAAATCCGTGAATTTGACGGGAAATTATACTTAATGGAAAGATGGTTGAGAGCCGATTTTTCATTTGTCAAAGCGTGGAAAGGAGATACTTCCGGAAATTTGATTTTCAAAGGAACTGCCAGAAACTTTAATCCTATGATGGCAGCAGCTGGTAAAATCACCATTGCAGAAGTAGAAGAATTAGTTCCTGCAGGAGAGTTGGATCCTAATCAGATTCATACACCTGGAATCTACGTACAACGGATCTTCCAAGGTGTGAACTATGAGAAGCGAATCGAACAACGAACCATCAGAAAATCCTAAAAGCCATGTTATCAAAAGATCAAATAGCCCAACGCATCGCACGAGAGGTGAAGGGTGGACAATATATCAACCTAGGCATTGGAATCCCTACCTTAGTAGCCAATTACATTCCTGAAAACCTAGAGGTGGTTTTACAATCAGAAAATGGTCTATTGGGAATAGGTCCATTTCCTACGGAGGCTGAAATAGATCCTGACTTGATCAATGCAGGAAAGCAGACCATTACCATGGTTAAAGGTTCTGCTTTGTTCAGTTCAGCGGAGTCTTTCGCCATGATACGTGGTGGTCATGTACAGTTGACTATTCTAGGTGCCATGGAAGTATCCGAAAATGGAGATATTGCCAATTGGAAAATCCCTGGAAAAATGGTGAAAGGTATGGGAGGAGCAATGGATTTGGTGGCTTCTGCAGATAACATTATTGTGGCCATGCAGCATTGCAGTAAAGATGGTAAATCTAAATTGCTAAAAGAATGTAGCCTTCCGATTACGGGTATCCGTTGTGTAAAGAAAATTGTATCCGATTTAGCAGTTCTCGATGTACTGCCTGAGGGAGGTTTCAAATTATTGGAAAGGGCACCGGGAATTAGCGTAGATGAAATCATAGCCAAGACCGAAGGCAAACTGATAGTAGAAGGAGAAATTCCTGAAATGAAGTTTGACTAAGTGGTTTAAAATATTCATTAAAAAATCCCAAGTTAAGATAACTTGGGATTTTTTTGATTAGACTTTTTTAGGAGGTAAATCAAATGCAACTGCGGTATGTTCAAAACCATTGCGATGAGAGCCATCACAAAATGGTTTATTGTTGGAAAGTCCACAGCGACAAAGCCCTAAGACTGTTCTTCCTTGAAGACCATAGGCATTCCCTTGATTATCGACTATTTCAAAATCTCCCTCAATTTTGAGTGAGCCATTTGGATTAACTGTTATTTTTGTTGACATAATGCGTTTTTTCTTCAAATACGCTATACAATCTCAAATTTCAAATAGTTCATGTAAAATATTTATTTGCTAACTTATACTGGCCTCGGAACTAATATCCTAGAAGTCAAGTATGCAATCCCATTTTTAAAACTTGCTCCATTGAGGTTAACAACGACCTCCCCTCCAGAACCATCTACAATAAAGCCTCTAGGAGGATTGGTTGTTCGTCGAAGTATAATCGGCAAGTCAGTTATAGTTCTAAAAAGGTTATCCCCCTCAGGAAGACTTTGAAACCTTACCACTTCGTTAATAACATGGTAGGATAAGAACGCCTCCAAAACATCTTTTCCTGCTATTTCAATAGCCTCCTCCAATGAATTTGTATTATATGCCTCACGAAAAGCTGTAAAAGCACCTGGAGAAGGTTCCAAAAATGTGATATCTTCCATTTGTTCTAATGATTCCCAAAATTCAGGGATAGCATCGAGGAGCACATCCATATCAGGATTTTGAATATTTCTTAGATACTCTATTAATGTCATGGCCTCTTCTTCCACCTCAAGCTGAGGTTCCTCCTCTGAAACGCAAGAAACTATTGTGGCAAATCCGAGAATTACCAGTAAAACGAAGTATTTCTTTAGGTTTAGCATACTATTTTTTCGTTGGTTTATAAATTAACAATCGAATAAAATAGCAAAAGGTTACAAAATAGACTAAAAAAAACACCAAATCTAAATTAACATCCTAACAGAATACTAATTATGACTTGGTGAATTATCAAATTTAAAGAGACAATTAGAGTTTACATTTCAACTGCCTCAAATGCTGGTTTTAGTGGAATTTCTTTACTTTCTCTTGCTCTGCCACCGTCGAAAAATCTCTACTCAATCGCTCTGCATATTCATCTAATAACTGTAGCACACGTTCCTTTGAATCTGACTTCACAATCAGGCCAGCATGATAATCCAAAGGCACTCTGAAGCACACTTCAGGATCATTAAAATTAGAGAGATCTGGATCCTGGAACTTAGAAAGCGTCAACACAATACCCGCATAGCCTTTTTTCACGGATGGTAATTGATAACCTAAACCTTTTGCTTTAGCATCCTCAATCAAGGCCCACTCGGACCATAAATTTACATCAGAAGCTGCATCCACCATTTCCGCCAAATGCGCCCCTCCTACTCTTGAGGAAGTTTCCAAGAAGTAAATCTTTCCATCTTCCCGTCCTTTGATAAATTCGGTATGTGCAGCACCAGTTTTCATCCCGAAGGCTTTCATAACTTGTTTATTTGCCTTTTGAATGGCTTTGTCATCGGCAGAACCGTATGGAATGTTGGCACTTCTGAAAATCCCCCCACCTTGGGAAATCTCCATAGGTGTAGCCAAATAGCGTGAAACCACGCAGAATATCACTTTATCATCCAAATTTAAGCTATCCGCATGGTAAACATCTCCGGGCATAAACTGCTCTACCAGATACCTTACTCGGTTGTCTCCCAACTCATGGATATTAGCCCATAAACTATCCTTATCATGTACTTTGATGATTCCGTGAGCGGAAGCCTCTGAGCGTGGTTTGAGCACCCAAGGAGCGGGAACAGTATCTGCAAAATGATTGATTTCTTCGTCATTGAACAAGGGAGAAAAAGGGGGAACCAAGACTCCCTCATCCTTGGCTTTCATACGCATGGCCAACTTATCACGGAAGTAGCGCCCAGTGGTCTGACCCATACCTGGAATTCTAAGGCTTTCTCTCAGAAAGGTTGCCTTCTCTACATCATAATCATCCAGGGCTACAATTGCATCGATTTTATTAGCTTTCATAACACCAGCTACTCCGATCAATAGCCTGTCCAAATCCCAATCTAAATCCTGACCCGGCATATAGAAAATCTCATCTATATATTCGTGCGGCCAAGCACTATCGCGTAATTTTTCAGATGTCACCAAGAATACTTTATTCCCGGCTTTTTTTAAGGATGTCAAAAAGGCACCTCCTTTAAAATAGTTAGAGATGCACAAAAAGGTTTTAGGTTTGCTGCTCATGGTTTAAAGATTTTTCAACAATTTAAGGAATAAATGCACACCATACGCAGTAGCATGCTTGGTTTTTGCAAATTCAGAATCTCCAAAAGCTGTCCCGGCAATATCTATATGTGCGTAGGCCTCATGCCCTTCGGTGAAAAATTCCAAAAATTTGGCTGCAGTAATAGCCCCTGCAAAAGGCTTTCCATGATAATTCTTGATATCTGCGATGTCCGAATCCATCTCTGACTGATAAGTGTCCCACATCGGTAAAGGCCACATGCGCTCACCCACTGCATCTCCAGCTTCTTGCAATTGCTTGAGCAATGCTTCATTCTTTGAAAATAAGGCTGCACAGGAATACCCAAAAGTACCCACAGCACTACCTGTCAAGGTAGCAAAGTCAATCAAGAGCTCAGGCTTATAATTTCTAACCATATAAGTCAGGCCATCGGCCAAAATCAAGCGCCCTTCAGCATCTGTATCTATGACCTCAATTGTTTTTCCACTGTAACTACCAATCACATCTGATGGCAGATAAGCGTTTGAATCCACTGCATTTTCCACACATGGAACAATAGCTGTTACTCGATGAGGAACGCTCAAAGAAGCTACCAATTGTATGGCTCCCAAAACGGTGGCGGCTCCTCCCATGTCGCATTTCATGTGAACCATCCCTTGGGTTTTGATATTCAGACCACCCGTATCAAAGGTAACCCCTTTCCCAACTAGACCTACATGCTTTTGTGCATGCGATGGATGATAATCTATGATAATAAATCGCGGTGCCCGCTTACTTCCTTGTCCGACCGAAAGAAACGCTTTCAAGCCCTGTTCTCCCGCCTGAACCTCATCCAAAACCTGCACCGAAACACTCGCTAGCTTACCTAGATTAAGTGCCCAATCTGCCAAAAACTGTGGAGTCACGGTATTGGCAGGTAAATCTACCATTCGGAACGTCTCCAACTGGGCCGCTGCAATCTTCTCCGCTTGAATCAATAATGCATCTGCGTTTTCTAATTCGGTTTTGATTACAAAACTCAAGGAACTCCAATCCTTCAGACCCAAGTCTCCACTTTTGAAATGGGACAAACGATAAGTCCCTAATTTAAGACCTGTTACCATTGCCTCAAGCATCCAAGCATCCGACGCAGATGACAAATCGAGTACATGAGACCCGTTGAGAAGATCAGAATTTTTTGCAGTTAATCGTCGGAAACTGTTTTGAACAGACTTAAAATCCGGTTCTTTTCCTAAGCCAACCAAAATAAAAAGTTTTCCCAATGACTCAAAGGAGTACATACTGTCTTTCTTGCCTGCAAAAAGGTTTTTATTGATCACAAAAGAGTTGTCTTCCCAAGAAAACCGAATGCTTTCTGACTCCAAAAATGGCACAATTATTCCCGAAATATCGAAAGAGGTACTTGCAGACTGAATTGAAAATTTCATATAAGATTTATTTATTTGAATCACTAATTATTCCTCCTCGGAATCTTCTAGGACATCCCCCGCCCGATCTGCAAAAAACAACCACTCCACAGCCTTAGGGAATTCATCGGACCAATAGGTTTCAGAATGTTTTCCTTCCATATTGATGGATAATTGGATATTCATCTTGGACTGAGCCCCTTCATGTTTGAGCAGTTTCTTTCGGAATTTTTTTACGTGCTTGACCATGGTCTCAGACTCGTCTCCACCTGCATACAGGTATATTTTTGTTTCCATAGGTTCAAAAAAATCCAAAAAAGAAAATTTGAGTTTTGGAATAACCCATAAGGAGGGTGAAAAAACCATGAGCTTTCCAAAAACTTCTGGATACATTAACCCTGAGAAAATCGTAATCAAGCCCCCCATGGAACTCCCTCCTATCCCTGTATATTGACGCTCTGGTTTGGTTCGGAAATTTTTATCTACAAAAGGCTTCAGTGTGTCTGCCAAAAAACGCATGTACTTCTTTCCTTGCCCTTCTCCTAGCAGCGTTTTTCCAACATTGTACTCTACAATACGTTCCTTTTCGGCATGTTCAATGGCAATCACGATGATTTTTCCAATACCATAATCAGACATGACGGCCAATTTCTTATCAATCTGCCAATTCCCATAGGGAGAATTTTCATTAAATAGATTTTGGGCATCCTGCAAGTACAAGACTGGGTATTGTTCATCCGAAGTATCATAATCATGCGGCAACAATGCCCAAACTTTACGCTTTTTGTTCAGTTGAGGAATCTCAAACTCTTCGGATATCAAGTGAACCTTCGGTAATTGAGAGGGTCTATAAGGCAACCAGTTTTTCCTCCATCGGGGCACATATTCTTTCTGTGTACCACTCTTCTTTTGACAGAAACGATTGGGGGTTTTGTTTCCATAGCGATCGATCTCTACCTCAGACCAATCTCCTTTTGTGAATTTATATACCAATTCTTCCGGAAAATGAAAGTCGGACGAAAACTGGTATTGATACTGCCCTTTGGTCAGGCGCTGCATCATAAATCGCCTGTCCTGAGTTTGCCAGTTATTGAAATTTCCGGAAAGATATACAGGCCTAGGATCATCCTCATCTGTCTGAAGCAGAATGGTCAAAGAATCTACCGATAATGTTTCTTCCTCGGTAGACTCCAAAGGCTGTTGACTATCTGAATGCATGTGTAAGTACCTGTGAATAATTTATTTAGTTAAAATCTTACGGGAGAAAGTCGCTGCAATGGTTCTTGGATCATAATATAGGACTCACCTTCTTTGGCGTGGCAAGCATTACAGGCAGATGTAAAAGCTCGGAAACCGATGATAAATTCTTCTTTATTTTTCTTCTCGATAATTGCCTCTATGGCAGGAATAGCTTCTTCCATAAATGCTTCGGCTGATTCTGCCCTAACAGGTCTTCTTTTCAAGCCATCCTCCATCGCTTCGATGATGTGCTCTATTTGATGCTCCGCATAGCCCCAGTTTTCATCCATACCGGCCCAATAAAGTTCAGAATAACGGTAGGAAACTTCCACCATGGTTTTGCTAAACCCACCTAACTGATGGGCGATCTCATCAAATTTTTCCTGATTAGTGCCTGTAAGCCACCCATCTTCTCCATGTGAAGAGTTAGTGTCTGCTGGTGTTTGGCAAAATTGAAATAGAGCAAGAGTAATGCCCGCTAGTATAAATTTTTTCATGGTATAAATGATGTGTTTTTTAACTGCAAGGTATGCACAGCTGCTACACCAGCTGTCTCGGTCCGTAAGCGTGATTTTCCCAGAGAACATGGCAAGAAGTGATACTGAAATGCCATTTCGATTTCTTCTTTAGCAAAATCCCCTTCTGGTCCAATTAATACCATATAGGATTGATTTGGTTCAGCTTTTTCAAACAAATGTCTGGTATTTTCCTCATCAATATAGGCAATAAATCGCTGATATGTATCAAAACGTGCCTCTTTCAATACTTCCTCCAATGGTTTTAAACCATTGATCTTAGGAAAATGGTATTTCAAACTCTGCTTACAAGCTGCGATCACCTTTTTTTCCAATCGATCCATCTTGAGAAAAACCCGCTCCGAGTGCTTGGATTCGATAAAAGTAACCTCATGAACTCCAATTTCTGTGATTTTTTCTAGCATCCATTCCATTCGATCTAGATTCTTCGTAGGACAAATGGCCAAATGAATATGGAAATCATCTTCCGGCTGATAGTGACGTTGCTCTACCTGTATCCTTGCCTTTTTGGGATTAGCATCGATGATAGCCCCATGGAGCAAACATCCTTTCCCATCAGTAAATTGTATTTTATCCCCTTTGCTTTTGCGAAGCACTTTAATGAGGTGTTTGGATTCTTCAGCATCTAAGTCAAAGGTATTATCCAACGTTTTTTCGTGGTAGAAAAGCTGCATAAGCCGTATTTCAAGTCTTCAAATGGTTGGCTTTACTGTTTATCAGTATGGAGAGTTAAATTTACATAGTCTTGTCGGTAGTGCCAATCAATTTGACAGATAAAAAAAGCACAGCCCCTGCGGAGCCGTGCTTTCTATCACTAACCTTTATAAACTAATTAACCTATAATGAATTTCTTAGCCTTTGGATATTTCCATGTTTACAGACTTACCTTTGATGGTATTGTTTTTCATCACTTTAATGATATGGTCTGCATCCTTGGAAGGTACATCTACGAAAGAGAAGTTATCAAAGATATCGATACCGCCAATGCTTCTTCCTGGTACCCCAGCTTCACCTGCAATGGCTCCTACGATGTCATTTGGTCTAACACGGTCTTTTTTACCTAGATTGATAAATAAGCGTGCCATTCCTGGCTCTCTTGCGACTTTTTCTCTCGGTCCTCTTCTCTCAGAACGGTCACCACCTCTATCGGATCGCTCGGATGTTCTTTCGCGACGTGCACCTCTTTCTGGTCTACCACCTCTATCAAAACGATCCCGCTCTCTACCACCTCTTTCTGTACGCTCTCTTCCACTTCGCTCTCTACCAAGATCGATTTCAAAGTTTTGATCTTCCATTTCATGAACAGCATCAGCCATTTGAATTTTGATCAATCCCATCATCACTTGCTCCATGGTCAAACCTTCAGCCAACATCTGACCGATCGTTTCTTCATAGAAGCTATTATCTTCTTCCTTACTCAATTGCTTATAGACATCCTTAATTAATTGATCCTTTTTCAAGGCAATCAAATCTTTTACAGATGGTGGAGACATTTTGGTAATGGAAGTCTTGATGAATTTCTCCAAATCTCTCAGTTTGAATAAATCTTTTCTTCCAGTAGCAAAGCTAATAGCAGCTCCAGATTTACCAGCACGACCGGTTCTACCAATTCTATGCACATAATTCTCCTCATCCAATGGTAGATCAAAATTGAATACTGCTTCTACATTGTCCACATCTATACCTCTTGCCGCTACATCAGTAGCTACTAATACAGACACATGACCTTTACGGAATTTAGCCATTACTTTGCTTCGCTGGGCTTGAGATAAGTCCCCATGCAATGCTTCTGCCATAATGCCTCTTGCAATCAGTTCTTCTGTCACTTCATCTGTGGTACGCTTGGTATTACAGAAAACCACACTTAACGCAAACTGATTTAAATTGATCAAACGTGACATCAACTCAAGTTTTAGAGGTGATTTTACCTCATAATATACTTGAGAGATATTTTCAACTGTCAATTCTTTTCTTAAAACTTTAACAATCTCTGGATTAGACTGGTACTTTTTAGTTAAGTCCATGATTGGCTTAGCCATCGTAGCAGAGAAGAATACTGTCTGTCTTTCATCCGGACATTCGCTCAAGATGGTTTCGATATCATCTCTGAAACCCATGTCCAACATTTCATCTGCCTCATCCAATACAATGATTCCTACATGATCCAATTTCAATGTACCACGTTCCATGTGATCCATGATACGACCAGGAGTACCAACGACAATATGTACACCTTTTTTCAAGGATTTGATTTGTCTGTCGATAGCTTCTCCACCATAAATACAAGTAGAAGAAAGCCCTCTTTTGTATTTTGATAATTTTACAATTTCACCTTCTACCTGAACGGCTAACTCACGCGTTGGGCATAAGATTAGCGCTTGAGGCTTGTTGAAGTCTGTATCAACCTGATCGATGATTGGAATAGCAAAAGAGGCTGTTTTACCAGTACCAGTTTGCGCCTGTCCAATGACATCACGGCCACTAAGCAACAAAGGGATAGATTGTGATTGAATGGTAGAAGGATGGGTATAGCCCATATCTTCTACTGCCTTAAGGATCTCTGCAGATACCCCAAGGTCTGAGAATAATAATTCTTTTTCCATGAAATTTGCCTTACTTTTCTGAACCATGAGCTCCTGAAGTAACCCAAGTCAAGCGACAGTAAGGAAACCACGGTTAGAAAAATGTTATTGTTTAAATCGGGTGCAAAGATGTGGGAAATAAATTGGAAAACCAAATTCCATTCAAAAGTTTTTGAAACAATGTAAGGGAAAACTCTGAATATTTTTTATAAAATTCGGCAGTACTCCTTTTTCAAACCAACAAAACGAAATATAATTCCTTAAAAGAAGGTAAAAATCAGGTAAATTATTCTGATAATTCAAAAATCCCACAGAGCTATTGAAACACAATGTTCTGTGGGATTTTACTTATCCATCGTTGGATATATTCATTCTATTAAATGAAAAATTCCAATTACATGTATTTTCCTGCGAGCGTATTGACCAATTCAATGTATTCGGAAGCTGCCTCATCCTTCTCTTTTCCTTTCAAAGCCAACCAAGCATTATACTTGGCAGCGGCTACGAAGTCGAAACCTCCTGGTCGTTCGCTTGTGTTATCTCCTTCCGTGGCTTGTTTGTACAAACTGTATAATTTCAACAACTCCTCATTACTTGGTTTGCTGGTAAATTTTTTGGTTAAAGCTACTGCTTCATCTAAATTAGTTGCATTCATAAGAAACTCATTTATTAATTTTGGGTTTCCAAATATACAGAAAAAAGATTTCACGTAGGCATTAAACGGACCATAAACTAAAAAAGAGACCAAGTTTTTCAACCGGTCTCTTTTTTAAAGTAAAAGGCTTGCTTATCAAAGCATTATTACCTCTTGTTCATAGAAACATAATCGCGTTCTGTTTCGCCTGTATAAATCTGACGAGGTCTTCCGATTGGTTCTCCATTCTCTCTCATTTCTTTCCACTGCGCAATCCATCCTGGAAGACGCCCCAAAGCAAATAGCACCGTAAACATGTCTGTTGGGATACCTAAAGCTCTGTAGATGATTCCTGAGTAGAAGTCAACGTTTGGATATAAGTTTCTATCGATGAAATATTGATCATTCAAAGCAGCGTATTCCAATTCCTTGGCAATGTCCAATACTGGATCATTGACTCCAAGTTTACCTAATACATCGTCGGCAGCCTTCTTAATGATTTTCGCTCTTGGATCAAAGTTTTTGTACACCCTGTGTCCAAAGCCCATCAAACGGAATGGATCATTTTTATCTTTTGCTTTATTCAAATATTTCTGAGCATCGCCACCATCAGCTTTGATAGCTTCTAACATCTCAATTACAGCTTGGTTAGCCCCACCATGCAAAGGACCCCATAAAGCATTGATACCCGCAGAAATCGCTGCGTAGATACTAGCTTGAGAAGAACCTACAATACGAACGGTAGAGGTTGAACAGTTTTGCTCATGATCTGCATGCAAGATCAATAATTGATCCAAGGCTTTGGCAACAACTGGATCTACATCATAACGCTCAGCTGGCAGCGCAAACATCATTTTCAAGAAGTTGGAGCAGTAGTCTAAGCTATTATCTGGATAATTCACAGGGTGCCCAACTTCATTTTTGTAAGCCCAAGCGGCGAATGTTGGCATTTTTGCCAAAAGACGGATAATGCTAAGGTTAACTGCCTCTTCATTTCTATTTGGGTCCAATGACTCTGGATAGAATGCAGTTAAAGAACAGATCAAGGAAGACAATACGCCCATTGGGTGAGAATTGGAAGGAAAACCATCCAAGATCTTCTTGATATCCTCATGCACCAACGTATGTGTAGTGATATCTCTGCTGAATTTTTCGTATTCCTGCTGGGTAGGCAATGAACCATATATCAATAAATAAGCCACCTCAAGGAAAGATGACTTTTCAGCCAAATCCTCAATTCTGTAACCTCTATATCTTAAAACTCCTTCCTCTCCATCCAAAAAAGTAATAGAGCTGGTAGTTGAACCCGTATTTTTGAAACCTGGGTCAATGGTAATTAATCCGGACTGTGCACGAAGCTTTCCAATATCGATCGCTTTTTCGTTTTCCGTACCTTCAATAACAGGGAGTTCGTACTCCTTGCCTGCATAAGATATCTTAGCAAATTCAGACATATATGTTTTGTTTATTTACAGTTTATTGTTTTCCTGATACTTTAACTTAATCTGAGCCCTTAAGTTAGTAAAATCGGGTATTTTTTGCACGATTAATTACACAAGTGACAAGCATCTGTGTACAAGTACAAAATACACCTATATTTAACGTTTTGCTTAGTCTCCAACAAACCTGCTGATTTCAGCGAAATTTAGCTGATTTCATAGGCTACGCAAATCAATTTACCAACGAATCTCTTTTAAAAAGGTTAAGTGTTTGCTATAGTTTTTTAGCATAAAAAAAGCCCCGTAGGGCTCTGATTACTTACAGAAATGCTCGAAAACCTCCACTAAATGGTCGCCGATCATTTTAGCATTTCTACCTTCGATATGGTGCCTTTCGATGAAGTGAACTAATTCACCATCTTTGAACAAGGCCATGGAGGGAGAAGATGGAGGATATGGCATGTGCATCTCTCTCACTTTTGCTACTGCATCGCGATCGTTTCCAGCGAAAACGGTTGCCAAAGTAGTTGGCTTTGCATCACTTTGCTCCAATGCATAGCGAACACCCGGTCTGGCAGCACCTGCTGCGCAACCGCACACGGAATTGATAACAATAAAGGTGGTTCCTTTATGGTCTTTCAAATGATTTTCTACATCTTCGGCAGTCCTGAATTCTTCGAAACCCACATTGGTCAATTCAGAACGCATGGGGGCAATTAAATCCTCTGGGTACATATGCTACTGTTTTTTATATTTAAAGAAATCCTAATTCTAATTTTGCTGCTTCGGACATCATATCCTGAGAATAGGGAGGAT
This sequence comes from Mongoliitalea sp., assembly GCF_054166905.1. NCBI lineage: Bacteria > Pseudomonadati > Bacteroidota > Cytophagia > Cytophagales > Cyclobacteriaceae > Mongoliitalea > Mongoliitalea sp. The sequence goes on along the minus strand of NZ_JBSZCK010000045.1, from coordinate 64,139 downwards.
CAAAAGTCAACTCCATCTCTACATGATTGACACCTTGGATATGCTGTATCTTATCTTTGATCTCGGAAGGAATGAATTCTGCGGAAGGACAATTAGGTGAGGTCAGCGTCATCAAAACGTACACATTGTTGACTGGGTAAATACTGATTTCATAAATCAATCCTAACTCATACACATCTACGGGTATTTCAGGGTCATATACCTGCTTGATTGCGGCAATTACCTTTTCTTTCAATTCCTGAGAAGGTATCTCTTTGACTGTCGTTGTGGTTTCTGGCATATTATATTCCTGCGTTTAATTTGGCATCAAATGCCAATGCATACAATTTCATTTGTTTGATCATCGCAGACAACCCATTGGAGCGTTGTGAACCGATGATTGAGCCCATACCGATTTTGTCAATAAAGTAAAGATCAGCAAAGGCAATTTCTGAAGGTTTCCTGCCAGATAATACCCTGATCAATAAACTGATCAATCCTTTGGTAATATCTGTATTGGAATCTGCATGAAAATGTACTTTTCCATCTTTCTCACTGGCTGTCAACCAAACTTTGGATTGACAGCCTTTGATGATATTATCCTCTGTTTTTTGTTCATCGGGAAATACATCCAAATTACCTCCCAATTCCATAATATAGAAAATGGTAGATTCTTTGTCATCCCCTAGTATCTCAAATTCACTGATGATTTCTTCCTGAACTTCCTTGATATCCATCATTTGTTTTTGATTCGTGCGATTTTTTGAACAGCATCTGCCAAAACATCGATTTCCGATTTGGTATTGTAAACAGCAAATGAAGCTCTAACAGTTCCCTCCAAACCCAATCGTTTCATCAATGGTTGTGTACAATGATGTCCTGTTCGCACAGCTATGCCTCTCGCATCCAACATCACCCCAACATCAAATGGATGCATTCCATTAATACAGAATGAAAGTACACTCACCTTATCTTTGGCTACCCCAACAGGAATAAAGCCTTTGATTTCTGAAAGCTGTGCCACTGCATGTTGAAGAAGTTCATCTTCATGGGCCTTAATTGCATCTTTTCCTAATTCTTGAATAAAATCTAAGGCCTTTTTGAACGCAATCACATCTCCAATATTTGGGGTACCTGCTTCAAACTTGAAAGGAATCTCATTATAGGTAGTTCCATCGAAACTTACTTCCTTGATCATTTCTCCACCACCTTGATAAGGAGGCATAGATTCCAAGACCTCCCTCTTACCATACAACACGCCCAATCCTGTAGGGCCGTATAATTTATGTGCAGAAAACGCCAAGAAATCACAATCTAACTCCTGCACATCCACCTGTAAGTGAGATGTGGATTGCGCCCCATCCAACAACACCTTCGCTCCTACCGCATGTGCCTTTGTGATAATTTCCTTCACAGGATTGATTGTGCCCAAGGCATTGGACGCATGTACAATACTCACCAGTTTGGTACGATCAGAGAGCAATTTCAGAAACTCCTCATATTCGATCTCCCCAGCATCGTTGATAGGGATTACTTTGAGTATAGCACCTTTTTCCTGACAAAGCATTTGCCATGGAACAATATTGGAATGATGTTCCATGGTGGAGATAATGATTTCATCTCCTGCACCGATAAACTTGCGGCCAAAAGTAGCGGCCACGAGATTGATACTCTCGGTAGTTCCTTTGGTCAGGATGATTTCTGCTGCTTCTTTAGCGTGAATAAAATCCCGAACTGCTTCCCGTGTACTTTCGAAGTATTGGGTAGATCGGTCAGCCAAAGCATGTGCTCCTCTATGGATATTGGCATTATCATGCTGATAATATCCTGTTAAGGCATCAATCACCGCTTGTGGCTTTTGTGTAGTAGCAGCGTTATCAAAATAAACAAGAGGCTTGCCATGCACTTCCTGATGAAGTATAGGGAACAAGCCTCTTAACTTTTCTATATCTAGTGACATTTCTCTTAAAACTGAGTTCCCAATCGCTCCGTTACCAATTGGGTAACGTAAGCTTTGAAAGGCTCATCGGAAATAAATTCCAACACCTCTCCTGCAAATGCATAAAGCAACATGCCCTTTGCCTGCGTCTTATCCAACCCTCTCGCCTGTAAATAGAACAAGGCTTCCTCATCCAACTGACCTGTAGTGCATCCGTGGGAACATTTTACATCATCTGCCCAAATTTCCAATTGTGGTTTCGTGTTGATGATGGCGTTTTCAGAAAGCAAAATATTATTGTTTTGCTGAAATGCATTAGTTTTTTGGGCATCTTGTCTAACGAAGATTTTCCCATTGAATACGCCACGCGAACTATCTGTCAAAATACCTTTGTACAATTCGTTTGAGACCGCATGAGGCATGGTATGGTCTACATTGGTATGATTATCCACATGAGTCTTGCCATTCAACAAATACAAGCCATACATATTTCCCTCACAACCCGAGTCCAATAGATTCAAGGTCAAGTTATTCCGAATCATATCCGCAGCTAAAGAGATTTTTACCGAAGTAAAAACCGCATCTCTATGGATATCCGTTTCTAACGTATCCATAAGGATAGCTTTGGAAGACTGATTTTGTAAACGGAAGAATTTAACATGACTTCCCGCAGCCACCTTTACTTCTGTCAAGGCATTGGAGAAATAAACTTCCTCATCCAAGGAAACTGCATATTCCAATAAAGTTACCTGAGCAAGCTCATCCACCTGCACCAAGAGACGAGGTACAACTAATTGACCTTCATTCGCCTGATTGAAATGAATCAATAGGATTGGTTTTTCAATAACTTTTCCTTTCGCTACCGATATTTTGATAGCTTCCTTAAAAGTGGCAGTATTAAGATCTGCAAATGCATCTTTCCCTGGCTTGGAGATTGTACCCAACAAACCATCTTCGGAAACCACATCCACTGTGTAGTTTTGAGTGATTTTAGAAAGCGTTTGATTCCATTTTCCATTGGTAAACACCAATATATCACCTTCAAAGTCAGCAAAAGTGTGAGCATACAAAGTTGCTTGATCGATAGAAAAAGGCTGAGCAAAACTTTCGCTCGTCAGGCTATTCTCTACTTTCTTACTCAGATTGGTAAACTTATACTCCTCTGCTTTTGCAGCAGGAAAACCTTGATTCTCCAAGTTCTCGATCGCCTGCTGACGGATAGAAGTAAAACCTCCCGAAGTCTGAAACAAAGATTGAACTTGTGTAAATAATTTACTTGTTGTCGCTGTCGTCATCATTGATAGTAGATTTATACAGAGGCAGATTCAACTTCTTCCTTAATCCAATCGTATCCTTTTTCTTCCAACTCTAAGGCCAACTCTTTGCTACCGGATTTTACGATTCTTCCTTTATATAACACGTGTACATAATCAGGAACAATGTAATCCAACAATCGCTGATAGTGTGTAACCACGATGGTGGCTGTTTTATCTGACTTTAATTTGTTTACTCCATTGGATACAATTCTCAAAGCATCGATATCCAAACCGGAGTCAGTTTCATCCAAAATTGACAATGTTGGCTCTAACATCGCCATTTGGAAAATTTCATTTCTTTTTTTCTCACCACCTGAGAAACCTTCATTCAAAGATCTGCTTAATAATTTCTGGTCAATTTCCACCAACTTCATCTTCTCCTTCATCAGTGCCAAGAACTTTACTGCGTCCAATGGATCTAGACCTCTGTATTCTCTTACTTGATTAACCGCAGTTCTCAAGAAATTGGTTGTAGATACTCCTGGAATCTCAACTGGATATTGGAAAGCCAAGAAAACACCTTCTCTTGCACGATCCTCGGGAGCCATATCCAACAAATCTTTATCTTGGAACACAACCTCACCATCAGTGATTTCATATTCTTCTCTGCCTGCCAAAACAGATGCCAAAGTAGATTTTCCAGAGCCGTTTGGACCCATGATGGCATGAACTTCTCCTGCTTTTACTTCCAAATTGATACCTCTCAATATTTCATTTCCATCGATAGAGGCATGAAGATTCTTTATAGATAACATAGGTATGTAGTTTTCAAATATATAGTTTAGATTAACCGACTGAGCCTTCTAAAGTCAAGGCAAGTAATTTTTGTGCCTCCACGGCAAACTCCATAGGGAGCTGATTCAATACTTCTTTTGCATAACCGTTGACGATCAAGGCTACTGCATCCTCAGTAGAAATCCCTCTCTGATTACAATAGAACAACTGATCTTCGCCGATTTTGGAAGTAGTAGCCTCATGCTCTACTTTGGCAGTCGAGTTTTGAATATCAATGTAAGGGAAGGTGTGTGCACCACACTTATCTCCCATTAATAAAGAGTCACATTGGGAGAAGTTGCGCGCATTATCAGCACGTTTCATCACCTGAACTTGGCCTCTATAGGAGTTTTGTGATTTTCCGGCAGAGATACCTTTGGAAACAATTCTAGAGCGGGTATTTTTTCCGATATGGATCATTTTCGTACCCGTATCTGCCTGCTGATAATTATTAGTCACCGCAACTGAGTAAAACTCACCTACAGAATGATCCCCCTTCAAAATACAGGAAGGATATTTCCAAGTCACGGCTGAACCCGTTTCAACTTGGGTCCAGGAAATTTTTGAATAATCTCCTGCGCAGATCCCACGCTTAGTTACGAAGTTGTAAATACCACCTTTGCCTTCCTTGTCTCCCGGAAACCAATTTTGAACAGTTGAGTACTTTACTTCTGCATGCTTGTCTGCATAGATTTCAACTACTGCTGCGTGCAACTGATTTTCATCTCTTTGGGGAGCTGTACATCCTTCCAAGTAAGAAACATAAGAACTCTCTTCAGCTACAATTAGTGTACGTTCAAATTGCCCTGTATTTGCTGCGTTAATTCTGAAATAGGTAGAAAGCTCCATAGGACAACGAACACCCTTAGGGATATAGCAAAACGATCCGTCAGAGAATACAGCAGAGTTTAAGGCTGCATAATAGTTATCACCTACAGGAACAACTGAACCAAGGTATTTCTTAACCAATTCGGGATGCTCCTGTACAGCCTCCGAGAAGGAACAAAATACAATTCCTAACTTAGATAATGTATCCTTAAAAGTGGTACCCACAGATACAGAGTCTAAAACAGCATCCACGGCAATCCCTTGTAGTCTTTTTTGCTCATTGAGATTGATACCCAATCGCTCGTATATCTGTAACAATTCCGGATCAATTTCATCTAAGCTTTTTGGTTTTTTAGCCTGCTTTGGGGCAGAATAATAACGAATAGCTTGAAAATCTACTTTTGGATAATGAACATTTGCCCATTCAGGTTCTTTCATGGATTTCCACACTTCAAAAGCTTTCAATCTCCACTCCAACATCCATTCCGGCTCTTCTTTTTTTGCTGAAATCCAACGGACGATATCTTCGTTGAGGCCGAGTGGTGCTTCATCTGCTTCTAATGCAACAGACCAGCCATGCTCGTATTCCTTAGAGGTTAATTCTTCCAGTATTTGATTATCCTTGCTCATTGGGCTGAATTATTTAGACTAATTACATTTTATGGTGTGAAGATACAACACAAATGAAAAATTTATTGTTCACTACTGTTAAAAAATTCTTAAAAAAAAGTAATACATGTCACACAAAGTAATTATTATCAGTGGTTTAAAAAACAAAAGAGTCAATTTTATCTAAATTGACTCCTGAATTAAAATTACACGATTTATAGGAATAATACAAAATATTTTTTATTTAGATTTAATCCAAATAACTAGTTTTACTTGTCAAAAAACTGTATTGGTCGGTTAATACTTTCTTCCAATACAATTAGTGTTTCCGTACGGTCTATACCATCCACCTTTTGAATATTATCCAAAACAGTCCGCAGATGATTTGTGTCTTTGCAGATGATTTTAGCGAAAATAGAGTAATTGCCAGTTGTATAATAAGCATTAATAACCTCCGGAATCTGTTTGAGCATTTCAATGACATTATCGTACAAGCTACTTTTCTCCAAATAAATCCCCAAGAAGGCAGAAATGTCATAACCAAGTTTAGAGAAATCTATATTAAGCGTGGCACTTTTAACCACTCCCATATCTTCCAACTTACGCATTCGTACGTGAACTGTACCAGAAGATACAAATACTTTTTTGGCAATCTCTGTATAAGGAGTCTTAGCATCCTGATTCAACAACGAGATGATTTTGAGATCCACATTGTCAATATCTAAAATTTTATCCATTTTTTTTAGGTGATTTTGAAGTCATGTTAATAAAACCATGCGTAAATTATAAAACAGTTAAAAATTAACAAAATTTATTTTTCAATTTGCAAATTAAATTAAAACCTATTTATTTTGACATTGCTTTAGATTCAAATATTTAATTTGAACAGCAAAATGATTAACCAAATTAAGTATTGCTAAAAAATAAATTGCTTCATTACGAAGCAAAATTCACGATTGAAACTTTTAATCTCTAAAGTTATATTTGGGTTTATATTCTGAAAAGAGTCTTGTCGCTGGCAAGACTTTTTTGTTACTTATTTTTGAATATAAAATACAAATTTATTTGTTTGAAAAGTTTTTTGATGTATATTTACATCATCAAAGAGCAGAAAAACCCATGACACTCTTCATCAAAATACTGACAGCAGGATTATTAGCCACATTAACTTCGTTAAGTTTGCTTGCATCCGACATAAAATCAAGCGTTTCTAAAAAAGAGACTATGATTGAATTGAAGCCAGTAGCTCAGATGAATGCTAGCAATTCAGATAGCTATATTTGTGAATGGGCTTGGCCTGAGTTTACTTTGGATGTGATTGATAGTCATATCCCATTTATATTCAGAACAAAGAAAGCTGCTGATTTAGAAGAATTAAAAGTATTAGTAAACATCAACGGAAAAGGTAAGATTGTTGGTTTTGATGTACTAACAGAAAATGTTGACAAAGGGACTAAAGAACGAGTTGCTCATGTGTTGAGAAAATTACCTAAAGCTCAACCTGTACCTGGATTTACAAGCTACAGCGATACATCTTTTGAATTGCTCATCAGTTACTAAGAGTTAAACTCACCAATTAATCCCCGACGAAAGTTGGGGATTTTTTTTTGAATGGTTATGAAAGCTTTTTCCATCGTCTTATTTTTAAGGGATATGTAAACCTATCCTATGATGAACAAAATTTACGGTACACTGCTTGCATCCCTGATGGGACTTGCAGCCACCCAAGCACAGGAGTTTGGAAAGATATTCCCAGAACAAAACAGCCAATCTAAATTTTACACCGTTTCAGGTGAGCGGCATGGTCAATCCTTTTTTAAAAAATATGAATTTCCTGAAGTGGAATATACTCCAGGAGAAACCTTGACCTTTGATATTTATCACACGCCTGATGTCATGTATCATTGGTACCGCCTTTGGGCAGAACAGTACCCTGATATCACAGAATTGTATGAAGTGGCACGTTCTTTTGAAGGCCGTCCTATTCTGCAAATGACGATTACCAATAAAAAAACTGGAAAGCATACCAACAAGCCAGCGGCCTTCTTTGAAGGAGGACGCCATGGAGGAGAGGTTACTGCAAGTGAGGCTGTATTATGGTTGACACAGTATTTGTTGGAAAATTATGGTAAAGATCCTGAAATCACCCATCTGATTGATACCAAAACTATTTATGTTCGCCCACAAAACAACCCCGACGGAACAAACATGTACCTCTTCTCAGAACAACGGAATAGAAGTACGGTACGTCCATTTGATGTAGATGGAGATGGTCTGTATGATGAAGACCCGGAGGAAGATTTGAATGGAGATGGTGTCATCCACATGATGCGCAAAAAAGCAGTCACTCCGGAAGAGAAAGAGAAAGCCAATTACATCATTGACCCGAGAGATCCTAAAAAACGCTTGATGAAGCGAGTGCTGGATGGTAAAGGTGATTACTTGATGTATACGGAAGGAATCGACAATGATGGAGATGGCAGATTCAATGAAGATGGTATAGGTGGTTTGGATTTACACCGAAACTATCCAGAAAATTGGAGACCAAACTCTAGAGAAGATGCAACTGGAAGAGGCTACACCCAATTTGGTGCTGGAGAATATCCTTTAAGTGAAATTGAAACGCGGGCAACCTTCCTATGGTTGATCAAGCATCCAAACATTTCAGTGGTCAACTCTTTAGATACTCGCGTGCCTATGCACTTGAGACCACCGTCCACTTCCAGCAGTGTAGAATCTATGTTTGAAAAAGATCGTAAAATCTATGAATACTACGATAGCTTGGGTATGAGCATTACTGGTTATCCTTGGGCAGGTGATGTGTATGAAACTTATAGTACCCGAGGAGGCACCAATAGACTGACAGGAGATCCACTTAAACCAAACCCACTATTTGGTCACGGACCTGATTTTGGTTATTTCTATTATGGAGCTATATGGTATGGTGACGAACTTTGGAATAACGGGGCCATGAAAGATTATGATGGTGACGGAGTATTGGATGATTACGATGCGCTTCGTTGGGATGATGAGGAAAACGGTAGCAGGGGCTTTAAAGTATGGGAAAAGTTTATGCACCCACAATTAGGCGAAGTTGAAATCGGTGGTTTCCATCCCAAATTCTTCTCTCAAAATGGCCCACCTTGGCAGTTGGAAGGATGGATTAAAAAACAGTCCTTGTTCAATGTGGCTATGGCTATGGACTTACCTGAACTCATCATGGAAGATCCTGTCGTCCAAAAAATCGGTAATGAATATGAGGTAACTGTCAAGTGGAAAAACGTGGGTAAACTTCCTGTAGCCCTAGATCAAGCCAAACGAGTAAAAATCGTACAAGAAGATCGCGTAATGTTGGAGTTTGATAAAGAACTTACCAAAGGCCACGAAAAAGCCATTGTGCAGATCAGCCAACCAAGTTTGTATGACAAAACCATCTACGCTGGCTATACAGATGCCGGAGAAGAAAAAGAAGTAAAATTCCGTGTGAAAGTCAACCAAAAAGAGCCTGTGAAAGCAAAAGTGAAATTGCTTTCAACTAGAGGGGGTTACTTAGAGCAAGAAGTTACGCTTCAATAATTAAAAAACCTTTGAGACTGGAAAGGTTTCAAATGTAAGCGCCTTTTAGAGCTTTGGGAGTTCATAAAATCCTGAGGTTCTAAAAGGCCTTTCTATACCTATTTCTTTTCACTTTCCTGCACGGGCTTTTTTTCTGAAACCTTAATCAAACGATCCATACTATTTTCTGAAAGAAACTAATACACAATTTGTTCTCTACAAAAGCAGTTTATTTCAGGACATTATTCTATCAAAACTTTGCTTTCGTGGGGTAATTCTGTGCGCCTGCTTCGAGAAATCCCTCATGGCCACCGATTAGGCACTGTATGTTTTCCCAAAATCCTCAAAGCATCCTCTTGCACAGCCAATAACTTTTGTGCCTTCCAAATAGTGTCTCGGGCAAATCTTCCTGCTTCCTCAACATCCACTATAGGAAAAGGATAATCCACCCCAAGAGTAAATCCCATCATCTGCTGCTCCAAAACCGTCAATTTCCATGGTTCGTGTATGTAGGGTATCTGTAAACTTGCCAATTCAGGAACCCATTTTTTGATAAAAGTCCCTTCTGGATCGTGTTCCTGCGATTGTTTGACAGGATTGTAGATGCGAACTGTATTGATGCCTGTCACTCCTGCCTGCATTTGAAACTGCGGAAAATGGATTCCGGGTTCAAAGTCTAAAAACTGTTTTGCTAAATGCACCTCTCCTGCCCTCCAATCCTGCCAAAGATGATGGGTTAAAAAAGATACCAACATGGCACGCATACGGAAATTCAAATAACCGGTTTCTACCACACAACGCATACAAGCATCTACCATGGGAATACCTGTGAGCCCTTTTTTCCATGCGTCTACTTTTCTCTTATCCAAGGGTTTTACTAGCTCATCAAAGCCGCGATTGACGTGCTCAAACTCCATTCTACATTCCGATTCAAACTTCTGGATAAAATGACAATGCCAACGAAGCCTTGACTGAAAATTCGTTAGATTCCGTACAAATTTTTTGGTCTTTTTGATCCGTTCGGCCTCCTGATAGACTTGCCGAATGGATAAATTACCCCAAGCCAAATATGGGGACAAGCGGCTGCAACCCCTCCTACTCAATTCAGGCTTGGAAATATGACGATTGTAATTAGCTGCTCTTTCAGAGAAAAAAGAGTCGAAATACCGTTTGGCGGTACTTGGGCCACCTTTTTGCATTTGAGGAACAGGGGTTTTCCAAGAATCAGGAATTGGTAAACTTTCAATACTTTCTAAAACAGCTTTTGGTAAGGTATAGAAAATTGCATTCTTCAAATTTGGGTGAACTTGTGGAGATGACATTTGTGCATACCATTCTTGGGACCATTGGGAGCGATCTTTTCTTCCACGCTTAACTCCTTGATGCCTGAATTCTTTCCAAATTATACCTTGCTCAGCAAAATATCGCTTCATCCGTTTATCCCGATCAAAGGTTACTCGGAGTCCTGTTTCCAGATGGGAGAATACGAGTGTTAGTTGATATGCTTTAGCTAACTTCTCAAAAACTTGCAGCGGATCAGCATAGAAGATATGTACTCGAGTATCCATACTAGCCAATGATTGATTAATATCCTGCAAACTCTCCCATACGAAACGCCAATGTCGCTCATCACTTTGAGGTGCATTCACGAGTTCGGGTTCAAAAATATAGAGCAAAATAACTGGCATTCCTGCTTGACCTGCTGCCGATAAGGCTTCATGATCCTGTAAGCGTAAATCACGCTTAAACCAAACAATAGAAACTTTCTGCATCATGAATCAAACAAATAAATGAATTCAAAGTTTTGAAAGCATGGAAAAGATCAAAGAAATCAGCCCCGAAGACATTGATAGAATCATAGAAATGGCATGGGAAGACCGGACCCCTTTTGATGCCATAGAGAATCAGTTTGGTGTATCTGAACAAGAAGTCATAGAATTGATGCGCCGTGAAATGAAAGCCAGCTCCTTTAAAATGTGGCGCGAGCGTGTTCAAGGTCGTAGGACAAAGCATATAGCCAAAGCGCCTGATAATCTGTTACGATTTAAATCAAATCAACAACGAAAGATAACTTTTAATAAAATTAGCAAACGGAAGTAATATAGAAAAAACCCGACAGGTTTTTAAAAACCTGCCGGGTTTGGTCCATAAATCTTAGGCACTACTCCCCCTCAATCTCCTTAACCAACTCCATATACCAATCTGGTCCAAAATGACGGATCAATGCATCTTTCAGGAAAATATATAAAGGTACCCCTAGCTTTTTACCCAAAACACAGGCAGCACTGCAAATATCCCAGCGATCATAATTCAAAGCTTCGTACTCATCGTATTTTTTGATCCGGATGGGATAGAGATGACAACTGATGGGTTTTTGATAATCTGTTTTCCCATCCAAATACGCTTGCTCAATACCGCACTTGAGTACACCTTTTTCATCATATAAAGCATAGGCACATTCTCGGTTATCTCCAATGGTTGGCGTGCCCTTGTCTCCATCCTTATCAATTACCCAAGTACCTTGTTGCTCGATCACTGTTCTTCCTTCGGGAGTAATGTAATCTTTGATAGCAGGATAGATTTTTTCCAAAATCTCCGTCTCATGATCTTCCAGTGGAGCCCCTGCATCTCCTTCCACACAGCATGCGCCCTTGCACTTTTCCAAATCACATACAAAAAACTGCTCTTTTATATCATCGCTGATCACAGCGTTACCAACCAATATCATAATTCAAACTTTTTGCAAAGGTAAAAAGAAATCCAACACCTGTTCTACTCTAAAGTTTATCCTGTTTTTTTCCGCACATAGACATCCTTTGTTAATCGAGCGATGGTATTTCCATATTCATCCACTACTTGACAGGGAAATGTGAAAACTTTTTTCCCTAAAGAATCGACCTCACGCTTCATTTCCTCTATCGCTACGGGCTCCAAAGAAAATTCAGCATACACCGTCCCTTTTCCAGGCTTTAGAAAATCAATACTCGCTGCCTTATCCCAGACAATGTAGTCTTTGCCTAAATTGATGATTAGGATAAACATGAAAAAAGGATCACACATGGAATACAAAGAACCTCCAAAAGCTGTTCCAACGAGATTGCGATTATACCAAGTTAATTTCAGACGTACTTTAAAATAGGTAAATGACTCATTGTAATCAATCACCCGAATACCTGAAAACAAATACGGTGGGTAGAAATTCAAAAGCTTGATTAAACGAATATATTTTTTCTTGGCTTTCGGGTTCATAAAATTACTTGAAAATGAAGATCAAATATGCAAGAATTGTGAATGTATACTAAAAAAAGAACCGCTCCAAATGAATGGAACGGTTCAACCCAGCACTATGAAGAAAAGCTTTTAAAGCCTTTATATATGTATAAACATGCGTTTGATATTTTTGTTTCAAAAGATTTACAAAAAAAATCAATATTTTTTTTTAGAACCTAAATTCGTAACCAGCTGTGATAAATCTAGGCAATCCTAAACGAATGCCTTCTGGTCTTCTAGAGGCAATAAAACGCTCATTGGTTAAATTTTTGATTGTTAGATTATAGCGTGAATTCCACTTTTTTACATCATAAATCAAGGTAGCATCGATGGTAGTAAATGCAGGCATCAATCCAATCCGACCATCAAAGCGAGGCTCAATTGTATTTAATTGATCCGTAAATTGCTGTCCAACGTGGTTTAAAGTCAAGCGACCACCAAAACCCATTTCAGTTTCTAATGTCAATGCTGTATTGATTAACCATTCAGGTGCATAAGGAGTGCGAAGCCCTTTAACATTAATTTCATTGATAATTCTATCAGCACCAAAAACAGAATTTACATACGTGATATTTGCATCGTAGAACAAATTAATCTTCTCCCAATTCAACAGCCTGGAAAGCTCCAAATTCACCATAGCCTCCACACCCTCATGAAGTGTACGCCCTGCATTGACCACTCCAAAACCAGCTCCTCCCAAGGATTGTGCTACCGGAATAATTTGGTTGCTGAAATCCATTCTGAAACCTGCTACTTCAACAAATAACCATGGCGTAAACTGTGATCGCAATCCCAACTCTATATTGACAGATGATTCTGCATCCAAGTCCAATGCTTGCCCTTCACCTGTCACAGCATCCTGTACTCTTGGAGGACCAAATCCTCTATGTACTCCTCCAAAGATATTTACTTTGGTAGAAGGACGATAATTAAATCCCGCACCAGGGATAAATTCACTTACTACATTTGTTCCGATCAATACAGTATCCTTCACCACTCCTCCAAATCGTCCTCTAAGAATATCTCTGTCAGCAACATAATTTTCATACCTCAACCCTACATTCACATCAAACTTTGAGGAAACATTAGTCGTATTTTGAAAATATGCACTGAAAGCATTACCGGTACGAATTTCATCTTCTACTAATAAGCCACTTCTCACACCAGCTTGGGTACCATTCACTCTTTTCACAAATGCTCTTTCATAATGCAAACGGACTCCTGTAATCAGTTCATTTTTCAGGTTAAACAAATTATGATTAGCTTCTATTCGGGGTTCTATACCAGCTACCTCATAAGAGCGATCTCTGTTGCCTGTGCTGTTTCGCATAAAAATTGCTCCACCCGGCACATCCAAGTCTCCCCAATATACCCCAGTCCAATTGGCGGGAGGAGTGTTCGTAATGTTTTGTGCAAAGTCCTGTCTGCTCCAGTTTCGAGTAGTGGTATACCCATAAGCAATGGTTCGGAGCTTAACATTTTCACTAATCCTGTATTTGTGAGACAAACTCAAAGAAAGTCTCCTTACCTCCAATTTATCATCCGGAGCTAAAGGCTCAAAATCATTCTCTGCACGATCAAACATCAACTGATTCATGCCAATATAGGTAGTATTCGATACCTCGTCATAAATACCAATCTTCATCCCCAATTCAGAGCGATCGCTCAAATCGAACAAAAACTTAGCATTTAAATCTGTTAAGCTAAAGGTTGTTGGTCCCAAATTCTCTGCACTTCTTCTCAATAAACTCACATGATAACCAGTATTACCTACCGTATTGCCATAGTTAACCAAACCCGAAAAATAGCCACCTTGACCTCCTTGGATATTAATCCTTCCTTCCGAAGACTCCGGAGGATTAGCTGTAATAAAGTTTACCACCCCACCCACTGTTCGGGGTCCATATAAAATCTGTCCTGAACCTTTCAGGATTTCCATCCCTTCCATTCGATCTACCGGAGGTGTATAATACATCTCAGGCTCTCCATAAGGATTCAAGGCCACAGGTACCCCGTCTTCCATAATCAATATCGAACGGCTCATGTTAGGATCCAAGCCACGGATACCCATACTCAAACGCATACCTGTAAGATCATCCTCTACCACATTCACACCCGGAGTACGACGCAAAGCCTCTGCAATGCTGATCGGATTAACAAAATCAAGTTCTCTTCTATCGATATAATTAACAGATCCCGGGGTTTTAGAAAACAAACGATCTTTACTGGAAATAATGGTAATTTCTGGCATATCTACCCCCATCTCTGAAAATATTACCTCTAATTCCTGAATTTGACCATTGATGATTTCCACTGATCTTGTAACTGAACGATATCCCACCGCAGATATTTTGATTTGGTAAGTACCATTTGGAATATTGACCAAAGAAAATTTTCCCTCTATATCAGCCACAGCTCCTTTGATGGTACCCAATACCTGAATATTGGCAAAAGGAACCGGATCACCACTTTGGGCACGGATTACCCCTTTCACAACCTCTTCATCCTCATCAGCAGAATAATATACTGGATTAGCATTTAATTCCCCCCCTATTAGAAAAGGGAAAACACCAAGTATCCACATCAACAGTAATAAATTTGGGACCTTAAGACTCATCTTATTTAGATTAAATTTAATTAACAGCGCAAAAGTAAAATCTATTTAAACTTAATCCAAATAAGAGCTCGAGCAATCTCATTGATTATTCCTATTCATAAAAAATTCTTATGGATAAAATAAATATTGTTGAAGTATTTCATCGCTAATCAAGAGATAACTCAACAATCATTTATAAAAGGCTCATAAATAGAAAATGAACTGAACCAAAACGGCGTTATTAAGACATGTGTGATAAATCTTAAACAGACAGCTCATGGGTACTTTTGGTGTATATGTCGAAATATATACCTATCAAAAAGAAATATTTATCTTAATTTGCAGCATGCAAGCCGATCTGTCGCTGTCCCGTCTGACGGGAGAGAGGAAAGTCCGGGCAACACAGAGCGCCATACTTCCTAACGGGAAGGGGGCTTACTGGTGACGGTAAGTTCACAGAAAGTGCCACAGAAAATATACCGTCCCGATAGCTATCGGGATAAGGGTGAAATGGTGGGGTAAGAGCCCACCGGGTCCTTGGTGACAAGGATTGCATGGTAAACCTTATGGGTTGAAAGACCAAATAGGTCCTGCGCCGGATTAAGTTTCGGGAAAGGCGGCTCGTCTTTGTGCAGGATGGGTAGGTCGATGGAGTCTTGGTGTGAATCAAGACCTAGATAAATGACAGATGCCTCGTAAGAGGAACAGAACCCGGCTTATAGGCTTGCATATTCTTTGTTAAATACCATACACAACTATATGTCAAAAATCTTGATCATAGATGACGAACGCGTCATTAGAGCTACATTAAAAGAAATATTAGAATACGAAAAGTATCAGGTAGACGAGGCTCCGGATGGTGAGGCTGGATTGAAGAAGATTATGGAAGAGGACTATGACCTTGTACTCTGTGATATCAAAATGCCAAAAATGGATGGTTTAGAAGTTTTAGAAAAAGCGAAAGAACTGGAGAAAAATCCTCAATTCATCATGATTTCTGCCCATGGCAGCATTGAAACTGCTGTAGAAGCCACTAAAAAAGGAGCCTTTGATTTTGTCCCCAAACCACCAGACTTAAACCGTCTATTACTTACCGTACGCAATGCCTTGGACAAAAAGAACCTCGTTTCAGAAACCAAGGTATTGAAAAAGAAATTATCCCAAAAATTGGATATGGTAGGAAATTCCCCTGCTATTCAGGAGGTCAAAAACACTATTGAAAAGGTAGCTCCGACCGATGCACGGGTATTAATTACGGGACCTAATGGAACAGGAAAAGAATTGGTTGCTCATTGGTTGCACACCAAAAGTAATCGAGCACAAGCACCTTTTATTGCAGTCAATTGTGCTGCTATTCCAGCTGAGTTGATTGAAAGTGAATTATTTGGCCACGAAAAAGGAGCCTTTACTTCCGCTGTCAAACAACGGGTAGGTAAATTTGAACAAGCCAGTGGTGGTACCCTTTTCTTAGATGAAATTGGAGATATGAGTTTATCCGCTCAATCTAAAGTTTTGCGGGCTTTGCAAGAGCACAAGGTTACTCGAGTGGGCGGAGATAAAGATATCAAAGTGGATGTAAGAGTTTTAGCCGCAACAAACAAAGATCTAAAAAAGGAAATTGAAGAAGGCCGATTCAGAGAAGACCTCTATCATCGATTAAGTGTCATTTTGATACAAGTACCGGCATTGAAAGACCGCGTGGAAGATATCCCTGAGTTGGTAGACAAATTTTTAGGAGACATTGCTGCTGAATATGGTACGTCTAAAAAAGGGATCAGTGAAGAAGCACTGAGAGAATTACAGAAGTTTTCCTGGACTGGAAATATCAGAGAATTAAGAAACGTTGTAGAACGTCTGGTAATACTTGGAGATAAAACAATTTCATTGGAAGATGTCAAAAAATATGCTGACTATTAATGGTCAGCATATTTTTTACCCTTTTACTTCTTGGTTATCAACAGCTTTTGCGTAAGCTGGACAAGGCTTGCTAGATGCACACGAAGACAGTGCGAAGATAGCCATGACTGCAACAATTATTCCTAATCTTTTCATATGGTATGGATTTACCTTCAAATATGTCCAATTACTCCAAGAATTACAAGAATTAATTGACCATTAAATTGCAGCCTCGAGTTTCGCTGTTGTCAAATCTTCCCAATACTTCCAAATTTCCTTTGGTATCCATTCTTCCCAAATCCTGGGTTTCAATAAAAGCACAGGAATGAAAATTCGCCAAATCAACCACATTGATACCTCCTGAGGAGCGGGTTGTATAAGATAATGGATCATTGATATCTCTCAAAAAAACACGCATAGTTTCAGGTAATATGTATTTCCCCTCCCCTTGGGAATAGGCCTGAGAGAGTAACTCTGTCATTCCATACTCCGAATGAATAGCTGGAACTTGAAACGCTTCTTTCAAGATGTCATGTACCTCTTCCCGAATCATTTCTTTTCTTCTCCCCTTCATCCCTCCTGTTTCCATCACGATTAGATTATTCATGGACGGAATATGATCTGACTTTTCTGCCAAATCCAACAAAGCAAATGTCACTCCAAGAAGTAGTACCTTTTTTTTACCCTTTCTCAAATCATGTAATTGTGCGAGTAACTGCTCATGATTATAAAGATAAAAGCCTGAAAATGGACTCTCAGAATGTTGGATGAAGTCCTCTGCCATAGCTACCAATGAACTACCCTCCCGCTCCAGGTAAGCTGGTAGCAAGGCCAGCACATGAAATTCTTTCAGTGAACCATAAACTTGTTCAAAAATACGACGAGCATGCTTTAGATAAAATTCTTTTGACCAATAATAATGTTTGCTTGTAATCATTCCAGTGGTACCTGAACTGGAAAAAAAACCCTCAGCGGGAAGACCACCTTCACAATATACTTCATAATCTTTGAAAAATTGAATGGGTAAAAACGGAATAGCCTCCAAAGACTGAATGGACTGAGGATGAATTTTCCGATAATGTAGATATGTGCGATACACGGGATTATGGACAGCCTGAAACTGAAATACCTTTAATGCCAGGTTTTCAAAATTTTCTGGTGTGAGATTAATTAAATCAGTCTCAAAACTTTTGAAATAATTCATCGTTTTATAATTTGTCCTCGGAAATTTCAGCAATTTTACGTTTAACTTGACAATGTAAAGATACAAGCGCATGCGTAGCCTAAAAAATTATCTTTTGATATTCACTTTTGCCCTCCTTTGGATAGGTTGTATGAATGCACCTGAAAACTTCCCCACTGTGCCTGAAATCAGCTTTGAGCGCATGGAATTTGTTTCTAGCCCAGGAGGTGATTCATTGGTCGTAGTTGTAGGTTTCCGGGACGCAGAAGGTGATTTAGGCCTGAACCCAACCGATATTGATCCTCCATTCAATTCTCAGAATTTTCTAAGAACTCCTCAGGGTCAGTTAATTACTTTCAGTAATAGACCTCCAGATGCACCCAATTTCAATCCTATTGATTGGGCTATCAATCCAATAGTAAACAATGTAATCGTCAGAGACACTATTTGGGTGCAGCCCAATGAAAATCATTTCAATATTTTTGTCCGCTTTTTCATCAAAAGAAATGGACAATTTACCGAATTTCGTTGGCAGGATCCTCCATTTTTCACCACCTTCAATGGTAGATTTCCCAGATTTCTAACAAGCAATGCAGAAAGAGCCGTTGAAGGTAATATCCGATATGCCATGATTTCTTCAGGTTGGGAGTCTATTTTCAGAAATGACACTATCCGTATCGATGTACAAATTCAGGACCGTGCGCTCAACAGAAGTAACACCGCATCTTCTCCAGAACTCACCCTCAATCAAATCAGGCGTAGGTAAAATCGCATCAGTGCATTTCCTTACTGAACATGATCAGCCGATCGATTGCTTCTTCTAATATATCATCCTCTTTGGCAAAGCAAAAGCGAAGGACTTTGTTATCTTTTTTGTTATGGTAAAAGGAAGAAACCGGGATAGCTGCCACTCTAGCCTGCACAGTCATTTTCTTTGCCAATTCATAATCTGCTTCCTTGCTCAGATGCTTATAGGAAACAGTTTGGAAAAAGCTTCCCTCAGCAGGTATGAACTCGAATAAGGTTTCATTCAACCCTTTGATAAATAAATTCCGTTTGGATTCATAAAATTCTCCTACATGCAAATAACGTGTAGGGTCTACCATAAAATCCGCCAATGCAAATTGAAATGGAGTTGCCGTACTGAAGGTAACGTATTGATGGATTTTTCTAAATTCTTTGGTCAAGGCTGCTGGTGCTAAGCAATACCCAATTTTCCATCCTGTCACATGAAAGGTTTTCCCCAAAGAACCGCATACAAACGTCTTAGATTTCAGCGAATCAATCATGCATGGAGAAAGGTGCTTACGCTCATCAAATAGGATATGGTCATAAACCTCATCACTTATGATATAAATTTCCTTTTCCCCTATCAATTCACTTAAGGTTTTGAAGTCTGATTCTTTCCAAACATACCCACCTGGATTGTGTGGATTATTGATAATGATGGCTTTTGTTCGATCAGAGAGTGCATCTTTTACCTTTCCCCAAGAGATACTGAAGTCTTCCTCTTCCAGGGAGACAAATACTGGTATACCACCACTCAATTGTATTGCCGGAACGTAACTATCGTAGGCCGGTTCCAACACAATCACCTCATCACCAGGTCGCACCACTGTGGTGATTGATACAAACAATGCTTCTGTAGCTCCTGAAACCACCGTAATCTCGGTATCCAAGTCAAAATGGATACCGTACAAATGATGCGATTTCTCCTCAATGCGCTGCCGCAATAGCCCAACCCCGTGCATGGGGGCGTACTGATTGTAGCCTTTGCGCATATATTCAGACACGAGGTCCTGTAAGTACGGATAACAATCAAAGCCAGGGAAGCCTTGCGCCAGATTAATGGCCTCACAGGAGTTGGCTAAATTAGTCATAACCGTAAAAATGGTCGTCTCTACTTGGGGTAACTTAGAAAGCAGCATGGATGATCTTGGGTTAATACTTCCCTAAAGGTAAAAAATGCATTTCGCTAAAAAAATACCGCTGACAATCTTAAACGTTTAACTGAAAATTGAGAATGAAGGTGAAGTGAATAGTGTGACAGTGAACAATGAGGGATCAACAGCTAGTTTTATCTATAAAAGAAAAACTTTAAGCCACTAAAAACTCTAAGCTCTGATTTTATATTTCTTGACTCTAAACCTAATATTCCACTTTTAGGTGTGCTCCACCTTCTACAAAAAACCTTCTACCAGAATCTGAATCGCTTCTCATTGATTCTATTTCGAAAGATCCAGTTGTCAAAAATGTCATTAGACAAGTATAGTTCCACTCCGAAGTTGATGGTAAGGTAACCGTCATAGCGCTCGTTAAGGCCAGAACCTCGTCTGATACGACCACGGTTTTCGAGGATCCTTTGAACATCAGGCTCCCCTGTGATATCATTAATAAAATCTGGATTTCTCACTGCTAAACTTAGTCGGTCCGGATTACCTGTACCGTCAGATCGATAATCCCTGATCAAATCCATATAGAATTCACTGATATTAAAAGCTGAGATATCGTCCAAATAGTCTGTTAAAGTCCAGCGATAATTCACTTCAATAAAAAAATCAGACCATACATTGGCCTTGTATTTCATACCAATTCCTGTGGGAAATACGATGATATGTTTGTTGTAGGGGTTATTTTCAATTTGTAGAGGTCTTAGATCTACCCAACGACCATTCCATTCGGCCTGAGGATCATTGGTAGACACACCTACTCCTGCAAAGGCATAAAAGTTAATAAAATTACGAGTAATATTATAGACTTTGACCGGTTTCAAATGGATTTCTCCTATTAAAGACGTCTCCCAGTTACGAGCCCTGAAATGCAGGTTTCGGGGAGATCTGAAACTTCGAGGATCAGCAGGTGGATCCTGACCGGACATGCGTACATGGGAAACTTCCCAGCGTAGTTTTGTGTAGGTACCAACTACTTTTCTGACAGCAATATTGGCATTCCAATCTGGCTGAATCCCTTCATTGTATCTCCAAAGGGAATAAAGTTCACCAAAATATTGAGTCATCCCTCCAGAAGCCGATACCGACCAAGGGGCATCAAAGCGATAGCGATAAAAACTTTGGGAAAAAGCAATTTCACCCGCAAACATACATACAACCAGTAAAATAAGCTTTTTCATCGAGGGATTAATCACATATCGGTTTACTTTTCGGGAATAAAGAAATACAAAAATCTTTATTTATTCAATTTTTCTCCACCACTTATTATATGAATATCTCGTTGAGGGAAAGGAATTTCTATATTTTCTTCCTTGAAACGTTTGAAAATCTCAAAATACAATTCTGATTTTAAAACTTTGGGCTTATTGATGTAATCAATTGTCCATACTCTAAGAATAAAATTTAAACTGCTATCATCAAATTCTTCAAACAGAACATCTGGCTTTGGATCTTGAAGAACACCTGTATGGGCCATCGCAACTGCGATCAAAATATCTCTAACTTTTTCTGGATCTTCTTTGTAGGAGACTCCAACTGGAAAGTTAAATCTCACCTTACGCTCATTGTAGGACCAATTGATTACTTGAGAATCGATGAATTGGGAATTGGGGATAATGACAGAAATATTGTCATTAGTAATGACTTTAGTCGAGCGAGCGGATATGGTGACTACATCCCCTGAAATTTCCCCTACCTCAATACGATCCCCAACTTTTATGGGTTGCTCAAATAAGATAATCAACCCACTTATAAAATTATTGGTGATATTCTGAAGACCAAAACCAATACCAACACCCAATGCACCGGCCAAAATCCCGAAGGCACTTAAATCAATTCCGTTGGTCTGTAAAATGGAAAATAATCCAGCTATAATTAAAATGTACTTAACTATTGTTCCAACCGACTGACGGGTACCCATTTCTAAGGAATAGCGAGTGAGTACCCTATTGACCAATACCCTTCTACTCCATTCAGCTACTACAAATAAGATAAAAATAGAAATGGTTATTGTCAACAGGAGGCCTACTGTCAAGGAACTTTCACCAATGGAAAATAGCCTCAAACTCAATATTTCATTAAAAAAATCGACGATCTCTACTATCTTTTCTTTTTTAAATTCCCACATGGATTTGATATAGCTAGCCCTTTAAGTAAAGACAAGGTAATTAAAAATTGTTTAAATATTGAGCAAATTGGACTGACTTAAGTAATCCTCATCCTCGGCAAAAATAAACAATAAGGCCCCTTCTTTGACTATATCAATGAGATACTTACTTTCTTCGGTAGGTAATGCAGGGCAACCCAAACTTCTCCCCAAACGCCCAGTCTCCTTAATAAAATCTTCTCTTGCATAATCTGCGCCATGGATAACAACCGCTCGCTCTCTTGCCTGATCATTGAATCCTTTCTCCAAACCATCCAAGCGAAGGGAATAGCCATGTTTACCTTGATAGGTTTCGGCTGTGCGATAGAAGCCCAAACTACTCATATACGAAGATTGACGATTAGAAAAGCGCTCTGCCATCAGTTCTCCTGAATTTCTCCCATGAGCAACATATCCATGATGAATCAATCTTGCATTGCTGATATCTATTATCCAAAGACGTTTCTGAGAAGAGGGTAATGAAAAATCAATTACCGCCAACGGCTTACCTTCATCTATGGCCTCTGATGCAACTAGATTGAGGTAACCTTTAATTCCTAACTCCAATACATCCTTGGAAGGTAGCTCAAATGGTTGTTCTGTAGCTTGAAGTTGTTCCCATAGTTCATCGACAACAGAAATAGAGTTTGACTCATCTTTTGCTGTAATTGGATTGTAAATAGGTTGGGTGAAGGAACTTCCTAAAAGAAGTATCCAACTAAGGGCGATTATACGCATGTATCGGAGTGGTTTTGCTGTTGAATAAAAACATATACAATAAACAACCGCTAACTGAAGTACCTAAGTTCCAAATACTTCATAAAAAATCCTACTCATTTACTAATTTGATTTTTTTCAAGGAATGAGCTCTTTTAAAATACTGAGAGCAATACTATTTCATGTAATAAATTGACAACCTATCTCAACAAATGTTGCTTGACAGGTTGATTACCTTTTTTCGACATTCAACTTGATTTTATCTAGGTACTAGGGGAACTGACGAGACCATTTTATATGTTTGACAGACTAATCCACAAACTTATTGCGGATAAGTATATTTTAAAATGATTGATTTTCAAATAATTAGATTATTTGTTTAAACATTTCAAACGAATATTAAACAAAAAATTCAAAAGCGCTGTTCTTAAATTGATGAAAGTAGCCGTTTATAGAAAAGAGCATTTTAATGCTGCACATAGATTACACAACCCTAATTGGTCTGATGAGCAAAATGAAGCTTATTTTGGGAAATGCAATAACAAATATTATCATGGACATAATTATGATTTAATTGTTAAGCTGATTGGTCCTGTTGATCCAGAGACAGGTTACGTATTTGATATGAAAGTATTGAGTGACCTTATCAAGGAACATATCCTCAATAAATTTGACCACAAAAATTTGAATCTTGATACCGAAGAATTTAAAAATCTTAATCCCTCTGCCGAAAATATGGCAGTGGTCTTTTGGAATATTCTGAGGGAAAAAATTGATCACAAATATGAACTAACCATTCGACTTTATGAAACAGAACGAAACTATGTTGAATACGATGGAAATATCTAATTCTGAACATTTAATTGACGAAATTGGCGATGAACACATCGGAACTTCAGCAGACACACCTCTGAGAGCAGATGCGTTCGAAATGGATGATGAGCTGAAAATGGAGCTGATCGAAAAACACTTCCGTGAAATTATGCACGTACTTGGTCTAGACTTAACAGATGACAGTCTGAAGGGTACACCAAGAAGAGTTGCCAAAATGTACATACAGGAAATTTTTAGTGGATTAGACCCTAAAAACAAACCTGATGTCAAACTCTTTGAAAATAAATATAAATATAACGAAATGCTCGTTGAAAAGGACATTACCTTCTTTTCCAACTGTGAGCACCATTTCGTGCCTATATACGGCAAAGCTCATGTGGCCTACATTTCAAATGGTCAGGTAATTGGTCTTTCCAAAATCAATAGAATCGTACAGTACTACGCCAAAAGGCCTCAGGTGCAAGAACGATTGACTATGCAGATAGGAAATGAATTGAGAGAATTACTTGGCACAGATGACATTGCAGTTATTATTGATGCACACCATATGTGCGTAAGCTCGAGAGGTATTCAGGATGTCAACAGTTCAACAGTCACCTCCTTCTACTCAGGAAAATTTGAGCAAGATGAAAAAGCCCGTGAGGAATTTATGAAATACGTAAGTTTATAACATATTTCGAATTACTAAACCAACTAAACCGGGGCAAAAGTCCCGGTTTTTTTTTAAACAATTTACCCAAGATTTGATTGTATTAAGTATGGAAAATTTGGCAAATAAACACATTGTTATCATCGGAGGAAACTCTGGAATAGGTCTTCAGGTAAAAGAAATCTGTGAAGCACAGGGAGCTAAGGTATATGCCTACAGCCGCTCGGGAGAAGCAGGAAACACCTTGGATATTACAAGTGATTTTACTACCATCGAGGGCTTACCTGAACAGATTGATGGCTTGGTCTATTGCCCAGGCACCATTAATTTGAAACCATTTCATCGTTTTAGTATTGCCGATTTCCAGCATGATTATGAGATCAATGTCTTGGGAGCAGTAAAAGTTTTGCAAGCTTGTATGAAAGCGTTAAAAAAATCAACCTCTGCATCTGTAGTGCTCTACAGTACAGTTGCTGTAAAAACAGGTCTTGGTTTTCATGCATCTATTTCTTCTGCCAAAGGCGCTGTGGAAGGTCTTGCAAAATCCTTGGCTTCTGAATGGGCTGCGAATAAAATTCGGGTGAATGTCGTAGCCCCTTCTCTGACTGATACCCCATTGGCAAATGCTCTATTAGGTACGGATGATAAAAAAGAAGCTTCCAATAAGAGGCACCCTTTAGGTCGCTATGGTCAAGCTACAGATATTGCAGCAGCTACAGTATTTTTGCTTTCGGATGGCGCAAGCTGGATGACAGGACAGGTTTTGAATGTAGATGGCGGTATGAGTTCACTTAAATAAAAGTGATTTTAAACAATCGGGTTAGAAATGTGTAGTAGAAATGGGAACTTTCCCAACTGAGTAAAAGTATAAGATTATGAAGACTCCACCGGAATCATATTTGATTTTCAAGGAAGAACTGGAAAAGGCCAGGCTCGAGAAAGAGCGACTGGAAGCAGAGTATAAATCCAAGTTGTCTGAAATGAATATAGAATTATCCAGACTTAAAGAACAAATTCAGTCTCAACAAGAGTTGATTAAGACTACATTGGAATATGCTATCAGGCTTGAAGAAAATTTAGGTTCCTTCAAAGATGAGGTAACCAACAACAAATCATTAAAAAATCGTACATTTCACTAAACCAAGAACAACCGACTCATGAATATTGCTGCTAATACCAAGGATTATCAGGGTTTTGTCATTGCATTCGAGGAAAGGTACTCCAAGGTCTACAACAATCCTGAAAAAGGAATAATCATCTGTGAATTGTTAACAGATTATATCCCTATTGAAGATTTCAAAGAAACATTTTATAAAATCTCTGCCATTGTTGAAAGTGGTTCTTACAAAAAATTTATTTTCGATAAGCGAGCATTAAGAGCATTCCATCAACCAAGCATGGAGTGGTATTTCCTCAACTGGAAAAATAAAATGCTTGAATTAGGCTTGGATACCCATAGAAAAATCCTGCCCGAAGAAAAGTGGTTTGAAAAAATGGTTCAAATTGCTAAGGAGCAAATTCTTAAAAATAATCCAGACAACATTATTCACCTGTTGGATATCAAATATTGTTTGAGTGTAGAGGAAGCTATTGAAATATGATCGTACATGTTTCCAAAGAACAGCTGTTGAAAGCTGAGTCTGCTTACAGAAGAGATTTGGTCAACTCATTGGCAGGGTATAAAAGTCTTAATCTTATCGGTACAAAAAATGAAAATGGGGTAACGAATCTCTCCCCATTTTCGCAAGTTTTTCATATTGGAGCCACTCCCCCATTAGTGGGCATTTTATTCAGACCTCATACAGTAGAGCGACATACTTTTGAAAATATCCTAAAAACAAGATATTTCACCCTCAATCATGTAACTCCATCTTTCTATAAGGAAGCTCATCAAACCGCTGCCCGATACGAAGGTTCTGAGTTTGAAAGAACAGGCTTGGAAGAGGAATATCTTGGTGAATTTTATGCTCCTTTTGTAAAACTTAGCCCTCTGAAAGTGGCCTGTAAATTGGCTGATAGGGTAACCTTGCAAATCAATGGGACGGAACTTATCATTGCTGAAATTCAAGACATTTATGTAAATGACAAAGGCTTGAGAAAGGATGGTTCCTTAGATTTGAATGCCCTAGAAACAGTTACTAACACAGGTCTTGATGAATATCACATTGGTCAAAGGCTTGCACGATTGAGTTATCCAAAGCCAGGTAAGCCTTTGGAAGAGTTGCTATGAGTTTATTGGAATTGACTCCCAAAGGTCTTTTTTGTCCTGCCGCGGCTATTTTTATTGATCCATGGCGTCCTGTGGACCATGCAGTCATCACACATGCTCATTCAGACCATTCCAGATGGGGAATGAAGCATTACTTGGCCCATCATGAATCTGCTGAAGTGATGAAACTCCGATTGGGAGCAGAAATTTCCCTGCAAACCATTTCTTATCATGAGCCCCTAATGATCAATGGGGTAGAGATTACGCTAGTTCCTGCCGGGCATATCCCTGGTTCGGCACAGGTAAAAATCTCACATAAAGGCCGAACAGTCGTTGTTTCTGGAGATTACAAAACGGAAGATGATGGCCTTTCCACCCCTTTTGAGCCTGTCAAATGCCATGAATTCGTATCCGAGTGCACCTTTGGTATGCCTATGTATGATTGGGAACCCCAATCTGTGACCTTTGAAAAAATTAATCTGTGGTGGGCACAGAATGCTGCACAAGACCGAAATTCAGTGCTTTTCGCCTATTCTCTTGGCAAAGCACAACGGATTATTCAAAACATAGACCCTGAAATTGGACAAATATTTGTGCATGGAGCTATTTGGAACACCAATGAAGCGTTGGAAAGAAACGGTGTGACCTTACGAAAAGTGGAAAAAGTCAGTGCAGAGATTCACAAATCCCGATTTAAAGGCTCTTTGATTATTGCTCCGCCAAGTGCCATGGGAACTCCTTGGATGAAAAAATTCAGTCCCTACCGAACAGGGATTTGTTCGGGTTGGATGAGTATTAGGGGAACCAGAAGAAGAAGAGCTGCCGATGCAGGTTTTGTGCTTTCCGATCATGCAGATTGGAAGGGGTTGATTTCCGCCATTCAAGCAACAGAAGCCGAAACTGTGTACCTTACCCATGGATCCAAAGCTGTTTTTGCTCGGTATTTACGGGAAGAAAAGGGAATACATGCAGTAGAATTGGAAACCTTGTTTGAAGGAGAAAACAGCAATTTCACAGAAGAGTAAACAAAACAATATTTCGAAATTTTTTTAGATTCTTTTTCCATATCCTAATTGCCTGCGTACCTTTGCGCATGGCAGAACAAATACTCATTCTTGACTTCGGTTCCCAATACACACAATTAATTGCCCGCAGGGTAAGGGAACTCAATGTTTACTGTGAAATTCACCCCTACAACAAAATCCCTGAAATTACTGAACACATCAAAGGTATCATCCTTTCTGGAAGTCCTTGTTCCGTACGTGATGAAGGATCACCCGATCTTGATCTTGACAGTCTTCGTGGCAAATTACCAATTCTTGGTGTATGCTACGGTTCCCAATTATTAGCTCAAAAATACGGAGGTGAAGTGCTTCCTTCCGAAATTAGAGAGTATGGGAGAGCTAACCTGGATCATATCGATCTGCATTATGATCTCTTAAAAGAAATGACTCATGGCTCTCAGGTTTGGATGTCCCACGGAGATACCATCAAGGAATTACCGGATGGCTTTGACGTCATTGCCAGTACGGCTTCTGTTCGGGTAGCGGCTTTCAAGGTTCAAGGAGAAGAAACCTATGGAATTCAGTTCCACCCGGAAGTCACCCATTCATTAGAAGGTAAAAATCTATTAAGAAACTTTGTGGTAGGTATTTGCGGCTGTGCACAAGATTGGACATCAGACACTTTTATTGATAGCACTGTAGCTGAATTGAAAGCTAAAATTGGTAATGATAAGGTGGTCATGGGACTTTCAGGGGGGGTTGACTCCTCTGTTGCCGCTACCTTGATTCACAGAGCCATTGGCGACAATCTGACCTGTGTATTTGTTGATAATGGCTTACTAAGAAAAAATGAGTACGAGGAAGTATTAGACTCTTACAAAACTCTTGGACTGAATGTGATCGGTGTAGATGCCAAGCAACGATTTTATGATGCTTTAGCAGGATTAACAGAACCTGAGTCCAAGAGAAAAGCTATCGGACGGGTATTTATCGAGGTATTTGATGATGAAGCGCACAAAATCGATGGTGTCAAATGGTTGGGACAAGGCACAATTTATCCGGATGTGATTGAATCCGTCTCTGTGAAAGGCCCATCAGCCACCATCAAATCTCACCACAATGTGGGAGGTTTGCCTGATTTCATGAAATTATCCGTAGTCGAGCCTCTAAATACTTTGTTCAAGGACGAAGTAAGAGAAGTGGGCAGGGCTTTGGAGATTCCTGAAACCATCATTGGAAGGCATCCTTTTCCAGGTCCGGGTCTCGCTATCCGTATTTTGGGAGATATTACTGCTGAAAAAGTAAAAACACTTCAAGAGGTTGATTATATTTTTATCCAAGGACTGAAAAACCACGGACTATATGATCAAGTATGGCAGGCAGGCGCTATTTTACTTCCTATCCAATCCGTTGGTGTAATGGGCGATGAGCGAACCTATGAAAAAGTAGTTGCACTACGGGCAGTTGGTTCTGTGGATGGCATGACTGCTGATTGGATTCACCTTCCGTATGAATTCTTAGGAAAAATGTCTAACGAAATCATCAATCGTGTCAAAGGTGTCAATCGAGTAGTTTACGACATTTCATCCAAGCCACCTGCAACGATAGAATGGGAGTAAATTCCTGTTAATAAAGCTTAAGCCACTCATAACGGGTGGCTTTTTTCTTTTATTTTGGCTTTAAATAGGCTAAATTCGAGGCCGATTTGGACATCGATGCAGGTCTTTTCCTTACCCAAAATATAGATGAAAGCACTTATCCCTTTTTTATGTTTGTTATTGCTGAGCAGTCACCTGTTTGGCCAAAATGAACTAGCCAATTACAATCGAGCAAAAACGCTAATTAGCTATGGTAATTACGAGGATGCGATGGAGGCTTTACGTCCCTATCTAGATGAACAAGCCTTTGGAAGCCTTTCCAATTATGCAGCCTACCATTTTGCATTTGCAGCCTATCAGAGGGGGCAATTCAGTTTGGCTGAAGAAGTGCTTTCCTCTAAAATCAATAAAGGCACTGCCTCTCAAAAAGATGAAGCGCGCTATTTATTGGCTTTGACATACTTCAAACAGGGTCAAAAGCTGACTGCCCTCCGGACTATCGAATCAATCAAAGACACTGATTTATATCAGCAGGCGGAAAATGCAAGCTTTGATTTTTTACAAGATACCGAGCTTTCCTTTTTCAAGGAAAACACTAACCTTGGTACTAAAAACCGAGGCTTTAACTTGGCCTTTTTGAAGCAATTGGAAAAGAAACAACGACTAAGTTCCGAAGAAAGAACCTTACTAAGCCAACTTAAAGAACAGCTCCAACGAGAATCATCTGGTAATCTGATCAATAAAAACACTGATTATCTTGATGTAGCAGTCATTCTCCCTTTCAATCAAAGCGGTGGTAGAGGTGTTCGTGAGTTAGCTTCCACTAATTTTATTTTGGAACTATATCAAGGGTTAAACTTTGCAACGGAAGAGCTCAAAAAGCGAAATGTACGGATTCGCGTGCAATCCTATGATACCGAGCGCAATACTGATAGATTACAGCAAATATTACAAGATCAATTTGTCATCAATGCAGATATAATCGTTGGACCGATTTATCCAGAAGAGGTGGAACTAGTAGCCAATTTTTCGGAGCGCTACAAAATCCCATTTATCAATCCTCTATCAAATGTTGATGATCGTATACGGGATTTGGATTATGCTTATTTGTTCAGACCTTCTACAGAAGAGTTGTCCAAAGGAATTATGGAATTTGCCAGAAGAAATCTTGATGGACGTAAAATAGCCTTGGCTTATTCCAGTGCTTCAAGGGATGAGTTATTAGCCAAAGAACTAGAAAATCAGATACGAAGCCAAGGTTTTAACCTTATCCGCTCCCAAAAAATTAATAGCCGAGAGGTTGTCCCATTTTTTGATATCCTTCAAATTAGAAATGACTCTACTTCCAGAGCTGATTTAGTTATTATCCTGAGCGATGATCCTAATACTGCTAATGCTGCTGTAGGTTTTATGGAATCGAAAAACATCAAGACCCCCATCTTAGTTATGGATTCTTGGTTGTATTTCAATTTTGCCAATTACGAAATGCTAGAAGGTCAAAACTTCCATTTTATAGGCAATAATCCACTTCGATTAAACTCCCCTGCGTACGATCGATTCAAAGAGGATTACCTCAGTAAACATTTGGTATATCCATCACTGAATGTCAGTTTGGGCTATGAATTGATGTATTTTATCCAAAGCACATTTAACCAATCCAATAAGCGGGATTGGAGAGATGGACTTGACAGGTCAGGTTTTAGAGAAGGCAGCATCAGTCATGGCTTTAATTTCTCCAAATCCCAAAGCAATACATTTGTTCCGGTCTATAGACTGGAAAATGGAACCTTAGAACTTAAATAATTAGATATACATGCAGATTTCAACAAGTAAAAGCCTCTTTGAGCGGGCTAAAAACTTTATACCTGGAGGTGTAAATTCTCCTGTCAGGGCCTTTCGAGCAGTTGGTGGAGATCCTATTTTTATAAAACGTGCATCTGGAGCATACATCTATGATGAAGACGACAACGCCTACATAGAATTAATCAACAGTTGGGGTCCAATGATCTTAGGCCATAATCACCCCATGATCAAAGAAGCGGTTATGAAAGCCATGGAAAATGGCACTTCCTTTGGCGCCCCTACTGCGCGGGAAATCGAAATTGCTGAATTGATTATCTCTATGGTTCCTTCTGTGGAGCGTGTAAGAATGGTGAATTCCGGAACAGAGGCCACCATGTCTGCTATCCGCGTTGCCAGAGGATACACGGGTAGAGATAAGTTCATCAAAATGGAAGGTCACTATCATGGTCACGGAGATTCCTTCCTGATTTCTGCCGGTAGTGGAGCGATTACTATGGGTAATCCTGATTCTCCAGGAGTAACAAAGGGTACGGCAAAAGATACACTATTGGCTCCTTACAATGATCTAGAGGCCATCGAAACACTCGTTGCTGCTAACAAAGGTGAAATTGCCGCCATTATTTTGGAGCCTGTTCCTGGAAATATGGGATTAGCCATTCCTAAAGCAGGCTATTTACAAGGCTTGCGTGATATTTGTACCAGGGAAGGCATAGTATTGATTTTTGATGAAGTCATGACAGGTTTCCGATTGTCAAAAGGCGGGGCTCAGGAGTTGTTTGGCGTAACTCCAGATATGACTACTTTAGGAAAAATCATTGGAGGTGGAATGCCTGTCGGTGCGTATGGTGGCAAAAAAGAAATCATGGATTGTGTATCTCCTGCTGGACCTGTATATCAAGCAGGAACACTTTCAGGGAATCCAATTGCCATGGCAGCAGGTTTAGCTATGTTAAATCACTTGAATGAGCATGCAGAGGTATATACTCGATTAAATGAAATCGGGAGCAAGCTGAACTCAGGTATTCAAGATTCCTTGGATAAATTAGGCTTGAACTACACCATCAATCACTTGGGAAGTATGTACAGCTTATTCTTCACGGATAAAGAAGTCTTTGATTTTGAAAGTGCCAAACATTCGGACACTGCACTCTTTGGAAAGTACTTTCAAGGAATGTTGAAAAGAGGTATTTATCTAGCTCCTTCACAATTTGAATCTTTATTCTTGTCCACTGCTTTGACAGATGAATTAATACAAAACATTGTCGATGCACACCATGAGACAATGAAAGAACTGATCGCATAAAAAACTGTCTCTCAACCTGCCATCACCAAGGCTGTAAAATCTATTTTCTAGATTTTACAGCCTTTTTTATAACAACAAAAGGGTGATGTATATTTCTACAATCAGACCTAACAATAAAAACAACAAATAGAAAGACCCTAGGGTCAGAAACTTGAGTAATGTTTTGAACCAGCCTTGCCCATATACTTTTTTCATAGAAAAATAGGCATAGATGGATACGAGTATAAAAGCCCACCCCAACACTTGCTCATTGTAATGGTCCACAATAAATCCCCAAGAAATAGCCAACCCATAAAGAAAATAAGCAAATGCATGTAAATGTAAACCATGGATGAGATGCTCTACGAAATAAAAATCTCCTCTTACATACAAGAGCTGTAAGATTAGAGCGAAAAAGGGAAGTATAAAAAACATCATTACCGGAAGATTGCGTGCTACCCCATTGATGAATACATTGGAGTTAGCTATAAAAGCTCTGATTTTGGAGGTAGTGAAATTGAAATCAAAATAAAACTTGGACTTAGCATAAGCAGTTTGAAAATCCTCATCGGACACATCAGGATCAATAGCTAAAAGCTTTAATTCACGCCAATCTACACGTTCCTGATTCAAAGAGTCTGTTACCTGAGGCCAGATTTCTTGGATCGTTTGTAAAGCTCCTTTATTGATCAAGCTATCAAATTCCAGCTGTTCCTGAGCGCTTAGATTTTTCCGAATTTCAGCTAATCTACCGTCCACTCCTGCTGTAAAAGAGCCCACCGTATTCATCAAGGCTTGATCCAATAAATTCCCAGGAATCACTAGCCCAAAAACAAAAAAATAAAACAAGGACATTAACAGGTACAACTTAATTGGTTGAATATAATGCTTTCTTCTCCCCTCATTAAAGGCTAATGTCAAAGCGCCTGGTTTGGTGATAAATGCCGGTGCTGTTCGAAGAAAAATAGTATCGAAGTTGAGAAATGTAGAAAAAAAATCCTCTATGAAAACAACCAAAGGCATGCGGGAATCTTTGTTCTCTTGTCCGCAGGATGGGCAAAAATTTTCATCCTGATGAAACTCCTCACCGCAATTCAAACAGTAAGGCAATTTTCTATCGTCTGCTTTCATATCAATTCTAAGTGCTTTGGGTTTGAAAATTTATCAATTTCTGCTGTCAATTCAGTATTTACCATTAAAAAAATAGACTTCTCCCCTGCAATTCCTTAAGTTTGATAAAAGTTACGGAATTAAAACTAAAGTTTTATATGAAAGTTTACGGAATCAAAAACTGCAATACGATGAAAAAAACCTTCGATTTTTTGGAATCAGAAGGTATCAAATACACATTTGTCGACTATAAAAAACAAGCTCCTACCACAGATTTACTGAAAAAATTCGCTGCCATCGTTGGCTTTGAAGCCTTGATCAACAAAAAGGGAACCACCTACCGAAGACTCAGTGATGCAGATAAGGCACTCCTAGAAACCCAATCATCTGCCATCGAAGTTCTTTGCCAAAACAGCAGCATGATAAAGCGTCCAATTCTCGACAATGGAAAAGGTAAACTTGTGTTAGGGTTTGAACCAGAGGAGATTGTAGGTTTGAGATAAGTTTTTCTTTGTACCAAGTATGGGTGGAATTCGAGATAGACAATTGCCAATTTCGCGAAACTAATAACCAAAATACCTGGCAGGTTTTAAAAACCTGCCAGGTCTAACTCCTGTAGCAGAAACTCGTCCCTCACTTCAAAATTATTTCAACTTTATTTCTACCTTATTTCCGCTCTATTTCTACCTTATTTCAATTTATTTCTACCTTATTTCCACCTTATTTCAATTTTTTCTGCGTCTTCAGCGCTTTCCGCGAGCAAGCAATCCTAGAAGGTAAACGTAGGCAAATGCTTCAAAATATCATCCGTCATCTCTTGTAAGCCATACTGAGGCTTCCATCCCCAATCCTCTCTGGCACGCGTATCATCGATGCTATCCGGCCAACTATCAGCAATCGCCTGTCTAAAATCCGGTTCGTAGGAAATCGTGAAATCGGGATACTGTGATCGGATACTTTCAAATATTTCTTTTGGAGAAAAACTGATAGCCGCCAAATTATAACTGGAGCGGATCAACACCTGCTCCTTGGGTGCATGCATCAAATCCAAGGTAGCTTTGATTGCATCCGGCATATACATCATCGGCAAATACGAATCTTCCTTCAAAAAAGACACAAAATGCTCCCCAGCAATCGCTTTGTGGTAAATGTCTACCGCATAGTCCGTCGTACCTCCACCTGGTAAAGATTTGTAGCCGATCAACCCAGGGTAGCGTAAACTTCTCACATCCACCCCAAATTTTTGGAAATAATACTCACACCAACGCTCACCTGCTTGCTTGGAAATACCATACACGGTGTTCGGCTCCTTCACACAATATTGCGGAGTATTGACTTTAGGTGTATTGGGACCAAAAACAGCAATGGAAGAAGGCCAATAAATCTTATCGAGCTTCAACTCCTTCGCCAATTCCAACACAAAAATCAAACTATCCATATTCAAGTTCCAAGCAAACAAAGGATTTTGCTCGCCAGTCGCCGAAAGCACAGCCGCTAAATGATAGATTTGCTTGACATGCTGATCGATGACCAATGTTCTCAACGAATCTTTGTCCATCACATCCAGTACACGTGTTTGGCAGTAGTCAAATTTCGTTAAAGCTTGAGGATTAATATCTGTGGCAATCACATTATCTCCACCATACATCTCGGCCAAGGCCAAAGTCAATTCCGAACCGAGCTGTCCAGCAGCGCCGATGATTAAGATTCTTTCCATGCTAAACTATCTCCGGGCAAACAAAGCCCCTATTTTTTGATTATATTTGGGATTCAATATTCGAAACAAAAATAATGATTTCGGGACAGGAATTTCATTATTTTCGAAAATTGGAGTTAAAAACCTTTACTTACCAAATATTATGTACGATACCCT
This sequence comes from Mongoliitalea sp., assembly GCF_054166905.1. Classification (NCBI taxonomy): domain Bacteria; kingdom Pseudomonadati; phylum Bacteroidota; class Cytophagia; order Cytophagales; family Cyclobacteriaceae; genus Mongoliitalea; species Mongoliitalea sp. Next base: position 29,020 of record NZ_JBSZCK010000045.1, on the reverse strand, counting down.
TAAACCCAAATTAGAACAAGAGTTAAAAGATATTGAAGCTGCAGGATTGTATAAGAGAGAACGCATCATCACATCTCCCCAATCCGCAGAAATCACCATCGAAGGCGGAAAAAAAGTATTAAACTTTTGTGCTAACAACTATTTAGGCCTTTCCTCTCATCCCAAAGTAGTCGAAGCTGCCAAAAATGCCATTGATACTCACGGCTTTGGGATGTCATCAGTACGCTTTATCTGCGGAACGCAGGATATACACAAACAATTGGAAGATAAAATCTCCGAATTCCTAGGTACCGAAGACACCATCCTCTATGCTGCTGCTTTTGATGCCAATGGAGGTGTATTTGAACCTTTATTTGGCCCTGAGGATGCGATTATCTCTGATTCCTTAAATCATGCTTCCATCATCGATGGGGTGCGCTTGTGCAAAGCCATGAGGTTCCGTTACTTACACAACGACATGGCTGACTTGGAAAAGCAATTGCAAGATGCGGATGCTAAAGGTGCGCAGCAGAAAATCATCGTAACCGATGGCGTCTTTTCCATGGATGGAACCATCGCTCAATTGGATAAAATTGTAGCCTTAGCTGAAAAATATAATGCCTTGGTCATGAGCGACGAGTGTCATTCTACCGGATTTATGGGTAAAACAGGACGAGGTGTTCACGAACATTGTGGTGTAATGGGCAAGATGGATATCATCACAGGAACACTTGGAAAAGCGCTAGGTGGTGCATCAGGAGGTTTTACTTCTGGAAGAAAAGAAATCATTGATCTTTTACGTCAGCGCTCCAGACCGTATTTATTCTCCAACACATTGGCACCTTCGATCACGGGCGCTTCCATTGCAGTATTTGATCTACTATCCGAGACAACCGAACTTCGCGATAAACTAGAATCCAATACCCAATACTTCCGTGCAAAAATGACAGAAGCAGGCTTTGATATCAAGCCAGGAGAACATGCCATTGTACCAATTATGTTGTATGATGCAGTTCTTTCCCAGCAGATGGCGGAGAAATTGTTGGAAAAAGGCATCTATGTGATCGGCTTCTACTATCCTGTTGTGCCTAAAGGACAAGCAAGAATTCGTGTTCAGATCTCAGCAGGACATGATAAAGAGCATTTGGATCAAGCGATTGCAGCATTTATTGAAGTTGGAAAAGAGTTAGGAGTGATTAAGTAAATCAAAAAGGATAACCTTAATAAGAAAAAATGAATGAGCCCAATATGATTTTATTGGGCTTTTTTTAAAGGTAAAGTACTTGTGAAATTGTTAAATTTACACGTATACTTGATAAGACACCTGTTATTATGAAGGCTAAACTAACCTTTACAATAAAAAAAAGTGTGATTGACTCTGCCAAGAAGAAAGCAAAAGAAAGAGGTATTTCACTTTCAAAAATGATTGAAGAAATTTTTGAAGCGTCTGAACAACCTAGTATTCAGACTGAAGAGCAACGAGCAGCCCAAAGACTATTAGCAAGATTAGAACATGCACCTACTTTGGAAACAAAATTCGATAAAGAATTGATAAAGGAACATATTAAAAAGAAATATGCCCGAAGTTTAGCTTGATACAAATGTCGCTTTTGATAGTATCTCAAAAAGAGGTCCACATTTTGAAACAAGAGAATTTTTAAAACTCTTTTAAACTACCCCCTCAACTGATTGTCAATCACAAACTGAATCAGTTCCTCCACGGATAGGCCTGCCCGTGCTGACGCATCGGCAATATCTTCTCTGCTAACTTGCGCAGCAAAACTTTTATCCTTCAGCCGCTTTTTAACACCTTTGATTTCCATTCCATCATACCCTTGAGGACGCATCAAGGAGTAGGCATGTACAAATCCAGAAAGCTCATCAAAGGCATACAACATTTTATCCATTTCCGACTCAGGATCCACTCCAAAATAGCGTGGGCCATGAGAAGCGATAGCTTTGATCATACGCGGGTCTTGATTTCTAGCCTCTAATTCTTCAATGATCTTTCTACAATGATCATCCGGCCATTGATCCCAGTCCGCATCATGCAACAGCCCTGACAAATGCCAGAGCTGTTGCATATATGCATCGTATCCGTTAGCAATCGCATAAGCCTTCATCAAATGTCCCACCTGTTGCATATGAAAAACGAGTTTATCATTTTTCACCCAATCATTAAGCAGAGTTTCGGCCTCAGCGAGTGTCATCAAATTCCCTTCATTGGCAGGATTACCAAAAGTTGTTCTATGGAGTGGATGGGTTAAGGTCATGAGTTTTAAAAGCTTTTTAAAGGAACTTCAATGGAACGATCACTCCAAGCAAAGCGAAGTTTCCCTTCATTTCCTTTGGTGGAGATCACTTCAAATGTCAATTTTTCAACAGATTCTTTCAATACCACCGGTGTAATTTCCCAGCGGGCTACATCTTCTTTTTGATCGTAATCATCTGCCAAGTGCTGATCGAAGTTTTTGTTGAGAATCAATGTCCATTTATCCGCTCGAGGAATTGTAAAGATGGCATATTTACCGGCGGGGATACGCTTTCCCCCAATTTCCAACTCCTGATTAAAAGAAATACTCGTAGCCGTATGGGCACCCGTCACCCAGACATCTCCATACCCAACCAAACCTCCAAAGATCTCTCTCCCTCGAACACTGGGAGCTGAATAGTCAACGTGGACATGGTTTTTACCAATATTGGCCATTGCAGCAGTTCTCGGACTCTTGGAAGCAGAAGGGCCTGCATGCGCACTGTGATCGTGGCCACTATGGGCAGCATGATCGTGTACGTGGGCAGGAGCTGCTTTTTGCTCCGTACTTGTTCCCGATGCAGCTACACGCTTACCTGGTTGATAGGTTTCCTTAACCTCCCCACAGGTTAGCATCATATCTCCAAAATAGGGGTTTCGGATCTCCTTTTCACTACTTAACCAATAGGCACCTTGATCTTTAAATGCCATTGGGCAGTATTGACGGTAAATGGTATTCTCCACAATTCCAAAATACTCAACAGCATCAATCAAATTATCTGAAAGAATCTCAAATTGCTTGCGTTGCTCCTCCACATTGGAAGATTGAGCGATTTTATCCAAACTACCTCGGATTGGCGTGAGCAGCTTATTCCAAATCTCCAATGCTTTGCCATCCAACAACTTCGAATCCACGCTAGCCAAGCTGGTTTTTGCAGGATTAACCGCCTGCTGGGTAGCTTGTGCGTTCGATTGGACCAAGGCATCCTTGATAGGTAGGTAGCGCTGAATGAAGGTTGTTAATTGTTTTTTAAACTCTTCAGAAACCTCTATTGTCTTCACTTGAGGCCGCATCATCATGCTGTAGTTCCCACTCAACTGAGCAGCAGCATCAATCGCAAACACCCCGTTACTAACTACTTGTTCACCCTCTTCAACCCCCGAAAACACCAAATAATCATCACCTACACGTGGTCCCAATTCAATCTCCCTCATCTCAAAAGCAGGTGCTTCCCGATTACCCACTTGTACATAGACCACCGAGCGTGGGCCTGTCCATAAAATAGCGGTTTTAGGAATCATCAAGCCAGCTTGAGCTGCTTGCTTGGTCGCAATGCTAGCAGAGACAAACATCTCTGGCTTCAATTCAAAATTCCGATTGACTGCTTCTGCACGGATACCAACGGTACGGGTATCAGGGTTTAAGATAGGATCAATGTAGGTCACTTTACCTGTAAATTCCCTTCCCGGATAGGCGGAAACTTGAAAAGATAACTCATCACCTTTTCGGATAACTCCCAAATCTGATTCGTAAGCATCCAATATGACCCATACATTGCTTAAATCTACAATTTCAAACAACACAGTACCTCTGCCTACAAAATCACCCACCGCTACATTTCTGGCCATCACTACACCTGCTACATCCGCATATACATCAAACTGGGTTTGAATTTGTCCTGATCTTTCTATGCTAGCAATTTGCTCTTCGGAAATTTTCCATAAGCGTAATTTCTCCTTCGCTGCTTGGTAAAGCACTGGCTGACGGTCTTTTATCTTGACTGTTTCCAATAATTCTTTCTGCGCATTCACCAAATCAGGAGAATATAAAGTTGCCAACTTCTCTCCTTTTCGGACTTCCTGACCAGTAAAATTGACAAATAACTGATCCACCCGGCCAGCAAAGTTGGCAGTAAGGCTTTTCATCCGTTGTTCATTGATTTGAATTTTGCCAGTTAATGTTAACTTGCCATTACCTGCGCCGGATTTTACGCGAGTGAGTTGCACATTTGAAAGAGCAACGGCCTCTGGAGTCATTTCCATAACAAAAGGACTATTACTACCCGAACCACTACTTACAGGAGTTAAAGCCATTCCACAAAGTGGACATTGACCAGGGCCATTTTGCCTAATCTGTGGGTGCATGGAACAGGTATACTCTACCCCATTTTCGTCAATATGGGTATGTTCGTGGTCAGGATGTTCTTCCCCCCCTCCACGAATCAAGTATCCTCCCACTGCTCCAAACAGGAGACAGCCTAGGATGATGATGAGGATATTTTTGTTGTTGTTCATATTTTTTTAGAGACAAGAGACAAGATTCAAAGCCTGTCCCGAAAATCGGGAAGATAAGACTTAGATTTTCTTTGAAAGACGATTTGTTGCTTTGGTTCACGCAAAGGTCGCCACGAGTTTCGCTAAGAGCGCTACGGTAATCTTGGCGTGCGTTGCGTTCATCTTTGCGTGCATTGCGAGAAAATAGAATTTGATATTAATGGATATTGGATATTAATGGATATTGGATATTTACCCTCACAATAATATCTATCAGTATCTAGTATCAATAAATATCAGATCAAATCCCAACCAATGTTTCCATTCGAGCAAATCCAATTTCACGTTCAATTTTTGTATTTAATAAATTCAACCGAAAGTCTAATAGCTCTCGTTGAATATTGAGAATTTCCTCGAAGGAACTACCTTCGGTTGCGTAGGAAGTCACGGAGAGTTCCAAGGTTTGTTCGGTCAATTCAATTTGCTCTTCCAGCAGACGAATTTTTCGATCGCTATCCTTAATGAAAGCTAAAAGACTTTCGAATTCACTTTCCAGATTTCTTTGCAAATCCTCCTTTTGACGCTCATTGGCATCCCAGTACAGTTTGGATTCAGCTTCCATAGCCTTATATTTTTTACGATAGATAGGCATAGAAACCGTAGCCATAGGCATCACCATATTATTTCCCATACCTGCAGGCATATAATCCATACCTCCCATGCCACCGGGTACGCCCATTTCTGCTCTCGGAGAAAAAACCATGTAGTTCAGCCCCAGCCCAAACATAGGTTTTCCTTCCAGTTTGGCCATTTCACCTTGTTTTTGATAAGCCAACCCCTCCTTTTCAAGCATCAGCAACATGGGATTGGTTGCTAAGATTTGCTCTAACATAGCGAGCTCCCAATCCATATCCCTTCGGCATTCTAGCGGTTGCTCCATAGTAACCATTTCATTTTTATCCCTACCCAATAGCTGATTAAATCGCACCACTAAAGGCCGCTTATCCACTTCCAACTGCTGCAAATCAGACTCCAAAGCCTTAATCTGCACTTGTAAACGCAGTACATCGGTGAGTTTACCCGAACTTCCACCAGAGCCCATACTCGACATGGATGCAGAACTTCCTGAAGATGAACCAGAACCGGAGGAGCCTCCTGCTCCATTACTCCCCATCCCCATTCCATCCGATCCACCACCTTGTTGTGTTCCCCGCGTAGGTCTTCGTACTGCTGTTGAAACAGAGGAAACGGCCTCAGCTGTATTTCCACCCTGAAAACGGATAACGGCTAATTGTTCCAGAGACCGTAAAATCTCCAAATTGGAGATCGTAATTTCAAGCGTATTCTCCAATTGCTGCAACTGAAAATACGTCTCCTTCACCTGATATAGGAGAAGATTGCGTTGTTGTCTAAACTCCTCGTACTTGGCCTCTGCCATGAGTGTAGCCTCATCTTTTTGTGTCTTCAGCATTCCAAACCAAGGGAACATCTGCATCACCGATGCCTCTGCCCGCTGATTCCCCATCAACAATTCCATAGGTCTCGTAAACACACCGATATTCAACTGAGGATTCTCCAAACTCACCTGATTTGTCTTCTCCAAAGCCGCCTGATATTGTTTGAAGGAAGCTTGGAGAGCAGGGTTGTTTTCGGAAGCTATATCTAAATAGTTTTCGAGAGATTGAGCATTTGATTGAAATATGGTAGAAATAAATAGCAAATAAAGAAGTGGATATTTATAGATATTAGATATTCGTGGATATTGTTTTGAGCTGCGAATATCTTTCCACAATTTAGTATTGAACGGTAATTTGGATTTGGTCCTTTTCATTTCAACTCATGTTTAGAATTGTAAATAGACTTGATGTAATTATTCAATTTTAGCCCTAACTTCTCAGCTATTGCGTTGAGCTCATCAAATTGTTCTTTGGAAACAATCTGACGTTCATGCATGATACTCAACCAATGATTGACTGACTCGAGCTTAGAGCCTCTGCTGTTATACAAAAATCGAATTCTGTCTAAATAATGGTATCGGCCATAGGATTCTGCAATATTTGCCCCTATGGAATCAGCGGATTCAATAAACTGATCTCCCATGGTACGTTTTTGTTCCCAAGTTAATTTGGAATAAATATCCCATGCTTTTCTAGAAAGCTCTCTGGACAATTGATACAGCTCCAAATCCTCCAGCTTTATATAACCTTTCCTGTTTTCCATTTCTCGCAATAATTAGTTCTGATCTTCTTTTAAATATCATTTTTCTTCGACAAGAGTTTTCTACTAAATAAAATTCTTGCGTACAAATCCAATATCTATCAATATCCAATATCAACTAATATCTAAATACAGTTAATCTCTATTTTTAAGTCTAATTTCCATATACTTTCCATACAACACCGGCACAATAAACAACGATATCAAGGCCACCGTCATCCCTCCAAAGGCTGGAATGGCCATAGGGATCATGATGTCGGAGCCTCGACCGGAACTGGTTAATACAGGAAGCAATGCCAACAAAGTGGTCGCTGTTGTCATCAGACAAGGCCTTACCCTTTTCAGTCCAGCTTCCAAAACTGCTTTTCTCACTTCTTTGACATTTTCGGGTTGGATCTTTTCAAAACTCTGTTTGAGGTAAGTTCCCATCACCACACCGTCATCAGTTGCGATACCAAAGAGGGCAATGAATCCTACCCAAACAGCCACAGAGAGATTGAATGTTCGCATTTGGAAGAGTTCCCGCATATTGGTTCCCAAGAAACTGAAATCAAAGAACCAATCCTGCCCATACAGCCAAAGCATCATAAAGCCCCCCGAGAAAGCCATAGCTATCGCAGAGAAAATCATCAAAACCATCGCCGTGGAGCGGAATTGAAGGAATAAAATCAAGAAAATAACTGCTAAGCATAAAGGAATCACGATAGCGAGACGCTTCTCTGCACGTACTTGATTTTCATAACTTCCAGAGAAGGTATAGGAGACCCCTGCCGGAACTTCCAATTCACCCGAGTTAATTTTTTGCTGAATAAAATTACGTGCATCATCCACTACGGAACCCTCTGCAAAACCATCTCTTTTATCAAAGAGCACATATCCCACGAGAAAGGTATTTTCCCCTCGGATCATCATCGGTCCCGGACGGTAATTAATCTCGGCCAATTGCCCCAAAGGAATCTGACCACCACTTGGAGTGGAAACCAAGATACGCTTCAAGGCCTCCGGATCATCTCGGTATTCTCGGGCATAACGGGCACGGATAGCATATCGCTCCCTTCCTTCTACCGTAGTACTCAAGGTCATTCCACCTATCGCCACTTCAATAAATTCCTGCACATCAGCTACATTCAAACCATATCTTCCCAGTTGGGTTCGATCTAAATCAATTTCCAAATAGGGTTTCCCAAGCGAACGATCTGCGAATACTGCCTCCGCCTTCACCGAAGGAACTTCCTTCAGAACAGACTCCAATTTCAAGCTAAAATCCTCAATCGTTTCTAGGTTAGGCCCGTACACCTTCATCCCCATAGGTGCCCGCATTCCTGTCTGCAACATGACTAAGCGGGTTTCAATAGGTTGAAGTTTGGGCGCCGAAGTTACCCCGGGAAGATTGGAAGTTCTTGCTTGGATTTCATCCCAAATATCATCTGGCGTGCGAATTTCATCCCTCCACTGACGGAAATATTGCCCTTTTCTATCGTCAGCCACCAAATAGTTGACAATGGTACGTGCAATTGTCCTACGCTGGGTTTCTTCCATGTAATTTTTTTCCTCATCCCATATAGCACCATCCTCACGATCATACCACCAATTTTTTCCATTGACGAGAATTTGATAATTTCCTTCCCGGTCTACTTTGAAGCGCAGTTTTCGGGCATTCTCATCCTGCACATATTCGGTTTTGTAATTGATGATATTTTCGTACATAGACATGGGTGCAGGGTCTAGGGGACTTTCTGCCCTACCCGCCTTGCCAACCACCATTTCTACCTCAGGGATGGCTTGTACCAGCATATCCAATTGCTTGACAATTTGCATATTGGCCTCCACACCGGAATGCGGCATAGAAGTAGGCATCAAGAGAAAGGAGCCCTCATTGAGTGCAGGCATAAATTCCTTGCCCATCCCTGGAAATGCATGGACCATTCCCGACCAAATCGAAGTAGTACGGATATTTACCCCAAGGGTATCAAAGCCAGAAGCCACAAAACCGAAAATCTTTCCAAATCCCAGCCAAATATTGAGCGCAAGCAAGATAACTGTAAGCGGGATCAACAAGAAAATGCGGGCATGTTCCAAACACCATTGCAGTAGCTTGGCATAGAATCGAATAAACAACGCAAAAACACCCAGTACCAAGCCCAACACCAAGCCAATAAACAAGAAGTTTGCAAAGACCGATTGAGTCAATCCCAAAGGTCTCCATTCGACTGCTAATAAAACAGACACAGACACCACTGCAATCAGCATGGCAATCTGATTTTTATAGATACCCCCTTTCGTCTGCTGAGGGAAGAAATGATGGGCCAGATGATTGATAGCAAATGCTAGCAATACAAGTCCAGCCCATGGAATGTAGAACAACAGGACCAATCCCGCTATCCCCATCAAGCTATTCAAAAGGGTTTTATAGTTTTTCGATTGGATAGATGCGCCAAATACCCAATGGGCAAAGGCAGGCATAAACACTAAAGTGAAAATCAAAGCAGCCACCAAAGCAAAGGTTTTGGTGTAGGCCAATGGACCGAAGAGTTTGCCTTCTGCTGCCTGAAGTGTAAAGACAGGTAAAAAGCTGACGATCGTGGTCATCACTGCGGTTAAAATTGCCGAACTCACCTCTGTAGTAGCCTCATAAATGAGTTGCAATTTGGTTTTTTTACCATCGGAGTCTTCTAAGTGCCGTAAGATATTTTCATTCAGAATAATACCAAGATCAACCATCGTACCGATGGCAATGGCTATCCCAGATAAGGCCACAATGTTGGCATCTACGCCTACATACTTCATCATGATAAAGCACATAAGCACGGCTAGAGGCAAGAGTGCAGATATCAACAAAGATGCACGAAGATTGTAAACCATCACCATGATGACAATGATGGTAATCAATATTTGTAAGCTGATGGCTTCATTCAAGGTATTCAAGGTCTCCTTGATCAATCCCGAACGATCATAAAAAGGCACAATGGTTACTTTAGAGATGGTGCCATCCTCCAAGGTTTTACTTGGTAATCCTGGAGAAATTTCCTCAATCTTAGATTTGATCGCATCAATAACAAGGAGGGGATTATCGCCATAACGTGCTACCACTACTCCACCAACAGCTTCTGCACCTCCTTTATCCAAGATTGCCCTTTCCGCCCGGCTTGCGGGCCCTATGTTGACTTTAGCGATGTCTTTGATACGTAGTGGAACATTGTTGCTCATCTTGACCACTGCCATCTCTATATCTTCCAATGACTTCACATATCCCAAACCACGGACGATGAATTCCACCTGATTGATTTCCATGGTATTCGCACCAATATCAAGGTTAGACTGTTTGACAGCATTCATCACCTGCATCATGGAAACATTATGTGCCTTCATGGCCACAGGATCCAGATCAACTTGATACTCCTTCACATGACCTCCTATGCTAGCCACTTCGGAAACTCCCTCCGCCCCTGCTAATCCGTAACGTACATAGTAATCTTGGATGCTTCTCAATTCATGCAAATCCCAACCTCCTGCGGGATTCCCCTGTTCGTCTCGACCTTCCAAAGTATAAAAATAGACTTGCCCTAAGCCAGTGGCATCTGGTCCGAGTTTGGGTTGTACCCCTTCCGGTAATAATCCAGCGGGAAGCGAATTAAGTTTTTCCAAGATCCGTGAACGACTCCAGTAAAACTCCACTTCATCTTCAAAAATGATATAAATGGAAGAAAAGCCAAACATCGAGGTACTTCGAATAGACTTTACTCCAGGCATTCCCAAGAGGGATGTTGTCAAAGGATAGGTAATCTGATCCTCCACATCCTGCGGAGAGCGCCCCATCCAATCGGTGAAGACAATTTGCTGGTTTTCTCCGATATCTGGAATGGCATCCACCGGTACAGGATCATTGGGTAAGAAACCTGTATTCCAATTAAACGGAGCCGTAACAATCCCCCAACCTATTACGAGTAAAAGGAGAATTACTGTGACCAGCTTATTTTCGAGGAAGAATTTGATGATATTATTTAGCATAAATTCTGAATTTAGCTTAAATCATCTGCACATCTTTTGAGTGATAGAAACAGATATTATGGATATTGGATACTTATGGATATTGAATCCCAAAGCAAATCTTTACTTTGATAATGGGATAAGGATGGGAAAATATAGGCTATACCTCCCAGATTTTGTAAAACCTGATAGGTCCTTATAACAGTCGATTATAAAGTAGAAATCTTAATTATTCTTTGTGCCTTCGTGCCTTTGTGGCAATCCCTTTCTAACTAGAGTAAAAAATCATATCAGGAACACCTGACAAAAAATATAAAGCGGGGTAGATTGAAATATGGGTGGGGAAGAATCAGCAAAAGCTGTCTTCTCTTCTCCTAAAACAGGAATAAGTGCTAGTTCAAAAGGGATATGAATACTGTGAAAATAAACTAAAAGAGGCTGAAAATCCACTAAATAGGATAATTGCTGATCAGTGTTAGGCAACTCTAAATTTGAGATATCCTCGCAGCAACCCGGCATGGGTGTGTTAGATTCGCAGCAGGTTTTGTATTCAGCAAAAACATTGATCCGCTGAAAGTCATCTCCACAAAAATGCATAGAATAGCTCAAGCCTGCGTTGAAAAACACATAGAATAGGAGGAGAGCTATTTGGATGCTTGATTTCACGAAAGTTAATAACGTAACAAAGATAAGAATGTTTAACAATTCTAATGTAATGATTTTTCCGAAGAAAAAAACACATGACAACTTTAGCAATTAAAATCCTTGTACGAATGCGCGTGAGATGAAGAACGATTAAAAAAGTTAAAAGTTTTTGCAATCTGATTTTTTGTAATTACATTGTAGCAACATTTATGTATTGAAATGGAAATAGCAGTCATCAATATTGGGAATTCCAAGGGAATACGGCTCTCAAAAACCATCCTTGAAAAATATCAAATAACTGATAGGGTTGAAATCATCTTGGAAGATGAACAAATCATTCTTAAACCAAAAACAAAACCTCGACAAGGTTGGGAAGCTGCTTTCCAAGAAATGCATGAGCAAGGGGATGATTCACTTTTGATAGATGATGTTTTTGAAGATGAGGATATTGAAGAATGACGATCACTCAGTACATGATTATATGGGTCAATCTTGACCCAACTGTAGGCTCAGAGATGAAAAAGACGAGACCTTGTTTAGTTATTTCTCCCGATGAAATGAATAAATTTTTGCAAACAATCGTCATAGCACCTATTACCAGCAGTTTAAAACCTTATCCCACAAGGGTACAATTACTCAATCAAAAAACTACTGGTTCTATAGCACTCGATCAAATCCGAACCATTGATCGGAAAAGAATAATTAAAAACATAGAAACTTTACAAGTCAGTACGATTGAGAAAGTAAAGGCTGTAATCAAAGAAACTTTTGTGGATTAACCCAAATTAGCTTTCACTGATTAAAACATCCCATGCTCATTCTCCATCTCCTTCGGAACTCCCTGCTCTACACCCCATAATTCTGCTATTTTTTTCCCATCAAACCTAAAAAAATGAGCAAGCACAAACATGTCTGCATCAGGTTTTTGCTGAATGGTGGAGTGAACAGCGACTAGTTCTCCATCTTCCAATACGCGTAGGATTTTGAAAACTTTCAATGGGTTCTCTCGTGCATCAGCTTCCATAGCTTGCATGAGGGATACACCATCACCTTTGAAATAGGGATTATGGTGTTTGAAGTCTTTCGAAACGTATTAATCAAAGGCTAATTTTACTTGTCCTGAAGCCACTAACCCAAGAAAGTCTGGTGCGATGTCTTTTCTTTTCATTTCCTTGTTAAAATCCTTGATATCAATTCTTCGAAAGTTGTGGTTTTCTTGCTGTTTCACTCATCGCATACACTTTTATACTCATCTGCGAGCTTCTTCTTGATGGAAACTGTTCTGGCGATGAAGGTTCTTAAGAGTCAATGAATATCGTTTCAACTAGTAATCAGAACATTACTTCTTTTTTTTCCTGGACTACTCCTACCGCAAAAACCTCCACTGCTGTTAACATTTTGGAAATCGGCAAGGGCTCTTTACTTGTCTTTTTAGGTTTACCTACTGATTTCCCATCTAATTGAATTCCAAAAGAAACAGGAATAGCAAATCTCGAATCATAGGCATTCCCATCAACCATTGCTGGAATCCATAAATTTGGTACTTGCTTGATTGCTTCGATGGCTGCGTCTCCACATCCATCACCGATATCATTGAATACTTTAAAATTTTGTGCCTGCCCAGTAATATCGACTTCGAATAAAACATAAAGTGTTCCAACGGTTGACTTTTTTCTAGCTATCGTAGGGAATAGCAAGTTTCTTTGGATAATACCGTACATTTCATGCATACTACCCATGTAGCGGGCAGGACGATCTGCTTTCATCTCTACATACTCATGTTCGTGCTTTATGGCATAAGTTGAGGTATCAGGCTTAAAATAGAGTATTTTGCTAGTATCATAATCTACAATAAGGGAAAGCTCCTCGGGCTTGTCAAAATATTCCCAAATACCAATCTTAACGCCGTCTAATGCTACTCCTTTTTCATACTCATTTGAAATTACTATAGCATTTGAGGGTATGGATTTTTCAATTTTGATCAAAAACTTATTTTCGGAAGGTATTTTTATTTTACTCGTTAAGTACCCCTCTTTTTCAATCAATAAGTGATCTTCGGGATTTACCAGCAACTGAAAATATCCAAGATGATTGGTTGTGGTGAATAAAGAATCTCCTTCGACACTAATCACCACTTGATCAATAGGCTTTTCTGTTTTGGCATCCACTACTCTTGCAGTAATAAGCTCCTGACCAAAAATCAAATTGGAAGCTATCATGAACAACAAGGTTAGATGCTTTTTCATAAAAACTCATGTTAGGATTAGAAAATATACGATAACGAGCGACTTCATACATTTGAAGGGGATTATTCCTACCATGTGGCCCTCATACAACTAATAAAATTACAGTTTTTATCTAACCTCCCTCTTTTCCACGTCTAAAAAGAAGAGATTTTTTATAGATTATTACTGTATTGAAGATGCTCCATCGCTTTCCCTACCAATGTTTTGTCTCCAACAGCTTCAAAGCCTAATTTCAGGTAAAGATGTTTAGCTTTAGGATTGTCTTTATCGACTAGCAATCCAAGGGTTTGTCCTTTTCTGTGAACGTACTCATCGATTAAAAACTGAAATACCATAGTACCGATGCCTTTGCCTTGCTGATTGGGATTGACCCCAACACAATCAATGTAATATTCACCTTCCTGTGTTTCATCTTCCGGAGTGAAATCTCTTTGAAAAAGTGCTCGAATTCTTTCTGCTACAGGCTTTCTCAGCTCTTGTAATTTAGCACCATCATACACAAGGGCAACTGCCGTAATGTCATTTTCAGCTACCGCTACCCAGCAATATTCATATGAATATTGGTTACCTTTTTCATGGATTAAACCATTTAAAAAATCGATGGCTTTTTCGTAAGACTCTTCTCCGATAAAACGGTATACGATATCTTCCATTGCCAATAGGATCAATTTGGCGATAATCTTTGAATCTTCTGGAGTAGCTTTTCTGATTAACATATGTTTCTTTTGACCGTATCGCTTTTTACATTCTCCAAGCGAACTGGTTTTTTGCTTCTTTTCTCCCTCTTTCAATCATTTAATTGACTTACCGAGAAAGATTAAATGATACTGTATCCCGCACGTGTGGATGATCTTCGTCTTCGATGATTAATAGAAGACTGAGTAAACTGTCTTTCATGTTGAATTTTACCATTTTAGGATAGCAATCTATTTTCGCCAGAATATCTCCTTGACCATGATCTTCAAAATGAATAGTCCTCGCGTATGTATTCATCATTTTACCGCTGGATTGAACATTTACGACCTTTCCTTGACAAGCTTTAGTTGTGTCATTATCCAATTCTTTAAACTGTATACTATCATCCAATGAAGATAGGTAATAAATTATTCCATCCTGACCAGAGTTATTGATTTGATTGTTCCCAGATTGACTTCTAGTAATTGTCAACTTATTTGGCTGTCCTACTTTCATGGTTTCGCCTGCATGAATTTTTAATTCAAGGTCTTGGGAACAGGAGCTAAAAATCAGGAGTAGTGTCAAGATTAAAACTTGCTTTTTCATACAATTTTTGCTTTCTATTGACGTATGTCGTGGTTCAGCTTGGATTCAACAGGCCTGTCTTCCGCTAGACAGGCTGTATTCAAGGTGATCTTAGCTGCCGCCTATATTTTTGATCAAATCGCCTCTTAAGTTCATCAAGCGAAATTGTTTTTTGTTTCTTTTCTTCGCCTGTTAGCCGCTTATATTCTTCCACTCTGGCATTATGTGATTTTAATTGTTCTTGAATTGCTTCTTCGTCATAGTCAATGAAAGTCATTTCGAAAAGGCAATGAGCAATTATTTCTAAGTCCGAAAAGTTTTTAGTTGTCTCTATTGCCAAGTCCATTCCGAGCCATTTATTCCACTTTAAAAACTCTATTGCGTAACCGTTTGTAATGTCGCTTGGGTCTGGTGTTTTTTTCTGTCCCGAAACGTCAACGTATGTTTCATTGTCGCTTTCAAAGTTTGGGTCGCAGTCATATTCTGTCAATATTATCTCTAACTTGTCATATTCTTCTGGTTCTGTATTTTTCAGTTTTTCAAACACATTTCTGTATTCGTCAAGCATTTTCTCGTGGTCAGGATATAGTCGAAGCAAAGTCAGCTCAACGCTTAGCCAGTTGTATGATTTTATTAAGTCGTTCAATTTCATTTTGCTACTTGTATGTTTTCAAATTTTTAATCTTACTTAAAGATACTGAACTTTCTATTTACTCAGAA
Organism: Mongoliitalea sp.; assembly: GCF_054166905.1. NCBI lineage: Bacteria > Pseudomonadati > Bacteroidota > Cytophagia > Cytophagales > Cyclobacteriaceae > Mongoliitalea > Mongoliitalea sp. Next base: position 13,441 of record NZ_JBSZCK010000045.1, on the reverse strand, counting down.
CCGCCCGCCTGCCTGCGGAAGGCAGGCTGCATCCAAGGTGATGTGGACTCAGTTTTTTATTAGGTTTACTATCAGTTTAATTATCAAATCCCTTTGCTCAGGTAAACTTTGTGCTACTGCCAATGCCAATGCAACCAAAGTATTTTCATTTATTTTTCTTATTCCTCTTTCATCCAAATGATAACTGTTCTGTTCCAAAAACCACACAAACAGAAAGGATCCAATTCTCTTGTTTCCATCGCTGAAAGCATGACCTTTAACAACTGAATATAGCAATTTGCTGCCTGCTCTTCAATGGTTGGATATGCCAATTCTCCATACACCGTTTGGGAGATACTTCCCAATATTCCCCGGAATGAATCATCTTTCTCGTTTCCGAAAAGCTCTCCGGCTTCTCCTTTCTGAACCAATTCCCTCTTTAATTGGTAAATGGCTTTCTTGACATCATCATAGTTGATGACATAAATTATTTCTTTTGAAAGGTTATCGAGCTGAAGATCTTCTGAATCATACCTATTGAGCAATTCAAAAGATTTGGAATACTTTGAAATAATATCCAAAAATCCATCAGTCAATACTCTTTGTGACTCAAATGTTCTTTCCCTTAAAATATCAAGTTGGTTTTCTAGCTGAATTATTTTTTAACCTTGTTTGCTCAATAATTCGCTGGTGATGGCATTACCCTGCACTAAGTAATCTTTGAGTCTTTGGGTTGCCCATTTTCTAAATTCAATCCCAACAGGTGATTTTACCCGGTATCTAACCGAGATCACTACATCCAAATTATAAGCTGAAACTGCCCTTTTTACTTTTCTTTCTCCTTCTTTTTGAACTTGGCGGAAATTCCGCCAAGTTGACTCTTTTTCCAATTCTCCCTCTTTATAAATATTTCGGATGTGCTCACCAATCGTTCTCCTAGCTTTGCCAAATAACTCAACAAGCTGCTGTTCGGTAACCCACACTGTATCATGCTCCCCATCCAATATGATTTCAAATTCATTATTCCCTTGGGAAGGTTTGAAAACTACTATTTCAGAAATGAATTCACCTGTTTCCATATTGGAAGTTAAAGTTTTTTGATAAAAATATTAGTTCATTGTTTCAAAAAACCTTTGATTTCAAAATTACCTGGATCTCTAACAGCATATTCAATTAAAACCTTTGATCCAATTTCCTTTTTATCGATTCTCAGAGAAAGTTTTTTCTTCTGAACATAAACCGAATCGTCAACCAGATAGGATATCGTTATAATTTGAGTAAATCCCATTCCTTTAGGTCCATACCCAAGTGCATTATCTTTGATTTCAGCTTTTGTCTCTGCCGTTTTCGTCCATGGAGCAAAAGGAATTTCAAAATTATTCCATGCGAGGTAAAGAAAAATTCCTATACCTAATATTCCAAATATCCATGGGTTCTGCTTTGCCATTTTAGAATTGAGTCCAACGTGATTCAGCTTGGAGACGGCGGGCCTGTCTGCCGCCAGGCAGGCATTTGGAAACGTTCCCTTCCAACCTACTCCAAGCTTCTTAAAGATACTAAACTTTCTATTTACTCGGAACCGCCCGCTGTATCCAAGGTGATGTTATCGCCTCGGTGTTCTTTTCTGCTCATTTGATTCTTCCATTTGTTTTATCCTTTGAGCCAACCTTGAGTCCATTGTGAGCCAACTGAGCCAACTATGAGCCAACTCCTAGTTTGTAAATTGCACTCGATCCCTTTGTCCCAATATTTTTTAATAACCCCTTGTTTTCTAACTCCTTAATGTCTCTCGTAGCCGTTGCTTTTGAAACATCAGCTATCTCCTGATACTTCGAATTAGTAATTTCTCCATATTTTTTAGTGTACAGGATCACTTCAATCTGTCTTACAGTTAGTCCGGCCTTCTTCAACTGCTCTTCGGTAAATCGGTCTTTGAATATCATGCTAAGGAATCCTCCTTGTTCTTCTTTTAAAACGGGTTCAGGCAACCCTGCATTTTTACAAGCTTCAATGATTTTGATTGTTCCCCTTCCCCAAGAGTCAATATAGCCTGCTTTGAAACAAACATCTGCAAGCAATGGGTTTCTGGGTTTCGATCGGTGTACTTTCTTTAAATCTTCTTCGGAAATTCCTTCTGGCAAACCGCCATCATTCCAAACACTGAAATTATCCTCATACAATCGAATTTGTATGGGTGCTCCCATATAGTTCCGATGCACTAAAGCATTGAAGAGCATCTCTCGGACAGCAGCAACTGGATATTCATCCAGTTCCACTCTTTGCATTCCCATAAAGTCAATCGGGTGAATGAAGAACTTGGCGTTAAGCATTTCTCCTATCCTGTCTTTGAGTTGTATCAGATTACCTTCTATTACCTCATGAAATTTCAGGTCGGCATCCGTTTCCCCGAATTTACCGATCTTAACCGCCATGTTCGGGTAGAATTTCCCAGGCTCTTTTCCAAATAAGACAATGGCTGCTCTTTTCAAATGTCCATTTTCAAGCAAACGCAATTTATCAAGCAAGTTAGATATGCTGATATCGTCTTCAACATTTATTCGTTTAACGATCTTTGAATCTTTCAAAAATTGCTTAATGCTCGATTCATCAATGTCACTGAGGGAAGCCCTTTGTTCAGGAATATCATCCCATGTCTTTCCTGTTCTTCTTAAAATAAATTCGTTCAAAGCCAATCCAGTTATTTCCTGAAGAGTGCTTCCGGTACGCACATAATATTTACCTCTTACAGAAATCGGCACATCATACCGTGGAACAATAATTTCAAGATAGTAATTGTCCATTTCTTCTTGAAGGTTCACTTCTGCATACACGCCCAGAATATCCCGAAACTTATTGGGCAAATCTTCCAATAGTTTTTTATGGTTTTCAACACCAGTAACCTTGCCTTTATCGTCAATACCAATATACAGTTTACCTCCATTCGCATTGGCAAAACCACAAATCCATTTTAGGTATTCGTCTCTCCAGGATACTTTGAACTCAATATTTTGCGATTCTGATGTCACTAGCAGTTATTGATAATTTTTACACTACAAATTTAATCTTTCCCTGAATATCTTTCTGATGGTTGGTTTTTCTACACTGAGCGATAACGTCAGACCGTGAAAAAAGTCTCTCCTCTTTCTTAGTTCAACGGTTCTGGTTTTCATCTAAAATTAGTAATTTTAGTGATAGTTAGTTGGTTGATTACAAACTTATTTCTATGAACCACATCCAAGGAATAGACCGGTTTCAAATGACCTTCTCCAGTTTGGAAGATGCCATACCCAAGGACAATCCCGTCAGAGTAATCGATTCCTTTATCAATAAACTCGACTTGGACTTACTCGGCTTCGTCGCTAAACCCGACAAACCCGAACAGGAACCCAAACAACCCAACCCTCATCTCGACGGTAGGCCTTCTTTTGAGCTCCAAGTCTTTCTCAAAATCTACTTCTATGGATATTTCAATGGGATCCGCAGCAGCAGAAGACTTGAAAAAGAATGTCTGCGAAACATTGAAGTCAGATGGCTCATCAATGGTCTTACCCCAAACTACCACTCCATCGCCGATACTTCGACAAGCTCAGTACAGGCTTTCGGAAAAACAACCCAAAAGCTCTCAAAAACTGCTTTAAACTTTACACCGTCTTCCTTCATGATATAGGTCTCATCGGCGGAAAAACCATTGCTGTCGATGGTAGCAAATTCAGAGCTTCCAATAGCAAGAAAAACAACTACAGCCAAAATAAAATAGATAGACACCTCAGCTACATCGAACAGAAACTCGAAGAATACCTCCAACAACTCGACCAAGCCGATAGCCTCGAACTTTCCCAGCAAAGCATACAACTCATCGAACAAAAAATCCAATACTTCAAAAACAGTAAAATCAATTACGAGCTCCTTCAGGAAAAACTCAGCCAAAGCGGTGAAACACAAATCAGCACCACCGACCTTGATTCCAAAGCTTTGCTCGTCCAGGGACAGGTAGTCGAGGTGGCTTACAACGTTCAGGCTGCTGTAGATGACAAACATAATCTTGTGGTAGCTACCCACGTCATCAACCGAAATGATCGGAATGCACTCCATGACATCGCTTCCGAAGCTAAAGAAAACCTCTCCTCTGATGGATTTACTGTATTAGCCGACAAAGGATACCACAACGGAAGAGAGTTACAAAATTGCCAGAACAAGGGAATCCATACCATCGTAGCTCCCAACGAAATCGTCAACTCCAATAAATTCGGAACCACAGAAAACTATCTCGTTACAAAATTCACCTACAATCCAGCTAATGACTCCTACACATGCCCTGAGGGTAAAACACTGACAACAACAGGAACAGTGCATAAAAAAACCAGAGAAAGGGACAGCCACTTATACAAAAAATATAGAACATCTGATTGTAAAACATGCCCTGTAAAACACCTCTGTACTGGAAGAAAGGACGGTGGTAGAGAATTAAGCGAAGCGAATCACGAATGCCATTAAAAAAATTTACTAACATGAGTAAATAGAAAGAAGCGAATATGCAGAGGCCGTAGAAGCAAACCTCAAAAACCTACAAGAAAACAAAGAGCTCTACAAAAGGCGCCAGATGATCATCGAACACATCTTCGGAACTGCCAAAAGGAAATGGGGATTTAATTTTACCGACCTACGGGGATTGGAAAAAGTAAATGGTGAGTTTGCACACATCATGACCGTCTATAACCTCAAACGGACTATCAACATCCTCGGAGTACCTGATCTCCTCCTGATAATCCAAAACTGGAAACCCGACTTCGAAAGGGTTTCTTTTGTTATCAAATCAAGCCTTTTTAGCCTATTCAAAGCCTTATTGAACAATAACAACCTAAAAATAAAAACTAATCACCTAAAGGAAAGATTGACCGAGGTTCAGGAGTTGGTTCATGTGAAACCCCTATACGCCTCAGAAAAGCACTTTTTTCAAAAAACTGAAAGTTTTTTCACAGCCTGACGTTGTGGCGCTTGGCGCAGTGGCGGATTTCGAAGCACAAAACTGTCAATACACCACAAAAGTTGATGCGAGGTAGAATGTTCAATTAACCACTTCACCCGCCATTGAGCCAAACGCCTGTTATGCCTTCGTTGTTCTTCTCGGTCGTCTGTTGGTCTGTCTGTGGTGCGATTGGGTAGGCATACTCTTTTACAAGCTTTGGATTGACCTTGGCTTGTTATGGCTTGCAAATGTGTATGACTCTACGAAGCGTTGGCATTAATTACTTTTGTTTGGTTTTGGATAGGCAATAAATACTAAAGCGTCTAATGTTAAAGAATTAGTCAAGTCGCCAGCAATTACATAACACTTCCCTCTATTTAAATTTGAATCAAAGTCAAATAGGCGATATAAAAAATAATTTTCAGGGTTTTTAGATGAAACTTCTAATTCGTTTCTTGTTAAATAGAACGGTCGAGAAATGTCACTTCTTGTTGTTTTAACCTCGATTTTTTTTTCGTTTCACAAAAGATCGTATGACAAAATATCAAACCCCAAACCATCTCCAATCTCAACTGAAACGTGTTGAATCTTGTCAGCTAAATCAGCTTTACCATTTGATTTTAAAAATTCAATCTCACTCTTAAGAATAAATAATTCACCAAGCAACCCAAGATGTTTATTTCTAATTTCTTTTTCAATGAAATCTATCTTTGAAGGGGTAATAATTGAATTGACTTGGTTTTCTTTAGGATTAGGAGCAGAAACAACCTCAATAGTAATGCCTTGAATACTATTTTCTAAAACACCAACTTCAAAACCTTGCTTAAACGCACAGTTTGTGCACTTGTGTCTTCCAGTTCCTCCTTGATTGTCGCCAAGGTTAGATAGAATATGAGAAGGAGCAATTGACCCAATTTGACAAATTTCTGAATCCTCTAAAGAGTTACAATATTCGTCATAGCTATGCCAATTACCACTGCTCCCTAAATTAAAACCTTGCTCATATGCACAAGTTGGACAACGATGTCTTCCACTACCTGCTTGGCTATGATGTAACTCTGCTAAAAGTGAAATGGGCGAAACGCCATATTATTCTGGTTTCATTTTATCAACCAAGAATTTTTACTGGAATCGTTTTAGGTGTTTCAACTCTTTCCAATTGAATTTGGTCTAGTTCAAAATAATTATTTGCAGCTTCAAAACCAAGTTTAAATGCACATGCAATGCAAATTCCTTCTACAAACTCACTTTTATTATTTTCTATTATTTCAAATTTTGATTTACTGAATTCAGTACCAATACTACATTTTGTTTTTTGAAGTTCTGAAGAAATATATTCTTCAAAATTATTCCATTTTTTACTGCATCCTTCAAGAAAGCCGATTTCATAAGCACAAACCGGACATATTTCTTCCGAAACTTCCAAATGTAAACAATCTTTTAAGTTTATTGGGGCAACTCCTTGATGAGAGCAAGTTTGGTTATTGTTCATTTTCTTATTTTTTTCTTACTTTTTTAATTTGATTGTCAAAATCAGAAATAAACTTTTGGTCTTGAATTATTCTGAACTTTGAATATTCTGATTCCGCTTTTTTAATTGCCATCTCGTGAGATATTTTACCAGGATTATTTAATAAATCGTAACGGTTTATTTTTAAAAATGAATCCAATGCTTCAACCCATTCATTCATTTTCATTGGAATATTTCTTTCTGCTTGTAATTCAGCAAAATTCAAATAAAGTTCTACAAGTCTGTTCAATTCGCTTATTTCCTTTTCCGATAAATAGTTTTTTGCAATGTTTATATCTGACTTTAGAATTTTTCCATCTGGCGAATTTTTCCAAGTAGTTAAGCCCATATTAGGATTGTTAGCATTTGCTCTACTTTCAATGATTTCAGCAGCTGTATTTCCTGTAATTGCCCAATGAAGTTTATTTTGAACTGTTTTGTAAAAATTTTGAGTTGTTTCAGAATTTGCATCATAATCAATACTGCATTCAGCATAGATATCAGTAATTTTTTGATAAAAACGTCTTTCAGAAGCTCGGATTTCCCGAATTCTTTCGAGTAATTCCTCAAAATAATCCTTGCCAAAAACTTGACCTCCTTGCTTCAATCGTTTGTCATCTAATACAAATCCTTTGATAATAAATTCTTTGAGTGTTTTAGTTGCCCAAATTCGAAATTGGGTACCTCTCTGAGATTTGATTCTGTAACCAACAGAAATTATAACATCAAGATTATAGTAAGAAACCTCATAATCTTTTCCATCATCGGCAGTTGTTCGGAATTTCCGAACAACTTGATTTTCGTCCAATTCTCCTTCCTTAAAAACATTGCTAATATGTTCACTTACAGTTGATTTTGACCTATCAAATAAATCTTGCATTGCTTTTTGAGTAAGCCAGACTGATTCGTTATGAACAAAAACATCAACTCGTACTTCACCATCTTGTGAAGTATATAAAATAAAATCAGAGTTATGGGGAACTAGGTCTGACATAATTATTCTTGAATTTTTAGAAATTCGGTTTCAATAAAATCATCGGCATCTAGAACAATTTCTTGATTTTTGTACAAATCTTCAATTTTTAAAAGGGCTTCTTCATTTGAATTGGCTTCAATTTCAATAATCCTTGAAAGCGTTTCTTTTACTTCAATTTTAAATGTTTCCATATTTTACTTTTTTATAATTTCCTCGACCAACAAACTCGATAATTCCTTTGTCTCTCAGTACTTGAAGTTGCTGTCTGATTTTGTCTTTAATGAAATTGTTATTGGGATATTTTAGTTTTAATTTATTTTCAAACCGGTAGATTTCGTCCAAAGTAAAATCATTCTTTTTGATTGCATCAACACAAAGCATTATATCTAAAATCCAACCTTTTGAATCGCTTGATTTTTCTCTTAAAAACAATGTTTGATTGAATGAATTTTCAACTACTTTTCTATCTATAATCTTAGTGTTTTTTACCAGAAAGACTTTGCCGGCTTCTGCAACATTTGAAATATCAATATTACATCCAATCCAACCTGCACGTTTTGCTGATGCAGAAAGTGGTTTTCGTTTTACAATGATTTCAGGTGTAAAAAATTGTTTTGGAATAATTAAAAAGTTTTCAACTGACCAATTCTTCGAATAAGTTAAAAAGAAAAAGTTTGGATTCTGATTTGAGTTTATTCGTTCAATCATTGTTGAATAAGCTCCGTCATTAATTGTTGTTGAAAATTTTCCGTTTTTACTTTTCAATTCAAATTCTTCAGCACATTTTTTACAATAGAAATCTGCTACAGGTCGATTGTTTTCAAATTCATTTAATGGAACTTCCCCACAACAAGGGCAATACGAATTTTCTTTCACCCAATTTTCGGTTAGAACTCTTGCAATTTGTGAGTTACTTGAATATCCTTCCGCAAGTTTTGTGTTGAAACTCAAATTCATTTATGCAGCGAATTTTGCGTTAGGGATTGAAGTGAAAATCCTTCTGTGAGGAACGAACAAAAGATTGCAACGGAAAGCCCGCCCCGATAGGGAAACGCCCCAATAATGAATTTCAGGGTTTGCATTGATACTTCTTCTTGCTTTCACTCTCGAAATTGAAAACTCTGAATATATCTCGTCAAAGAAGTTATCATTAGTGTCTTTACCTTTTACATCAGAATTACTTAGCATCCATTTATGCCCCAATTTTGCCAATTTTGAGCAGAAATTTCGTAGACGAATTTGTTCTTCATCATTGAATTCATCTTTTGCATAAGAGTTGAAGCTTGATGTATTGCTCAAAGGTTTATAAGGTGGATCGAAATAGAAGAATGAATTTGTAGTTGCCTCATTTAATGTCTTTTCGTAGTCGCCACAAAGAATTTCAACTTTTTGCAAAGCATTGCTAACTGCTAAGATGTTTTTATCATCACAAATGGTTGGTTTTTTATAACTTCCCATTGGCACGTTATATCCGTTATTTTTATTTACACGATACAAACCGTTAAAACAAGTACGATTGAGAAAAATAAACAAAGCGGCTTGTCCGCTTTGTTCTTCTTTTCTTGTATTGTACAATTCTCTTTTTTGGTAATAGTACTCTTTTTTTTCTTCGGGTTTGTTTTCCAAAGAATGAAATTCATTTTGTAATTGTTGGAGAATTGCAATCAATTCTTTTGGTTTTGAAGCTATGATTCTGTAGGTGTTTATTAAATCCTCATTTATGTCATTAATAACAGCTTTTTCCAATTTTGGAAAGTTGTTTAGCATCCAAAATAAAACGGCACCACTTCCAACAAAGGGTTCAATGTATGTGAAATTTTTATTTGTAATTTCATACGGCAATGACTTTTCAATCTCTGTTATGAGTTGTGTTTTTCCGCCTGCCCATTTTAAAAATGGCTTTGCTGATTTATCTAAATTATTTTTCATTCGTTTCATTTTCAAAGGTTTCAACAAACTCAACAATTTCTATTGAGTTCTTAACTGCATATTTTTTAGCTTCTTTTTCCGAACTAAAGTAATTTTCAAGCATATCAAATGTCTCTGCATTAATCAAATGATATGTTTTGAATTCAGCTTTTCCTTTTGTTCTGATAAAATATTTATTGGTTATGTTCATAACATTGTCTTTAATATGGTTTTTGCTTTGTTTAATCCTTGCATTGCGAATGGATCGCTGTCGATTATATCCAGAACTTTGTCACTAAGCCAAAGAGTAAGCAACTCTTCGTCTGTTACATTGTAATAATTTGCAAGTTTGATTACTTGACCTCTTGTTAGTCGTCTTTCGCCTCTTTCTATTTTGCTAATCAAAGCGGTGTCGATTTCTAAATATGCAGCAACCTGTCTAAGCAGTATGCCTTTAGATTCACGTAATGTTCTTATTTTTTCTCCAAGTGAGTTCATTGTACAAATTTTGATTTGTCAAGTTGTGTCAAATTTAAGAAAGATATTTGTTTTGATGTCACTTTATTGTCTTTTAATTATTCATAGTCTTGGTGCGTTGTCTAAAAATGGCTCTTTTGGTTTTTTAGCATTAGGCTGTGTGTCGGTAAAAACCAAATGTGCCATTTGTGCGGTTGGCTGTCCTTTTTCAATGAGGCATAACGTTTTGCGTGTATGAGAAGTAGCGGATTAAAGAGCACTTCACTTTCGGTTTGGCACTGTCTTTCATTAAAAGCACTGACCTTCGATTTAGCACTGAACCCGCTATTTCTTATACACGCTGTTACAGGCTGGCTTTATTTTAGAATGTCTTGATTTTTCCATTTTCTAGCCAGTCAGGTATTTCAAAATCTCTTGCTTTTGGATGTTGATGAAATATATTTCTTAAATTTCTAAATACTGAATAAATGTCGTCCATAATTATTTTCTGTTTCTCAATAAGTTGTCTGTCGTATTGGTTTTCATTAATTCTATGTGCCGGACTTTGTCTTTCCTTTCTTATTTTTCTAAGAGGCTTAAAAAGTTCACTTACTGTTCCATCACCTTTTACATTAAAAACAGAAGTCAGCCATTCTTCAAATAATTGAAGAGTTCCTTTTGATTGTCTTTCAACTAATCCGTTTTCTAATTCTTTAAATTCAAAGAAATCAACTTTACCTTCAAAAAAGTCTTTATTTATATTTTCGGAAATCATTTTGTCAAGTAACAAGATGAAATCATTATAGTTTTTTAATGTTGGTGTAAAGAAAAACGTAAATTCTTTTGGTCTGTTTTCTTTTTCAAAGGACTTTCTAAATAAAGGCTTTGTAAAGATTAATTCAGTCAAGTCATTAATACATTTTTGCTCTCCAATAAATCCAGAAAAGATAGAATATGAAAAAGTCCAGTTACCTTGAATCGTATTTTGATGATACTCTTCAAGCATTTTACAGTTCCCTGTTTTCTGTCTGCTTTTCCAATAAATTTGATGTTCAGGTGTTAAATCTTTTAAATATCTTAAATAAACGACCGCTAACCTATCACCATTTTCATCAAAACCTAATCCGAAGGTTTTTAAAAATATTTGGTCTTCTTCTCTTACAATTGGATTTTCTTTTTCGTCATATAAGCAAGAAATTTGACCTGAATAATCTTCAAACTTGAAATCAAACCTTGGGTCATTGAAATATCTATCTAAAACCTCAATTTCAAAGAAAATTGGTGTTAAGTGTGGCTCCGCAAGTGCAAGTTGTTTTGTGTAAAGTGCATTGCCAAATTCGGCTAAATTTCGTTTTTTTTGAAGGTAACTTTTGCTAGGGTAAAGGCAAATAGGATATTCGGTATCCTCAGATGAAATTGTAATTTCCCCAAATGAATGAACAACTTCTTTTATCTTCTTTGCTTCTTCTAAAATATGAATTTGACTGTCGATTGGATAATGTTGAAAACCAATAATATGTGGATTAGTGCTTGATTGAATTGAAACAATTCTGTCCCTAACTAATTCCTTAATAATATCAATTGAATTTTCATAGTCAATGTTTAATTTTTCAGAAATATTACGCAAAGGGATTCCGTTGAAGTCCGAAGAGGCTACAAAAAAGTCATAAACGATATTTTCAATTCTCTCTTTCATTGCAGTGTCGTCTCTTTAAGCTTGCCTGTAACGTGATTCAGCTTGGAGACGGCGGGCATTTGGAAACGTTCTCTTCCAACCTACTCTAAGCTTCTTAAAGATACTAATCTTTCTATTTACTCTGAACCGCCCGCTGTATCCAAGGTGATGTTATGGGCTTTTCTTATTTCTATGATCTGTTTATAAGATTTACAACTACATTAATCATCATTTCCTTTTCTTCAGGTTTACTTTCAGCAATTAACAAAGTCAAAGCGACCAATGCGTTTTCACTGATTCTTTTAGTACCATCTGGATAATACAAACTTTTGTTCTTTTCCAAATACCAAATGAATAGCCAGGCTGCAATTCTTTTGTTTCCATCTGAAAATGAATGGTTTTTGACAACAAAATATAAAAGGTGAGCAGCTTTTTCTTCTAAACTTCGGTATAGTTCTTTTCCATCGAATGTTTGGTCTATGGCTGAAATCGAACCCCTAAAAGATTGATCTTTTTCATTTCCAAAAAGACTTGACCCACCGAATCTTTTCTTTAATTCATCCACAGCATGTTTTGCTTCCTTGTAGGATATTCTAAAAGTTGCTACTATGGGGGTATCCGATATGCCTAGTCTTTGATGGTCATAATCATCCAAAATATCCAAAGCAGTGGAAAATTCGGATAAAACTTCAAATATACCTTTAGTCTGATCGTCTGAACCAAGACTTTGGATTGTTCTATTAACCAGTTTAATTGTTTTTTGAAGCTCCAGTAACCTCTTTTCGTTTATCGTATAGCCTTTCACCAAATGATCTTTGATGATCTTGTTGGCCCAAATTCTAAAGGCTGTACCCTGTTTGGAATTAACTCGATAACCCACAGAAATAATCAGATCCAAATTATAGATTTTTATCTGTCGCTTTACCGTTCTTTCTCCTTCCTGTTGAACTTGTGTAATTTTTGCACAAGTTGTCTTTTCATCCAATTCAGAAGTTTTGTAAATATTTCGGATATGCCTGACTATTGATGTCCGATCTGTACCAAACAATTCAGAAATCTGATATTGATCCAACCAAAGGGTGTCATTTTCAAAAAGCACCTGAATAGTAGGTGCGTCTTGCCCTGACTGATAAATTACTATTTCACCTGTTTGCTTCATGAACTATACTTTGATTGCTGGTTTTCAAGATACTTAATTTTGGCCTTTTTGAGTTCTTGAATCTCTTTATATTCCAAGTTTAATCCTAGGTAGGTAGTAGAGAGATCAATTCGGTCATTAAAAAATAGTAACCGTATCATTCTACTTAGCTCAACTTTCTGTGAAGGACTTTCTAATTGGAAAAAGACTTTAACTTTATCGCCATCAAATTTGAATTCTATGAAACTATCTACTCCTTGAGAATAAGCTGGACCTCCGTAATATCTAGCAATTGGATAAGTATCAGGCCACAACTTTTCACCAAGTATTGCAAAAACACAAAATTTTACTTGATCTATTTGACTCCAGAAGTATTTAGTATTATTTAAATCTATCGAATCTAAACTGATTCTCACTTCACCTTCTAACTTTCCGAATTTCTTTTCATTTTCATTAGCACCCCAATAGCTTGCATAGAGAATCAATCCCAATAATGAAAAAAGTAGGGCTCGAATTAAAAAATCTATGGATAAACTTAAACTTAACTGACTAGCAATAAAACCAATTGTTATTAGCAAAATAAAACCTCCATACATTAACCTAGATGAATTGATCCTCCAATTGATTCCTTTTGATGGTATAAAAATTTGTGCTTTAAATGCAGGATACTTCATTTGGTTCTTAGAATTGCCCATAACGTGATTCAGCTTGGAGACGGCGGGCAATTAGAAACGTTCCCTTCCAATCTACTCTGAACTTCTTAAAGATACTGAACTTTCTATTTACTCGGAACCGCCCGCTGTCTTCCAAGGTGATGTTAGTGGCTGATTATT